>JAPLGD010000028.1 GCA_026390345.1 Candidatus Bipolaricaulota bacterium | reverse complement strand
TGTCCGCCCTATCGGGCGCGCAGGGCAACTCCGGTGTGATCCTTGCGCAGTTCTTTCAGGGTCTGCGGGAGGGGATGTCCGACTGCGCACACCTGACCGTCGAGCGCTTCACGGGGGCCGTTCGACACGCTTCGGACCGAGCCCGCGAGGCGCTCGCTCAGCCTCGAGAGGGCACGATTCTCACGGTGATGAGCGCGGTGGCCGAGCACCTAGCGAGCTGCAGGGATCGGGTTTCCGACTTCCGCGTTCTGCTCGATGAAGGGTTGAAGGTCGCCCGACGCTCGCTCGCCGAAACACAGCATCAGCTCGCAGTTCTGCGGAAGGCGGGCGTCGTCGATGCCGGCGCGCTGGGGTTCGTCCGCTTCCTGGAGGGGATCCGCGACCATCTGTGGCACGAGGATCGCCACGATGCGGGGCTCCCGGATGAGGCGTTCGTGCCGGACGTCCTCTTGAGCAGGGTGGAATCAGAGCCCGTCGACTTCCGCTACTGCGCGGAGGCGGTCGTCCTGGCGTCGGACGCGGATCGGGTCCTGGTGCAGAAGACGCTCGCAGATCTGGGAGACTCCGTCGTCGTGGCTGGCTCCGCGGAGGAGATCCACGCGCATGTGCACTCGAACGCGCCCGCCCTCGTGTTCGAGGCGCTTGAGGAGTTTGGCACCCTGGAGCGGCGGAAGGTCGATGACATGTGGCAGGCGCTTCCGCCCGGTGAGCCGTGCGGGCCACGATCCGGTGTGGCGCTCGTGACCGACTCCGTGTGTGACTTGCCCACGGCCATGCTTACCGCCGGACGGGTTCAGGTGATTCCGCTTCGCGTGGCGTTCGGCGACAACACGTATCTCGATCGCGTCGACATCACCCCGCGCCAGTTCTACGAGCGGCTTCAGACAGATCCGAGCTTCCCGACCACTTCGCAACCCTCTCCGGCGGACTTCCTGGCGACGTATCGCCACCTTGCGAGCCGTTTCGATGCGATCCTTTCCGTGCATGTGTCGGCTGGCGTCTCCGGGACGTGCAGCTGCGCGGAGGTCGCGGCCCGGCAGGTCGCCGCGGAGACGGGAGTGCCCATCCAGGTCGTGGATAGCCGTTCCGCCTCGGCGGCGGAGGGACTGGTCGTGTGGGCCTCGTTGCAGGCGATCGAAGCGGAGCTTCCCCTCCAGGATTGCGCTCGAGTGGCCGCGGCCTCGGCGGCAGCGAGTGACACCTACGTGTACGTTCCCACGGTGCGGTACTTCGTTCGAGGTGGGCGTGTCTCTCCGCTTCAGGGGCGAATCGCTTCCTTCCTGCGGATCCTGCCCGTCCTGACCGTGCGGGAGGGTCGAGTGGCCTCGGCCGGCAAGCGCGTCGGCCTCCGCTCGGCTCGCCAGCGAGTCTTGAGCCTGGTGTCGCGACGTGCCACAGCCATGAACCGTCCGATCTTCGCCATCAGTCACTCGAACGCTCCCGATCTTGCCCGGTACTACGAGCTTGCGCTCCACGAGCGGTTTCCCGATGCAGACGTGCTAACGGCGGACGCGGCGCCCGCCCTGGGAAGCCACGCGGGTCCCGGGGGCGCGACCATCGCGGTCTTGGATGCGGCGAGCGTTGCTCGCGAAGTGGGCCGGAGCTAGGGGAAAGGAACATGGCGCTTGCAGCGGTTCTTGTCGCGGCCTATCTCCTGGGGGCGTTTCCCTCGTCGGTCGTGTTCGGGCGTGTCTTTCGAGGCATCGACGTGCGGCAACACGGGAGCGGGAACGCGGGCGCGACGAACGCATGGCGGGTGCTCGGGTGGCGACTGGGCGTCGCCGTTCTCATCGTCGACTTGGCCAAGGGGATCCTTGCGACCGCCGTGGTTCCGCGCATCCCGTTCCCTCTTGGCCCGATGCCCGTGGATGCGTCCACCGTCGCGGTGTTCTGCGGGGTCGTCGCCGTGGTCGGTCACGTCTTCCCGGTGTACATCGGATTCCGAGGGGGAAAGGGAGTCGCCACGGCGGCTGGCATGCTCGTTGCGCTCGTTCCGATTCCCGTGGCCATCGGAGCCGGGGTCTTTGCCGTCGCGGTCGTCGCATCCGGGTGGGTGTCGCTCGGGTCGCTTCTTGGCGCGTGGACCGTGCCGCTTGTCACCCTTGTGCATCCGGGAGAGCCGCCGTATCCGCCCCTCTTCGTCGCGCTGACGTTCGTCCTCGCCGTCTTCATCACCTACACCCACCGAGCCAACATCCGCCGCCTGGTCGCCGGGACGGAGCGGGCATTTCCGAATCTGCAGTTCTGGAGGCGTCTCCTTCGGAAGTAGGCCGGATGTAACCCAGTCCAGAATAGCGTTGGACGCTCCTCCGGACGGGTGCTACAATCAAGGCGAAGCGACAAGGAGTCGGTCATGCAGAAGGATGCGAGTCGGGACTTGAGGAACCGGAACCTCCGGAACATCGCGTTCATCACGATCGTCGTGATTCTCGCGCTGATCGCGCTCCAGACCTGGCTCAGCCCGCGAGACGAACGGCAGGCGGTTTCGTACTCGGAGTTCCGCGACAAGGCGGAGCAGGGACTGATCGCCTCGGTGGACGTCAAGGAGGACTCGTCGCAGGCCGTGGCCGTCATGAAGGACGGCACGGAGATCACGGTCCACCTCCCGCAGGACTCCGCCGCGTACGGTGCTTTTCTGGACGAACACATTCAAGATGTGGAGTACGCGGCACCGTCGGGCAACGGCTTGCTCGTGTCGATCCTCGTCTCGCTCCTCCCCATCGTGCTTCTGATCGGTGTCTGGATCTACATTATGCGGAGAACTCAGACCGGCGCGGGAGCGCTGTCGTTCGGTCAGTCGAAGGCCAAGCTCGTCAACCCGGACATGACCCAGACGACGTTCGCCGACGTCGCAGGGATCGATGAAGTGAAGGAAGAGGTCCAGGAGATTGTCGAGTACCTAAGGGACCAGCGCCGCTTCTCCAAGCTCGGCGCCGAGATTCCGAAGGGGATTCTCCTCGTGGGCGCCCCAGGAACGGGGAAGACGTTGCTCGCCAAGGCGATCGCCGGCGAGGCCAAGGTGCCGTTCTTCTCGATCAGCGGATCGGACTTCGTCGAGATGTTCGTTGGCGTGGGCGCGGCCCGCGTCCGCGACATGTTCGAAAAGGCGAAGGCAAGCGCGCCGTGCATCATCTTTATCGACGAGATCGACGCGGTGGGTCGCAAACGCGGCGCGGGAGTGGGCGGCGGACACGACGAGCGGGAGCAGACGCTGAACCAGCTCCTCGCCGAGATGGACGGGTTCCAGCCGAACCGCGGGATCATCATCCTCGCGGCGACGAACCGGCCCGACGTGCTCGACCCGGCGCTCCTGCGTCCCGGGCGGTTCGACCGCAGCGTGCAGGTGCCGTACCCGGCGCTCCGCGACCGCGTGGCGATCCTCAACGTTCACCTCAAGACCCGGAAGATCGCCGCGGACGTGAATCCCGAGATCCTCGCGCGAAAGACCCCGGGCTTCGTCGGCGCCGACCTCCGAAACCTGTGCAACGAGGCCGCTCTGCTCGCGGCGCGCAAGAACAAGGAGACAATCGAGATGTCGGACTTCGAGGAGGCGACCGATCGCCTGTTTCTCGGGTTGCGGCGGAAGAGCGTCGTCCCGACCGAGAAGGAGCGAAAGCTTACCGCCTACCACGAGAGCGGCCACACGCTGCTCGGCTTCATCCTGAAGCCCGCGGACAACGTGGTGCACAAGATCTCGATCCTCCCGCGGTCGCACGGATCGATGGGCGTTACCCAGTCTCTGCCGCTCGAGGAGCGCTTCAACCCCACGCAGTTGGAATTCAAGGACGCCCTTGCCGCGATGCTCGGCGGTCGTGCGGCGGAGGAGATCGTGTTCAGCGAGTTCGCCGCGGGGTCCGGGAGCGACCTCCGGGAAGCGACGCAGCTCGCGACGAAGATGATCGTCGAATGGGGGATGAACGAGGAGCTCGGTCCGATCAGCTTGGGCAGCGACCGGATCAACGTCTTTCTCGGCGAGGACATCGTGAAGACGAACGAGCACTCCGAGGAGATCTCGGCGCTCGCGGACCGGGAGATCCGCGGGCTCCTGATCGGGGCCTACGAGAGGGCCAAGCAGCTTCTCACGAAGCACCGGGACGCGCTGGACAAGCTGGCGACGGAGGTTCTGGCCCGCGAGGAGATCTCCGGCGACGAGCTGACGGGGTTCCTGAACAACCTGATTCCTTCTCCCGCCGTCGGATGACGAAGCGCCCCCGCAACGTCGTTGTTCTCGGCTCCACCGGATCGATCGGAACGCAGACGCTCGACGTCGTCGAACGACTACAAGCCGCTGGCGTGCCATTGCGTATCGTCGGGCTGGCGGCCGGTTCGAACGTCGAGCTCCTGGAACGGCAAATCGAGCGCGTCGAACCGGACGTGGTGTCTGTCGCATCGGAAGCGCACGCAGAGAGACTGACGGCCCGCTTTCCGAGTCTTCGGGTCCTTAGCGGGGACGGAGGACCGACGAACCTTGCCGCGGAGGACGACGTGGATGTTGTCGTCAACGCGCTCGTCGGCGCCGTGGGCCTGATGCCCACGCTCGCTGGCGTGTCGCGCGGCCGCATCGTCGCTCTGGCGAACAAGGAGAGCCTCGTCGTAGGCGGCGGCCTCGTACGCGACGCGCTCAAGACGGGCGGCGGCCGCCTCATTCCCATCGACAGCGAGCACAGCGCCGTGCTCCAGTGCCTCGAGGCCGGGCGACGCAAGGACGTGCGGCGGCTCCTCTTGACGGCGTCGGGCGGCCCGTTCCGGGACACCGACCCGAGCGTACTCGGCCACGTCACGCCTCAGGATGCGCTACGGCACCCCACGTGGGCGATGGGGGCGAGGATCACGATCGACTCGGCGACGATGGTCAACAAGGCGTTCGAGGTGATCGAGGCCCACTACCTCTTCGGAGTGTCCTACGACGAAGTGGACGTGGTTCTGCACCCGGCGTCGATTGTTCACTCACTCGTCGAGTACCGCGACGGGTCGATCCTCGCGCAGCTCGCAACGCACGACATGCGGATTCCTATCCAGTATGCGCTCACGTACCCGGACCGACTGGCGACGGACCTGCCGCGCCTCGACTTCACGTCGCCCCTTGCTTTCGAGTTCCGACCCCTCGACCCCGCGAGGTACCCGGCATTCGCCACGATGATGTCCGCGGCGAGGGTTGGCGGGAGCGCTCCGGCGGCGCTCAACGCGGCGGACGAGGCGCTCGTGCGCCGCTTCTTGCGCGGGGAGATCCCGTTCCTCGGCATCGCCCGGGGGCTGGCCGTCATCCTCGAGCGGTGGCACGCGGAGATGGGGAGCGACGGGGACGACGCGAGCGATCTGGGCGAGCTTCTCGCGGCCGACCGCTGGGCGCGCCGAATGGCACAGGACCTAGCTCTTGTCTGAAGAAGTCAGGCGGAGCGAACTCGATCTGGAGGGCTCATGGAGATGACAACCGAGCAGGTGATGGCGGCGGTTCGCGGCGTGACTGATCCGGAGCTTGGGATCAGCGTTGTGGACTTGGGACTGATCTACGACGTTCGACTGGGCGATCGGCGTGTCGACGTGGACATGACGCTGACGAGCCCGGGGTGTCCGATGGGGCGACTCATCGCCTCGGACGTCGAAGAGGCGATCCGACAGGCTCTGCCCGGGACCGACGTCTCCGTCCGCGTTGTGTGGGATCCGCCTTGGACCGCCGACCGTCTCTCGGCGGAGGGTCGACATGCTCTTGGTTACGACAGCTGAGCGTCGGTGGAGCGACGGTGCACGAGTTCCCAGAGCTCGGTGAGGCGGACGCACAGCGCGTAGACAAGGATGCCGGCGAGGATGGGTGCGAAGACGCGCACCGCGAGAGGTGCCGCTCGTGCCACGGACTGGATCCCGAACACCGCGCCTCCCATGAGCAGGGTTCCCCCGGCAATGAGAAGAAGGCGAGGCCTCAGGGGACCCCAGGAGACGCGCCGTCGCAGGAATACGAGCAGGATGGCTGCGTCGACGGCGCCGGCCACCGCCGAGGCGAGCGCGAGGCCGGGGGCGCCGAGCGGGCCGACCAGCGCGGCATCGAGTACCGCGTTGACCGCCATGGACGCCACGGCCCCCACGATCGGAAGGCCCGTCCGTCCGAGCGCGTAGCAGGCGCGAACCCCAACGTAGTCCCATCCGTAGGCGAGGAGCCCGAACGTGTACGACACGAGGACGGAATAGGTCCGAGCCGTGTCGGCCGCGGAGAAACTCCCGCGCTGGAAGAGAAGGCCGACGGTGTCCTTTCCTACTAGGATCAGGCCGACCGTGGCTGGAATGAGAATGAGCGCCGTCGTCGCCAAGCCGTCGCCGAGGTACCGTCGGAACAGGCTTGGGTCGCCTCTCGCGTCAGCCACGGCCAGACGGGGCAAGAGAGCTGTCCCGATGCTGACGGCGAAC
The DNA here is from genome assembly GCA_026390345.1 of Candidatus Bipolaricaulota bacterium. Lineage (GTDB taxonomy): Bacteria > Bipolaricaulota > Bipolaricaulia > UBA7950 > UBA9294 > JAPLGD01. The sequence continues at coordinate 33,700 of JAPLGD010000028.1, read as the reverse complement.
ATCCCGAGAGGAAGCTGAAACAGGCGCATCGCGTACTGCAGTGCGGCGATATTTCCGTCCGGAAGGTAGGACGCGAACTTGTTATCGACGAGCAAGTTGATGTCCGCCATGGCCAACACGACGACCGCGGGCAGCATGCGCTTCGCGAGGACGAGCACATCCGGATGGACCGGCCACAACGTGAATGAGAAGCGGAAGTGCACACGGCGCAGTAGGGGCAGCTGAGACGCAGTCTGCGCTGCCGCTCCCAACAGCGCCCCGGCAGCGAGGCCGAAAATCGGAGGACCTGGCCAGTACGGGGCCGCCACGAGCGCGCCGAGGATCACACCTGCGTTGAACCATACCGGCGAGAACGAGGCGGCGAAGAAGCGATGGTGAGCGTTGAGGATGCCCATGAAGACGGCCCCGAAGCCGACGAGTGCGATGGAGGGGAACAGCCATCGGGAGAGCGATACGGTCAGAGTGAGCTTGTCCGCTACGAACCCGCTTGCGAGGAATGGAACATACACCGGGGCGAGCAGAATGCCGGCGACGCACACGATCGGGAAGAGAACGACGAGAAGCGAGAGGACGTTGCTCGCGAATCGATCCGCATCGTCTCCCGCCTCCTGTAGGCCCGCGTAGAGCGGGACGAACGCGGTCGACAAGGCACCCTCGCCAAGCAGTTGTCGGAGAAGCTGAGGCACGTAGAACGCGATCAGAAAGGCGTCGTACGCCGCCGTGGCTCCGAATTGGCGGGCGATCGACGCGTCCCGCACGAGCCCCAGGACCCGCGAGATCCCCGTGGCAAGGGCGATGAGAAGGATGTCCGCGGTTAGACCCTTCAGAACGCGCCGGGGACGAACCGCCGAACCGCGGCCGTCGACTCCCCGCCACACTCTCATGGGGAGCGGAGAAGACGGCGCGAGAGAGGACGCTCTCCGACTTCGATGGAGTCGGGTTGGCCCGGAATCCTATACCGAGGTCGAACAAGGCCCATCCCGCGCCGTCCGCGAGGACGAGGCAGGAAAGCAGACAACAGGCGACGGTTCTCTCTCTCCCCCCCGTCGCTCATGGGTGCTACTCCTCCTTCTTGCCCTCCTCGTCGACGCGGATACGTACGTCGACGGCGATGTCCTTGTAGAGGCTGACGGTCACGGCATGCGGGCCGAGCGTCTCGATGGCTGCGTCCATGCGGATCTTCGAGGCCTCGATGTGCTCGCCGGTCGTCTCCTCGATTTGGACGGCGATGTCCTCCGAACGCACCGATCCGTACAGATGACCGTCTCCGTGAGCCTTGCGCGTGAAGACGAACGTCTGGTCCGCCAGCTTGGCTTTGAGCTGTCGGGCCTTCTCCGCGCGCTGGAGGAGCTCCGCTTCATGGGCGGCCCTTTCCTTGGTAAAGCGAGCGATGTTGTGCTCGCTCGGCTCGATGGCAAGGCCGCGAGGGAACAGGTAGTTGCGCGCGAACCCGCTCGCCACGTTCACAACCTCGCCGACGTGGCCGACCTTGTCAATCGTTGTAGTCAGAAGCACCTTAGCGATGATCATCACCCCATAGTGTTCGATCGTCGGGTGATTGTAGAAGGGGTGGGACACCCCGTCAAACTGCGCTTCGGACCGCACGGGACGGATATACTCCTCCACGATGGTGGACTTGGTGCGGTGGTTCGAGCGGCGTGACCGCGTGCTCGTGGTGGGGATCCTGAACGCGACTCCGGATTCCTTCTTTGAGCGGAGTCGGTTCCCGTCGGCGTTGGAGGCGGTCGAGCGTGCCCTAGAGATGGAAGCCGAGGGCGCCGACGTGATCGACGTAGGCGGCGAATCGAGCCAGCCGGGGTCGGAGCCGGTGCCGGCGGACGTCGAGGCGGCGCGGGTCGTTCCGATCATCGAAGGAATCCGGAAGCGGAGCGACGTCCTCATCTCGGTGGACACCGTGAAGTCCGCGGTGGCCGGGGAGGCTCTAGGAGCGGGGGCTACGATCGTGAACGACATCAGCGCGCTTCGGTTCGACACGGCCATGGCCGGAATTGCCGCCGCCGGCGACGCCTACGTCGTCCTGATGCACATGCAGGGGACGCCGACCACGATGCAGAAAAGACCCGAGTACAAGGACGTGGTGGACGAGGTGCACGAGTTTCTTGCCGAACGGATTCGAGCGGCCGAGTCCGCCGGGATCCCTCGAGAACGCGTCATCGTCGACCCCGGGATCGGGTTTGGGAAGAGATTGCCCCACAACCTGGAGCTCCTGCGCAACGTCGAGCGGTTCACCGACCTAGGTCCTCCGGTGCTGATCGGGGCGTCGCGGAAGTCGTTTCTGGGCGAGATCCTCGGCCTTCCGGCCGAGGAACGGCTGGAGGGCACCCTGGCGGTTCACGCGGTCGCCGTGGCGCACGGCGCGGACCTCATTCGTGTTCACGATGTGAAGGAGGGACGGCGGGCGGCCGACGTGGCCCGCCGCCTACGTCAACATGCCGATTAACGTCCTCGAGTTCCTCGACCGTCCGGGGCGGCGGCTTCCGGTGCATGCCGTGCTCGACGGTTCGCACGTCGAGGTGGATGGCGTTCGGACGATCGGCGAGATCCAGCTTGACGGGGAGGCGTTCGCTCAGCTCTCCACGCTCTACTTGGATGTGGACATCTCCGCGAACATCGTTCAGCCATGCCGGCGGTGCCTCGCTTCGATCGAGATCCCGTTCAAGCTGCGCGAGTCGTTCACCTTCCCGATTCCCCCTCAGGCGGAGACCATCGACGTGCGGCCGCACGTCATCGAACTTGTGCTCTCCTCCCACGATCCGAACGTGCTGTGCCGCCCGGACTGCCGTGGACTGTGTCCGATCTGCGGAGAGGACTTGAATTGGCATCCAGATCACCGTCACGCGGCCGGCGACGACGGGCGGCGGAAGCTGGGGGAGTTCTTCGAGTCATGGTCGACGAAGTAGCCATCGGCTTCGATCCGGGTCTGGCGACGACGGGGTACGGCGTTGTCCAGGCGACGCTCCGGGGGTGGCATGTCCTGGCGGGCGGAGTCATTGAGACGCCGGCGAACCATCCGCGTGCAGATCGCCTCCAGACTCTGTCCGCCGAGGCGAGAGAACTCGTTGTCCTCTACCGCCCGCGTGGTATCGCCGTCGAAGAGGTGTACTTCGCGACCAACGCGAAGTCGGCCATGAGAACCGCGGAAGCGCGAGGTGCAATCCTCGTCGCCTCGGCCGGCTTCTCCGTGCGCGGCTACACGCCTCTGCAAGTGAAGAAGCGGATCACCGGATACGGGCGGGCCAACAAGGCGCAGGTCCAGGCGATGGTGAAGCGGCTTCTCGCCCTTTCGGAGACGCCGAGACCCGACGACATGGCGGACGCCCTCGCCCTGGCGCTCTGCTACCTTCTCGACCTTCGTAGTCCGGGAGGAACCGACGATGTCTACCTATGAGGAGATCCTTCGGCTTCCCGGGCCGCAGGATGAGTCCCGCGTTCTCCTGTTCGACGGGCATTCTCACATCTACCGCGCCTACTATGCCATCCGTGACCTGTCCGCTCCGGATGGGCGCCCCATCAACGCCGTCTTCGGGTTCTGGAAGGCGTTCCTCCACGCGTTCCGCGACTACCCATCGGCCTACGCGGCGGTCGTGCTCGACGCGGGCGGACGGACGTTCCGGCACGACCTGTATGGCGAGTACAAGGCGACGCGCAAGCCGATGCCCGACGACCTCTCGGCCCAGATGCCTCTGATTGTCGATCTCCTCGGCTTTCTCGGGATTCCTGTCGTGAGCCTTGCGGGGGTCGAGGCCGACGACGTGCTGGCGACCCTGGCGGGTCGGGCGCCGGCGGAGGGGCTGCGGTGCCTCATCTCGACGAGCGACAAGGACATGGCACAGGTCGTGAACGAGCAGGTCGCTTTGATTCGCCCGACGGGGCGGGGCGCCGACGCCGAGGGGCAAGTCCTGGATCCAGACGGGGTCCGCCGTACGTACGGAGTCTCGCCCGACCAGATCGTCGACTTCCTCGCCATGGTCGGCGACACGTCGGACAACGTCCCGGGCGTCCCCGGGGTCGGAGAGAAGACGGCGGTCGAGCTCCTTCGCCAGTTCGGTTCGCTCGACAACATCCTCCGTTCCCTCGGCGAGGTTCGGAATGCCCGCATTCGCGAGAAGCTCCGAGAGAACGAGAGCGTCGCGCACCGGGCGCAGGAACTGATTCGGCTTCGGACGAACCTTCCGACGGCAGACGTTCGCGAGGTCTGCCGCCTTCGGGGAGTGGATGCTGCGCAACTGGCTCGCTTCTTTGCCGACGTGGGGTTTCGGAGTGCGCTCGACGAGCTCAAGCTGAGCCTCTCCGCTTCGCCATCGGCAGTGCCGAGGCCCGTGGCAGCAGCCCCGGTCCTGGACTACCGCTGCGTGCTCGACGAGACGAGTCTGGCAGAGGTGACGGCGGCTCTCGCCGCCGTCGAGCGGTTTGCCCTTGACCTCGAAACGACCGGCCTCAACCCCATGGACGCGCAGATCGTCGGGATCGCGGTGTCCCCGGCCCCTCTTCTCGGGTACTACATCCCGGTCGGGCACGACGCTTTGGGTGCGCCGCCGCAGCTTCCCGTCGACCGTGTGCTGGAGGCCCTGCGGCCGCTCATCGAAGCCGAGACCCCCGCGATCATCGGGCAGAACCTGAAGTACGACATCACGATCCTCGAGCGGTACGGCGTTCACCCGAGCGGCGTCGCCTTTGATTCCATGATCGCCTCGCACCTCGTTCGCCCCGAGGAACGTCGGCACAACTTGGACGAGATCGCGCGCACGGTGCTGGGGTACGAGACGCTGACCTACGAACAGGTGGCCGGGAAGAACGGAGCTTTTGCCGCCGTGCCGGTGGACCAGGCGACGCGCTACGCGGCGGAGGACGCGGAGGTGGTCCAGCGGCTGTATGGCCCCCTCTCGAACGCGCTTCGAGAGGTCGGAGCCACGTGCCTGTTCGAGACCGTGGAAGTCCCCCTCGTCTCGGTGCTCTCGCGGATGGAGCGAAACGGCATCCTTGTGGACTGCGGGGAACTGGCCGCCCAAGGCGACGAGATCCGCAAAGAGCTTGCGATCGTCGAGTTCGACCTGTTCGACATCGCCGGCGGCCCGTTCAACCCGAACTCGCCCAAGCAGGTGGCCGAGCTCCTCTTCGATCGCCTTCGGCTGCCCGTTCTGGCGCGGACGAAGAGCGGACCGTCCACCAGTGCGGACGTGCTCGCCGAACTGGCGGTTCAGCACCCGCTCCCCGGCAAGCTCATCGTCCACCGCGAGCTGAAGAAGCTCCTCTCGACGTACATTGAACAGCTTCCCAAGGCCGTGAATCGCCGCACGGGAAGGATTCACACGAGCTTCCATCAAACGTCGACGGCGACGGGAAGGTTGTCGTCGTCCGACCCGAACCTGCAAAACATCCCCACCCGCACGGAGATCGGCGGACGCATCCGGCAAGCGTTTGTGGCGCCCGAAGGGTGGGTCTTGTTGGGCGCCGACTACTCCCAGATCGAGCTGCGCCTGTTGTGCCACCTGTCGGGCGATCCGGAGCTCCGCAAGGCGTTCGAGGCGGGCGCCGATCTGCACCGGGTCACGGCGAGCCGCGTGTTCGGGGTAGCCGAGGACCTTGTGACGGCGGCACAGCGGGACGCGGCCAAGCGGATCAACTTCGGCATCCTGTACGGGATCAGCCCATTCGGCCTCGCGAAGGAACTGGGGACCTCTCAGGCGGAGGCGAAGGCGTACATCGACCGATTCTTCGCGGCGTACCCGGACGCCCACGCGTACATCGAAACGTTGATCCAGCGGGCTACCGAGCGCGGCTACGCGGAGACGTTGCTTGGGCGCCGACGCCCGTTGCGCGACCTCGCCTCGAAGGACGCGTCCCGCAGAAACTTCGACCGGCGAAACGCCGTAAACACGCCGATTCAGGGAAGCGCGGCCGACCTGATCAAGCTCGCCATGATCGACATCGATCGCAAGATCCGAGACGCGCGGTGGCCGGCGAAGATGCTGCTGCAGATTCACGACGAGCTGGTTTTCGAGGTCGAGGAGAGCGCCTGCTCCGAGGTCTCGGTCGAAATCGAGCGGGCGATGCGGGAGGTCCTCGAGCTCCGCGTTCCCCTCGAAGTGAAGATGTCCGTCGGAAGGCATTGGGGGGAGATCTGACGAGCCAGAACCGTGTTGCGTGGGAGGCGGCGCGAAACTCCGCGTCGGCGGGCGTGTACGTAGACTGCACACGGAGGAGTGATGGCGAGGCGGATCGTAGGCACAGGGTGGGTTCTCGCGGCGGCGATTGTGTTGGTTTCGATCTCCGCGGCCGCTCGGTCGGACCTGATTGTGTCGAGCTTCGAGCTCCGACCCCCGGTGCCCTTTCCTGGGACCGTGGCCACCCTGGTGGCGGTCGTCGAGAACGTGGGGGACGGCCACTTCGGCTCATCGGTCTCCGTACGGTTCTCCGTCGACGGCGAGGAGATCGCCAGCCCTACAATCGTTGGAGGAATGGAGGCACGGGACCGGCGCGAGGTGTCGGCGTCGTGGATTGCGGAGGAGGGGCCGCACATCCTCACGGTGGACGTCGACGAACCATTCAACCGCGTCCCCGAATCGCGGGAGACCAACAACTCTGCGTCGATCACAGTCTTCGTGCCGTTCGCGGCCGCATCGTCGCGGGCCGTCAGCGGCGTGCGCGTGGCGGTAGCCGAGTTCGTCGACCGAAGCCGTGCCGGGTTTGTGAACGTGGGTGCGGGCGTCGCGGACGAGTTGGCCGATCGGCTTGGCGAGTCCGGCCTCGTGGTGGTTCAACGCGGTGAGCTGGAAGCCATTCTGCAGGAGCGGAGTTTGGACCCGTTTCTTCTCGAGAACCTGATCCTTGCGGCTCGGGAGCTCGGCGTGGACCTGGTGATTACCGGCGCGGCGGACTCGGTGGACGTTGAAGAGGTCGCGCTCAACTTGGGAATCGTCCGGTTCACCAGCGCTGCGGTCGACGTCCGCGCCTCGGCTCAGGTGGTCGATGTGGAGACGGGGGTTTCGGTGTCCTCGGTGTCGGCTGAGGGGCGGGAGGAGGGCGCGACCGGTGTCTCCGTCGATCTGACAGGATTCCTTGCCCTGGCGAACGCGTACGACGTGTGCGGCGGAGGGTTGCGGAGCGACGACGCGGTGTATTCGGTCGGGGAGACCGTGCCGATCGGCTATGCGAACGATGCGGACGGCGGTTGGTTCAGCGTCGAAATCTACACGGCGTCGGACGAGTTCCTCGGCTGGCTCGGATGGCGCTTCATCGGTGCCAGCGAGTGCGGGAAGTGGTTCTGGGATCAGCGGGATACGTTGGGAGCCCAGGTTGGCTCGGGGGTCTACAAGGCCAAGCTGTGGAACGGCGAGTCGTACGTCGCCGCCGTGGGTTTCCAGATCCGTCCCGGGTGGAGCGCCTCCACACCTCCGATGGGGGAGATCACCGTCGGGACTGAGGCATTCGACCGCACCATCGCCGGCATGGCCGTGCATCAGGTCGTAGACCAACTTGCGGCGTCTGTTCTCTCGGCCGTGGCGAGCGACGCCTCGCGCACTGCGAACGAAGGGGTGCCTTGGGGTGCAGCCTCGCCGGCCGCCGGACAGCAACCGGCGCTTGCGAGGGTTGGCCAAGTCGCCGCCACGCTCCCGGACGGGCGAGTCGCGATCAACATCGGGTCGTCGTCTGGCGTCGCTGTCGGGGATCGGTTTGAGATCCTTGCCGTCGAGAACCTCGTTTCCGATCCTCAGAGCCTCGAGATCCTGGGTTTCGATGTGACGGAGAAGAAGGGCGAGATCGAGATCGTGGAAGTGCGCGATCGCGTGTCCTACGGGGTTCGAACATCCGACTTCGAGCCGAGCATCGGGGACGTCGCCCGCTGGATCGAACCGTAGATCGCGCGGCCGGCGCGCTTTCGGATAGACTTCCGCCATGATCCATCGCGGTGTGCGAGGGCCTCGGTGCCTCGTCGTGGCCGTTGTGCTCGTGACGGTGACCGCGACGGCCTGTCTGGGCGTGTCGTTTCGATCGATCGGCCTACGGGCGGTCGTTCCGCTCGGCGACGTCCCGTTCCTTCTCGGCCTGGAGGCGGCGGCCGACGTCTCGTTCGGCGTCGCCTCCGCGACGTTCTTCCTCTCCACGCGCGGCGAGACGCTGATTGCGATCTCGGGCGACATCCGCTTGTCGAACGATCCCAGCTCCGCGGAGATCTTCCTTCGGCTGTCGACGGGGATCTCGTACTTCGACCCCGCACAGCCTTACCCAGCCCCGTTCCTCGGGGCCGGCCTGTCGTGGGACGTGCGGCTGACCTCGGCGATCACAGCCTCCCTCGCGGGCGAGTTCCTCTATCCACTGTCGTTTCCGGTGCCGCTCATGACCATCGCCGGAAGGTGGTCTCCCGGATGACGCCTCTGTTCGGAACCGACGGGGTCCGAGGCGAAGCGAACCGCCTCCTGACTCCTGAGCTTGCGGTGTCCCTCGCGCGGGCGGCGTCGTCGTGCCTCGTGCCCGACGGCGGGCGCGTCATCATCGGACGAGACTCTCGGACGAGCGGGCCGATGCTCGAAGCCGCGCTTGCCGCGGGCTTCGCTTCGGCCGGCGTCGACGTGGGCCTTGCCGGGATCATCCCAACGCCTGCCATCTCGTTCCTCATCAAGGACGAGCGAGCGGATCTCGGTGCCGTGATTTCCGCATCGCACAACCCTCCCGAGGACAACGGGATCAAGTTCTTCGATCGGTCGGGATGCAAGCTTGCGGCAGATCAGGAGATCGAGATCGAAGCCGCCCTTTCAGGTCCGTTCGTCCCGGCGCCGCGCGCCGCGACGATCCGACGGCTCGAGGCGGCGGCCACGCGGTACGCGGCCTTCCTGACGGGGGCCATCGAGAGTGAGGACGTCGACCTGTCCGGCCTCTCCATCGTGATCGACTGCGCGTTCGGAGCTACGGGACCGATCGCTCCCCACGTCCTGCGCCACTTGGGAGCTCGCGTCATCGAACTGAACACGGCGACCGACGGCGATCGGATCAACGTGGGGTGCGGCTCGACCCACTTGGAGACCGTGCGTGCCGCCGTGGCCGAGCACCACGCTGATCTCGGACTCGCGTTCGACGGCGACGGAGATCGCGTCCTTCTCGTCTCGGCAGGCGGCCGGACGATCGACGGCGACCAGGTCATCGGAATCGTTGCCCAGCACTGGCTTGACCGCGGCCTCCTCACCCCGCGCGTCGTCGTGACGACCGTGCTCTCCAACTTCGGTCTGCAGAAGGTCCTTGCCGAGCGCGGCGTTGAGGTCGTCCGGACACAGGTTGGGGATCGGAACGTCGCCCAGGCGATGATCGCGCGCGGCGCGAAGATCGGCGGAGAGCCGTCCGGGCACGTGATCTTTGCTGATCACGCTCCCACGGGCGATGGAATCCTTACGGCCGTGAAGCTCCTCGAGATCGCCCACGAGGCGAAGACCGACCTCGAGACCCTGGCACTCCGCATACCCCTCTACCCCCAGGCGTTGCGGAACGTCCCATGTCCACGTCCGAACGAACTCGCCGGGCGCAAGGCGGCGGCCGCCCTGGTCACGAAGGCCGAGAAGGCACTCGGAGGGCGAGGTCGCGTGATCGTGCGTCCGTCGGGAACCCAGCCGCTTCTACGAGTCCTGGTCGAGGCGGACGACCAGTCGCTGTGCGACCGGACATGCGAAGAGCTCGCGACGGGCCTCGAGCGCGAGATCGGTCGAGCTTCGCCAGCCGCCTGACACGCGGCCTACGCCGGGTGTGCCTCGAAGGGGAACGTGAACACGGGGTTCCGAGCCGCCGTCGTCTGATCGAGCCGCCGCACCGGGGCTCGCGTCGGAGCGTCATGCAGGAGTTCCGGGTGTTCGCGCGCCTCGGCGGCGATGCGCTCCAGGATCTCCGCGAACCGATCGAGGGTCTCCCTCGACTCGGTCTCCGTCGGCTCGATCATTAGGGCCTCGTGGACGATGAGCGGGAAGTACACGGTCGGCGGGTGAATGCCGTAGTCGATCAGCCGCTTGGCGACATCGAGCGTCGTGACACCCTTCGCCAGCCCTTCCGAGGTCAGCACGAACTCGTGCTTGCAAAGGCGATCGTAGGGAAGGACGTAGGTCCGCTTGAGACGCTCCTGGAGGTAGTTGGCGTTCAGGACGGCGTTGTCACTGACGGCTCGCAATCCTTCGTCGCCGAGTTGCAGCACGTAGGTGTAGGCCTTGATGGCGACGAGAACGTTGCCGAAGAACGAATGGACGCTCCCGATCGACTTCGGGCAGTCCCAGTCGAGGGCGAATCGATCGCGGCGCTTGACGACGCGGGGAACCGGGAGGAAGTCGACCAAGGGCTTCGAGACAGCCACGGCGCCGGCTCCCGGGCCGCCGCCGCCGTGCGGCGTCGACAGGGTCTTGTGAAGGTTGAAGTGGAAGACGTCGGCGCCCATGTCGCCCGGCCGCGCTCTGCCGATGAACGAGTTCAGGTTCGCGCCGTCGAAGTAGCAGAGTCCTCCGGCCTCATGGACCGCGCGCGTGACCTCGAGGATGTTCTCCTCGAAGATGCCAAGCGTATTCGGAACGGTCAGCATGATCCCCGCTACCGTGTCGTTGAGTTGGGCGCGCAGGGCCTCGAGGTCGACGGTGCCGCGGGCGTTCGACGGGATCTCTGTCACGGAGAAGCCGGCGACCGCGGCCGACGCGGGGTTCGTCCCGTGCGCCGAGTCGGGGAGCAGGATGCGCGTTCGTCGGGTCTCGCCGCGGGACTCGAAGTACTTCCGGAAGAGGAACATCCCGGTGAGCTCGCCGTGGGCGCCGGCGACCGGCTGGAGCGTAACGGCGGGAAGACCGGCGATGCCCTGGAGAAGACGCGCGAGCTCGTACAAGAGCTCGAGGGAGCCCTGGACGTAGCGCTCGTCGGCGCCGGGATGCGCGTCGGTGAACCCCGGAAGCGCAGCCGTGTCCTCGTTCACCTTCGGGTTGTACTTCATCGTGCAGCTGCCGAGCGGATAGATCCCGTCGTCGACGCCGTAGTTCAGCTTGCAGAGGCGGGTGTAGTGCCGAACGACCGTGGTCTCGCTCGTGTTCGGGATACGCGGCGGCTTCGACCGGACCAGGCCTGCGCCGAGCCACGCGGCGGCACCCTTCGCGGGGACGTCGCACGCGGGGAAGATTCCGTCGGCAGCCTCGGCGGCGCCCCGTTCGAAGATCGTTCTCATCGCTTGCCTCCGAGGATGTCGACCACGCGATCGAGCTCGGCTCGAGTGCGTCGTTCCGTCACTGCCAGGCGGAGCGCGTTCGGCACGCCGAGATCGGCCATCGCCTGCGACGACTCTACCAGGAACCCACCGGCCTCGAGCCGTTCGCGGAGCGCGTCGGCGTCTCCGTCGGAGGGCCGGACGACGAACTCGTTGAAGAACGGGCCCTCGAAGACGAGCGAGTAGCCCCTGAGTTTCGCGATCTTCGTGGCGAGGTAGTGGGCCTTTTCAAGGTTCAGGAGAGCGACCTGACGAAGTCCGCCGGCTCCGATGCTCGCAAGGTATACGGTGGCCGTCAACGCGCAGTGGGCCGAGTTCGTGCAGATGTTGGACGTGGCCTTCTCGCGGCGGATGTGCTGCTCGCGCGTCTGAGCCGTCATCGTGTACCCGAGGCGCCCGTCGACGTCCACCGTGCGGCCGGACACCCGTCCCGGGAGCTGCCGCAGGTGTTCCTTCTTGGTTGCGAAGAGGCCGAGGAGAGGTCCCCCATACCCCATGGGGAGGCCGAGGCACTGCCCCTCGCCGACGACGATGTCGGCGCCGAACGCCCCCGGCGGCTCGAGGATCCCGAGGGCGAGGGGGTACGTGGCCACAATGAGAAGTGCGTCGCCGAGGCGGGCCTTCAATCCATCGAGAGCCTCGATGACGCCGAAGGCGTTCGGGGATTGGATGACGAGGGCGGAGATGCCCTCAGGGAGCCGAGCGAGGTCAGAGCGGCCCGCCGAAGTGAAGGGCACGTCGACGAGCTCGATTCCAGCCGCCCAAGCGTACGTGTTGACGACGCGCCGGTCGTGCGAGAAGAGGTTGGCCGCCACCGCAATCCTGCCGCGCTTCCGAATGCGCTCGGCCATGAGGACCGCCTCGGCGAGGGCGGTCGCGCCGTCATACATGGACGCGTTCGCAATCTCCATTCCCGTGAGTTCGGAGATCATCGTCTGGAACTCGAACATCACCGTGAGCGTTCCTTGGCTGATCTCCGGCTGGTACGGCGTGTAGGCCGTGTAGAACTCGGAGCGGGACGTGAGGTGATGCACGGCGCGCGGCACGTAGTGGTCGTAGACGCCCCCGCCGAGAAGCGGGACGCGCCCGGGAGCCTCGTTGGCGTTCGCGAGCCTCGTCAACTCGTCGAACACCTCGAGTTCACTTCGCGGTGGGAGGTTGAGCGGGCGGTACGCGTCGATCACGGACTGCGGGATGTCGGCGAACAGCTCGTCGATCGACGACCGCCCGATCTCCCGCAACATAGCCTGGCGGTCTGCGTCAGCGTTCGGGATGTAGCGCATGGGGCGTCGCCTTTCAGGCGATGAGCGCTTCGTAGGCCGCTGCGTCGAGAAGCCCCCCGGTCTCGGAGGGGTCCGCGAGCTGGATCACGGCGATCCAACCGGCCTCGTGGGGCGACTGGTTCACCGTCTCGGGAGACTGCTCGAGGTCTCGGTTCACCTCAACGACCTTCCCGCTCACGGGGGCGTAGACGTCGCTCACGGCCTTGACGGACTCGACGGTGCCGAGGAGCCCGCCCTGCTTGACGTCGGCGCCGACCGTAGGGAGCTCGACGAACACAACGTCACCGAGCTCCGCCTGGGCGTGATCGGTGATCCCGACTCGGGCGCGATTCCCCTCGATCTTCACCCACTCGTGCTCCTTGGTGTAGCGGTACGCCGTTGGATACGCCATTTCTCCTCCTCGTCCGCCCTGAATCGCGGTTCGCGGGGGATTATACGGGGCGTGAGACCGAGCGACCACCGCTCAGAATGGAGCGGCGCTGCTCTCGCCTCCCGTCATGGGGTAGAAGCTCGCGTACGCCTTGTTGAAGTAGACCCTGACGGTGCCCGGGGGACCATGGCGCTGCTTGGAGACAATGATCTCCGCCTCCGAACCTGCGCCTTGGCCCGACGTCTCGACCGCCTCCGAGGGCTGGGCGTAGTAGTCCTCCCGATAGATGAACATGACCACGTCGGCGTCTTGTTCGAGGGCGCCGCTCTCGCGGAGGTCCGACAGGACCGGGCGCTTCGACTCGCGCCGCTCCACGGCGCGGGAGAGCTGGGACACGGCGACGACGGGAACGTTCAGCTCGCGCGCCAGTTTCTTGAGAGAACGCGAGATATAGGCAATCTCCTGTTCTCGGACGTCGGTCCGGATTCCGGCATCGACGAGCTGAAGGTAGTCGACAATGATCATGTCCAGCCCATGCTGAGTGGCCATTCGCCTGGCTTTTGCCCGAATCTCCAGCACGGAGACGCCCGGCGTGTCGTCGATGACGATCGTCGACTTCTGGAACTTGCTCGCCGCGTTGGCGATGTCGCGCCACTTGGGGGCCGGCACATACCCGCCGCGCAGTCGGTGCAGGCTGACCTTCGCCTCGCCGCACAGGAGCCGCTCCAGGAGCTGTTCCTTCGTCATCTCGAGCGAGAAGATGCCGACCGCCGCCTTGTCTCGAAGGGCTGCGTGCCGTGCGAGGCTTAGCGCAAGGCTCGTCTTTCCCGTTCCCGGGCGGCCAGCCACGATGACCAAGTCGGAGCGTTGCATCCCGGAGGTGAGCTCATCGAGGTCTTTGAAACCCGTCGAGAAGCCGCGGATCGTCTGATGCTCCGGGTCGCGGTGGATCTCCTCCAGCGAGCCGATGTGCTCGTAGAGGAAATCGTTGACCAGGAAGTATGGACGGTCAAGGCTGCTTTCGGTGATCTTGAATATCAGGGATTCTGCGTGGTCGAGGATCTCGTCCGCCTCGCTGACCTCGTCGTAGCCGAGTTCGGAGATTTCTCCGCCAGCTTGGATGAGGGCTCGGAGAACCGCCTTCCGACGGACGATGTCCGTATAGTACCCGAGCGACGCGGTCGTGACGCTTCGGTTCTGAAGCTCATTCAGGTACACACGGCCGCCGGCGCGCTCCATATCCCCCCGCTCGTCGAGGCGGTTCGCGACTGTGATGATGTCCGCCGGTTCCCCGCGGGAGAAAAGCTCGCGGATCGTCCGGAACAACACGCGGTGGCGTTGCAGGTAGAAGTGCTCCGGGGTCAACCGCTCGATGAGGATCGGGACGCTCCCGTCCGGGTCGAGGAGGGCGGCACCCAACACCTGCTGCTCCGCCTCCACGTTCTTCGGAAGCTCGCGGACGCCTTCGCTAGGGGTCGATGGAACGTCGGGTTGTTTCATGACGGGACGACGGGCATTATAGACCGTCCCGCCGGCGCGACCCAACCGCGGACCGATGGGGGACCCCGATCGGCCTCTTCCCTGCAACGCATGGATTGAAGGGGCATTGAGGGTTGGCTATACTCGCGCGAGATGATTTCAGAACCTTGGAGGGTGATGTGGAAGTTCTAACGATGAAGGAGCTGCTCGAGACGGGCGTCCATTTCGGACATCGTACGCGAAAGTGGAATCCGAAGATGGCTCGGTACATCTTCACCGAGCGCAAGGGGATCCACATCATCGACCTCGAGCAGACCGTCGACATGTTCCGTAAGGCCTACTACTTCGTGCGCGATCGCGCCGCCGGGGGCGGCGAGGTCCTGTTCGTCGGCACGAAGAAGCAGGTTCAGGGGACGATCGCCGAAGAGGCCCTGCGATGCGGTGCCCACTACGTGAACCGCCGCTGGCTCGGAGGCACCCTCACGAACTTCGCGACGATCAAGCTCTCCATCGAGTGGATGAAGAAGCTCGAGACGATGGTCGAGGACGGAACCGTCGAGCACATGCCGAACAAGGAAGCGAGCCGGCTGCGCCGCGAGCTCTCCAAGCTGCAGCGGAACCTTGACGGTCTTCGGCACATGGAGCGAAGACCCGATGTGCTCTACATCATCGACCCCGACGTCGAGTTGAACGCCGTCCGCGAGGCGAACATCCTGGGAATCCCCGTCATCGCGATCGTGGACACGAACTGCAACCCCGATCCTATCGACTTCCTGATTCCAGGGAACGACGACGCCATCAAGGCGACCAAGCTCATCACCGCCCGGATTGCCGACGCCGTGCTTGAGGGACGCGAAGGGCGGCAGGACGCTCCGGAAGCCGCCGCGGCACCCGCCGCGCCCGTGAACGCCGATGCCCCGGCCGCGGAAGAAGACCCCGCCGTCGAGAAACTCGCCGCCGCCGCGGGAGTCGAGACCGAGGAAGAGAGCGCCTAGGACCATGACCACCATTCGAAGCGAAGACGTGAGAAAGCTCCGCGCCGAGACGGGCGTGGGGATGATGGACTGCAAGAAGGCGCTCCAGGACGCGAACGGCGACTTCACCCGGGCGAAGCAGATCCTGCGCGAGCAAGGGCTCGAGCTCATGGGGCAGAAGGGACGCGAGGCGAGCGAAGGCCGCGTCGAGTGCTACATGCACCACAGCGCGAAGATCGGCGCGATGGTCGAAATCGCCTGCAATACCGACTTTGCCGCGAAGAGCGCCGATTTCGTCCAGTTCTCGAAGGATCTCGCGCTGCACATCGCGGCCTCGAACCCGCGCTACATCGCCCCGGAGAACGTTCCCGCCGCCGACCTCGACCAGGAGCGAGAGGTGTACCGCAAGCAGCTCGAGAAGGAAGGGAAGCCTGCGCACATCATCGAGAAGGCGGTCGAGGGGCGGCTGAACCGCTTCTACGAGGACACCTGCCTCCTCAAACAGGCGTTTGCGAAGGACCCCACCGTGCGCGTCGAAGACCTGCTTGCGGACCTCCGGACGAAGACCGGCGAGAACATCCTCATCAAGCGGTTTGCCCGCTACGAGGTGGGGGCCGGCGCAGCATGAAGCAGCGGCCCTCGCGAATCCTGCTCAAGCTGAGCGGCGAGGCCCTGAAAGGACCCGAAGGCGCGTTCTCTCCCGATTCGCTTAGCCGAATCGCGGGAGAGATCGCGCCTCTCTCTTCGACCGAGATCGCCATCGTCGTCGGCGGAGGGAACGTCATTCGCGGAGCCCGCACCGAGGGGTTTGACCGTGTCGAAGCGGACACGCTCGGGATGCTGGCGACGGTCCTGAACGCCCTCGCGCTCCGAACGTACCTCGAGCGAGCCGGGCGCGACGTCTTCATCCAGTCGGCGATCGACACCGAGCTGACTGACCCGATCTCCCCTCGCGACGCCAAGAAGGCGCTGGCCGGAGGAGCGATTGTCGTGTTTGCCGGTGGGACGGGAAGCCCGCTCGTCACGACCGACACGGCCGCAGCGTTGCGGGCCGTGTCGATTGGCGCCGACCTTCTCGCCAAGGCGTCGAACGTCCCCGGGGTGTTCGATCGCGATCCGGCGAAGAACTCGAACGCCCGTTGCTTGTCCGATGTCTCGTTCGATGAGTTCCTCGCGGCGCGGTATGGCGTGATGGATCAGGTGGCCGTCGAGATCTGCCGCGAGCACCGTCTTCCGATCGAGGTGTTCGACTTCGACCGACCGGGTGCTCTTCGTGCCCTCGCGGAGGGCGACCGCGTCGGGACGCGAATCCACTAGCCTCTCGGCTGCCGCTACACGCGGAGCCAGCGGATGACCTCGCCGAAGCGCCGATCGGCGGCTGCCGCGGTCTCTGCGTCCACTCCGCGCCGATGCACGGCTCGCGCCGCTGCCTGAGCGGCCTCCATCAAGCCCAGATCGGCGACCAGGTCCGCAGCGCGGAATCGCGTGAGAAAGCCGTGCTGGTGGGTTCCGAGGAGGTCCCCTGGACCGCGAATGCGAAGGTCCTCCTCGGCGATCGCGAACCCATCCGAGACGTCGCGAAACGCCTCGAGGCGCCGACGCGCGTCGTCGGTGCGCGCATCCGCCAGCGCAAAGCACACGGACGGTTGACCGGATCGCCCGATCCTTCCACGCAGCTGATGCAGCTGGGAGAGCCCGAATCGATCGGCGTGCTCAATCACCATGAAGTCCGCGTCGAGAACGTCGACCCCCACCTCAACGACGGTCGTCGACACGAGCAGGTGAACGTCGCCCCTGCGGAACCGAGCCATGACGTCCGCCTTCTCCGCCGCCGGGAGCCGCCCGTGTAGGAGACCAACGCGGGCGCGGGAGAACCGCTCGGACAACTCCTCATGGACCTTCACCGCGGCCTTGGCGTCGATCTTCTCGGACTCCTCGACCAGAGGAAGGATTACGTAGCCGCGCCGCCCGTCTTCGAGCGCCTTCCTCACTTCGTCATAGACCGCTTCGCGCCGCGACTCGGCAACCCAATGCGTCTTCGTCTGCTTCTCACCCATCGGCAGCTCGTCGAGGATCGACACGTCGAACTCGCCGAACAGAGTCAGCGCGATCGTCCGAGGAATGGGCGTTGCACTCATCACGAGGAGGTCGACGCTCTCGCCCTTCTCTTCGATCTGCGAGCGCTGAACGACGCCGAAGCGGTGCTGCTCATCGATGATCACAAGCCCGAGCCGCCCGAACGTCACGGACTCCTGAATCAGAGCGTGGGTCCCGATCACGAGATCGAGCTCGTCTTCAACGGAGCGCCGCAGATCGGCGTCTCCAGACGTCGTTCCCGTCAGGAGGCCGACGCGAACTGGGAGCCCCGCCAGAAGCCTCGTCAGGTTCTCGGCGTGCTGCTCGGCGAGGATCTCGGTCGGGGCCATCAGCGCGACCTGGAACCCCGCCTCGATGGCGTACAGGGCGGCCGCGACGGCGACGAGCGTCTTGCCGGAACCGACGTCGCCCTGGAGGAGACGCATCATGCGATAGGACTCCGAGAGGTCGCGCCGGATCTCGCGCAGAGCGCGCTGTTGCGCGGCGGTGAGGGGGAACGGGAGGCTGGCGAAGAGCGAGTTCACGAGCTGGCCGGGTCCGGCATGGGGCACGCCGGCGCGATCCCGAGTCGTCGCCAGGAGTCCGATCTGAAGCAGGAACAGCTCCTCAAAGGCGAGGGCGCGACGCGCTTGCTCGAAGTCGTCGGATCCGGAGGGACGATGAATCGACGCGATCGCCTCGCGTGCGTCTGGAAGGCCCTCTTCGGCGCGGACGTCGGCGGGGACAACGTCGCGAATTGCGGGGAGGTATGGGGCGAGGTTTCGCTCGACGAGCGACCGGACGAAGCGATCGGTGAGTCCCTCCGTGGCCGGGTAGATCGGGACGAGCCGCCCGATTTCCTGTCCCGCCCCCGCGGGCTCCCACGTCGGGGAAGGCATCTGCCACTCGCGGAACTTCCACTCCGCGCGGCCGAACACGTCGATCTCCTCACCGCGGCGGAGCTGCTGCGCGATCCACGGTTGGTTGAACCAAACGCCGTACAGGAATCCGGTCCCGTCGCCGATGGCCGCCTTGACCACGGTCATCCCCCGACCGACGCGGTGCTGGTCGACGGCAAGGACCTTGCCGCGGACGACGGCCTCATCGCCCGACTTTAGACTGCCGATGGAGGCGAAGCGCGTCCGATCCTCGAGCCGGCGGGGAAGGTAGTAGAGCAGATCTTCGACCGTGAGTACCCCGAGCTTCTCCAGCAACTCGGCTCGCTTGGCGCCGACTCCGCGGAGGCCGGCAACGGGCGCCGTCAGGTCCGCCGCGCCGGCATCCGAAGACGGGCCCTGAAGGTGATCGATCAGCTTCGCGATCATCCGCTGGCGGTCGAAATGGGAGGCTCTGCTGTAGCCAGCGATGATCGGATGAGCCGAGGGGAGCTGGCGCTCGACGAACGCCTCGATCCCGCAGGTCACGGCCGTGTCCTGGAACCCGGTCGACCGCTCCAGCCTGAGGACCTTCTCGACCGTGGTTCTTGGATCGCCGTTCTCTTGTGGCATATCGAACGCTACTTTATAATGCGCCCGACGGCCATGCAAGGAAAGAAGAGCTCCATTCGCACCTTTGGCGATCCCGCATTGCGGCGCCCGGCCGAGGTTGTCGAGGCGATCGACGACGAGGTCCGGGAGATCTGCCGCGTCATGGTCGAGGCGATGCTGCGCGCAGGCGGAGCGGGGATTGCCGCCCCGCAGATCGGAATCGCCAAGCGGATCATCGCCCTCGACGTCGACGGGCAGTTCCACGTCCTCATCAACCCCGCGCTTGTCTCGAGCGAGGGAGAGACGGAGGAAACGACGGAAGGCTGCTTGAGCGTTCCGGGGGTGAGCGCGCCGGTCACCCGCAGCACACGGGCCACAGTTGCCGGCACCACGCTCGACGGGGAGCGGATCGAGATCACGGGCGAGGGCCTGCTCGCTCGCGCCATCCAGCATGAGATGGATCACCTGGACGGTCAGCTGTTTCTGGACCACCTCAGCCCCGCTCGCAGGCGGAGCCTGCTTCAGCAGTACAAGCGCCGGAAGCCCGACGAGGAGGGCTAGCGTGCGCGTCACCTTCCTCGGGACCGGCGCATTCGCTCGTCCGGCGCTCTCCCGGCTGGCGGAGCGACACGACGTCGTCCTCGTCGTCACCCAACCGGATCGTCCCGCAGGCCGCCACGCCGAGCCGTCGGCCCCGCCGGTCAAGGACGAGGCGGACCTGCTCGCTCTTCCGCTCTTCCAGCCGGAGCGGATCAACACCCCGGAGTCCGTATCCCGGTTGCGTTCAGCGGAGGCCGACATCCTCGTCGTGGCGGCGTACGGGCAACTCCTCAAGCCGGAGGTGCTCAACGCTGCACCCCGCGGTGCGGTGAACATCCACGCCTCGCTCCTTCCCGCGTACCGCGGCGCGGCTCCGATTCAGTGGGCCATCCGACGGGGCGAGTCACAGAGCGGAAGTACTACGTTTCAGCTTGATCGAGGGATGGACACCGGTCCGTTGCTTCTGCAGAAACCGCTTGACATCGGCCCGGACGAAACCGCAGGAGAGGTCGAGCGCCGCATGGCCGTACTCGGAGCGGACTTGATCCTCGAGACTCTCGCAGGCCTCGAGACCGGATCGATCGTCCCGCGACTCCAACCGGAACACGGCGTCTCGCTCGCTCCTCGACTGACGAAGGACGACGGCCACGTCGACTGGACGAGGACGGCCGCGGAGGTCCACAACCTCGTCCGTGGCACGTCTCCGTGGCCGGGCGCGTGGACGTCCCTCTCGGGGGAGCGGATCAAGCTCCTGCGCAGTGCGAGGACGGGCGTTGCGACGGGGCGGATCGAGCCCGGCTCTGTCGGGCCGCGAGAGGCGCGGCAGCTCCTGATCGCCTGTGCCGACCAACTGCTCGAGATCGTCGAGGTTCAGCGGGAAGGACGTCCGCGGACGACGGGGCGCGAGTTCCTGAATGGGATGAGGTCCGGGGCCCGTTTCGAGTGAACACCAGCGGGGGGCCCGCTTCGAGTGAGTGTCAGCGGGGACCGGTTCAGTGGCCGCTGGTCGGGTAGAGGCCCACGCCGCCCCACGGCTGCGTGCGGCGCTCCAATCGGATGCCCTCGAAGACGCGGATCGTGATCTCGGCGGTGTTCGTCACAGTCGCTCCGAGCAGGTGGCCGCCGCACGCGGATCCATCTTGCCTCGCGACCGAGACGTGGCAGTGGATGACGCGCCCCTCCGCGGACACGGCGAAATTGCCCTGCATCGAGAGGAGTTCAACCGGCTCCTCGATGCGGTGCTCCTCGTAGGTCTTGCCGTTCCAGTATCCCGTTCGGAGGCCTCGAAGCATCCCGATTCCGGCGAGGATCGCGCCCGAGTCGATGGCGAGATCCCCCAGGCAAGCCATTAGGTCTTCGCCGTCGACGAGGCGGACGACGAGGTCGTTTCCGTCTTTCGCTTGGAACATGTCTCTCCTTCCCGGTGCGGGACCCTACGCTGTGGAAGCACCAAACCTGCTTGTGCACCGGCGGCCTGCTCCCTATCCTGTCACCCATGGGGCGACAAGCTGATCCCGATTGGGTCCTGCGTCGGCTGCGCGGTGTCCTTGGGCCTGTCCCGGAGGTCGCGAGCGATCCCTTGGAGACGCTCGTCCTGACGATCCTCTCTCAGAACACCACGGACGTCAACCGAGACCGCGCCTACGCGTCCTTGATGGCTCAATTCGAGTCGTTCGATGCGATCGCGGACGCCGAGGTCGACGAGATTGCGGCCGCGATCTCCGCGGCAGGTCTCCAGCGCCAGAAGGCGGCGTCGGTCCGCGGCGTTCTCGGGAGAATCAGGGCCCGCGAAGGAACCCTGGATCTCTCGTTCCTCGGGCGGATGTCGACCGACAAGGCGCTCGAGTGGCTCCTCGCGTCCCCCGGCGTCGGCGAGAAGACGGCGAGCATTGTGCTCCTGTTCTCGTTCGGGCGGCCGGTCTTCCCCGTGGACACCCACATCCGCCGCGTCTTGACTCGCCTTGGCTGGATCACCGGCAGCGGCAGCCCCTACCTGGAGGCCAACGAGCTTCTTCCCAAGGACCCCGTGCGGATGCGAGACCTGCATCTCCTTCTCATCGAACTCGGACGGAGGGTCTGCCGTGCGCGCCGGGCCGAGTGTGGGATCTGCCCGCTCCGGGAGCGTTGCGCCTACGGCGGCCGCGTGCGGACTGAGCTATCATGACCTGCGAGTGTAGGAGGAAACGATGCGAGATTCCGTGGAGTTGCTGGCCAAGGAGCTCCTGGCGCGAGGGTGGAAGCTCGCCGTCGCGGAGTCGTGCACGGGGGGCGGCCTCGGAGCAAGGATCACGGACACTCCGGGAAGCTCCGCCTACTTCCTCGGCGGGATCATCGCGTACGACAACCAAGTCAAGAAGGACATGCTCGGCGTTCCCAAAGCCGTGTTCGCCGAGTCGGGAGCCGTGAGTCGGCCGTCGGCCGAGGCCATGGCGGCAGGCTGCTTGCGCCGCTTCGGAGCGGACGTCGCAGTGTCGATCACGGGGATCGCGGGCCCCGGAGGGGGAACGCCCGACAAGCCGATCGGACTCGTCTACATCGCTGCCGCGACCCGGAGCAGCGAGCTGTCCGAGGAAGAGCACTTCTCGGGAGACCGCGCGTCGGTGAGGCGCCAGGCCGTGGAAGCGGCGCTTCGGCTCGCTCTTGCGGCCGTCCGCGCCGCGGGATCGCCGCGGTCGGGGACGCCTTGATCCCCGCTCGCTGTCCGGGCTAGACTCCGCACATGAATCGGCCGCTCCGTAGTATGCTGCAGTTCCTCGCATCTCTCGGGGTCGGGCTGGGCGGCGTCGCGGCCGTCCTCTACTTCGTCGGCTGGCGAGAGACTCTCGCCCAGATGAAGGCGCTCGGAGCGCTCGGCATGCTCTCCGTTCTCGGCTTGGTCGCCCTCCCGATGCTCGCGTGGATCGTCTGCTGGAGCGTGATCCTCCATGCCCACGGGATTCGGATTCCGCTGCCGCGGCGCATCGGCGCACAGCTCAGTGGGTACTCGATGACGTACCTCACGCCGACGATGTACTTCGGCGGAGAGCCGATCCGTGCCTTCCTCGTGGCCGACAAGGAGCGCGCGCCGATGACGCGGGTCTTCGGCACGATCATCGTCGAGCGGTTCCTCGGCGGCCTGAGCATGGTCGGCTTCATTCTGATCGGAAGCTTCTACGCCATCGTGTCCCCGGACCTTCCCGCAAGCGAGAAGCGCCTCCTCATCGCCGGCCTTGCGTTCATCACGTTCTGGATCATCCTGGGGTTCGTCAACTTTGCCGGGAACCTCAAATGGATCAGCCGAATCATCCGCTCCCTCGGGCGGCCGATCCCCCGTTGGCGAGGCGCCCTGCGGCGCGCTGCCGACAAGGTCTCCGAGACCGAAGACGAAGTGGGAGTCGCGTTCACGAAGCACTGGAGGGCGACGCTGGTCGTCTTGATGCTTCAGGGCGTAGCGACCTTCTGCGCATTCATGCGCCCCGAGGTGTTCTTTCGCTTCTCGGCGGGGCACGGGTTCACCTTCTCGCAGCTCTCGCTCCTGTTCACGCTGAACGTGCTCCTGTCCTTCTTCCTGTGGATTACCCCAGGAGGTCTGGGCACGAGCGAGGCGGGGCTGATCGGGATCTTCCGCCTTGTGGAACCGCAGGTGACGAGCGGCGCAGCCGTCGCGTACTCGCTCGTCTTCAAGTTCGCCGAGTGGCTGCTTGTGATCGTCGGGGTCTGGTATATGTTCCAACGGGGCATGGGCTTCCTCGGCCGGAAGAAGGAGAGGATGAGCCCGCAGAACGACCCCGCCGCGCCTACGGCAAGGGATCGAACTCGCGAGCCGTGAGGCGGCTGGCTCCGAACAAGCCGGCGAGCCCTCCCATCAAGAGCCCCAGCAGTACCGACAAGAGTCCCACGCCGATGAGGCGCGGCGTGGTCAGGGGCAGCGCGGGATTCGCTCCGCCCGTCGTCGCCTGGAACACGTAGAGGCCGACGAACAGGATGACGCTGGCGAGAGCACCCATGAGAAGGCCGAGCACGACGAGCGGCGGGTACATCGTACGCTCGGAGACGCCGGACAGGCGCATCAGCCGAATCTCACTGCGGAACGTGTGGAGAAGCGCGCGAAACCCTCTCCGCGTTAGGAATAGGAAGGCGCACGCACTGACGAGAAGCCCACACAGAAGGCCAATGCGGGCGTTCCTGGACAACACCAGCCCCGGCGTGCCGATCGGTGTGGTACCCACCTCCGCGTTGTCCACGCCGCTCATCGCTCGGAGCACGTCGATGAGGCCGCGCGCGGCGGCGACCGACGTCGCACGGAGCAGGAACCGCCCTCCCGACGACGTCGGCGTCACCCGGGTCGCAAATTCGAAGCGGACCTCCCGGACGTCCGGGCGCTCTTGAATCGTGGCGAACAGGTCGTCGATCGCCGTGGTCGACAACCGCGGCGACAGGTAGACCACCACCCGATCGGCCGTCAGAAGGCCGCCCTGGGTTCCGCTGGCACTCGGAAACAGGTAGAACGAGGCGAACGCCGCAAGGAAGAGGAACAGGGAAAGGACGGCCAACGAGAGCAGAACGCCGCTCCGCGCGCGAATCGCCCCAAGCAGCTCCCGTTCGAGGAAAAGGAACTCGTTCATGGGGAGACCACCGTCCCGTCGACCAGGTGGAGGGTTCGGCTCGCGGCGGCCGCGTGGGGAAGCGGACCGCGCGTGGCGACCACGACCGTCGACCGTCCGTCGTGGAATCGGTTGACGAGCGCGCCGACCTCTTCCTGCTCGGCGGGATCGAGTCCCGCGAACGGGTCATCGAGGAGCAGCACGAGCGGCGAGTTGCAGACAGCCAGGGCGAGGCCAAGCTTGGCGCGCTCGACGGGAGACAGTTCCTCAGCGTCGGTAGACTGCTCCCGGATCATGCCGACGGCCTCGAGGGCGACGTACGCCTTCTCCTGGGCCTGGTCGTGGACCTCGCCGAGAACCCGCAGCTTGAACAGCACATTGTCGAGGACGGTGCGCGGCAGCGGAGAGAACCCCTGCGGGTAGAACCCGATTCTCCGCTGCAGCTCGAGGATCTTCTGCCGGCTTAGTCGGGCCACGTTCCGCCCGTGGACGAGGATCTGTCCTCGCTGCGGCGGAATGACGGCGGCGAGCAGCGCAAGCAGAAGGGACTTGCCGGAGGATGGGGGGCCGAGAAGAGCCACCGACTCCCCGCGGTCGACGTGAAGATGGATGTCCTCGAGGATCTTGATCCCATCCTCGGTGGAGTAGTGAAGCTCCGAGACTTGGATCATGACGATCCTCGCGCGTTTGCGAACCGTTCTCGCCCCGACAGGTCGCGGTCAATCCGTACGTCGGTCAGTCCGGCGGCCGTCATCTCGCGCGACACCGTGTCGCCTTGACCGTCGCCGATCTCCAACAGCACGCGTCCGCCGGGCAGGAGATGATCCCCGATGCCCGCCAGGATCGAAGAGATCGCCTGCGTGCCGTTCTCGCCGCCGTCGAGGGCGACTCGTGGTTCGTGGTCGCGAACCTCGACAGCCAGACCCTCCACGGCGTTCGATTCGACGTAGGGGGGATTCGACACCACCAGGTCAAACCGGCCGGAGACGTTCCGGAACCAGTCGCTCTCGACGAACTCAATCCGGTCGGCCACGTCGTTGAGCGTGGCGTTGGCGCGGGCCAAGTCGATGGCCGCCGTGGAAACGTCGGCCGCCGTGACCGCCGCTCGTGGGAGATAGCGTGCAAGACAGACGGCAATGACGCCGGAGCCTGTTCCGAGGTCGAGACAGCGGATCTCCCGATCACGCGGCGCAAGACGCAGCGTGTGGTCGAGCAGCTCCTCGGTTTCCGACCGCGGGATGAGCGCATCGCGACTCACGCGGAAGCGAAGCCCGAAGAAGGTGACCTCGCCGATGAGGTGCTGGAGCGGCTCGCCCGCGCGACGCCGCTGGACGAACGTACGGAACCGTGATCGCTCTTCAACGCTGAGCGGCTTGTCCGGGGAGAGGTAGAGGTGAAGGCGGTCCACCTCGAGGGCATGCGCGAGGAGGATCTCCGCTTCGAGACGCGGCTGGACGATGCCAGCACCCTCGAAGTAGCCGCGAGTCCAACTCAATACCTCGCGGATCGTCCACTCAGCAGCCACCCTGATCCCCCCATCTTGCGAGCGGTACGCTCGCCCCCGTTCGATACCATAGCAAAACCTTGTAGGGAATTCAAGCAACGACTATAATGGTGCGGGTTCCGAGGATCCATGGGCCCCGCCCGAGGTGACGCGATGCTCATCCCTGGAGTCTTCGTTGCCGTCCTCCTGGTTCTGGGGGGAGCGGTCTCGTATTCCTATCGGATCTTTCCACCCGTCGGAGGGTGGTCGGCGTCCACCTCGAGTGCGTTCTTCGGCGCGCTGGGGGGAGCGGTCTTCGCAGGCCTGGCCTGCGTTGCCTGGAGAAGGCTCATACGTCCGGCCCTGCAAGAGGGGCGTGGCGTGAAGGTCGTGAACGCGCTGGTTGTCGGCCTTGCGGGCGCCCTTTTCGGAGCGGTCTTCTGCGCGGCGCTCGGGTTCCTTCTTCCGCCGTCCGTCGGTGTGCGGATTGCCCAGGGGACCCTCCTCGCCGGTGGCGCCCTTGCGGGGATGGGCGTAGGCCTCTCGCTTCCGTGCGCTCTACTGCGGCTTGCGGGCGCAGAAAGCGCGGAGGCGCCGCGGTCCCCGAAACGGCTCGAGGGGCGCGCGAAGGTGATCGACACGAGCGTCATCATCGACGGACGCATCGGCGACCTGGCCTCCACGGGGTTCCTCGAAGGCGAGATTCTGATTCCCGAGTTCGTCCTGGCGGAGCTGCAGAACGTCGCGGACTCTTCGGACGCGCTTCGCCGACGGAAGGGGCGAAGAGGCCTCGAGATCCTTCGAGGCCTGATGGAGAACGACGCTGTCAACATCCGGGTCGTCCGCCGGGACTACCCGACGATCGCGGAGGTCGACCGGAAGCTCATCCGTCTGGCTCACGAGGAGAACGCCGTCCTCGTCACGACGGACTACAACCTGAACCGGGTGGCGCAAGTGGAAGGGATTGGGATCCTCAACGTGAACGAGCTTGCGAACGCGGTAAGGCCGCGCTTCGTGCCGGGCGAGCCGATCGACGTCGAAGTCATCGATCGGGGCGCGGAGATCAACCAGGGCGTGGGCTATCTCGACGACGGTACGATGATCGTGGTCGAGAACGGGCGACGTCACATCGGACGCACGATCAAGGCGACGGTGAAGAGCACGCTCCAGACGGAGGCGGGCCGGATGCTCTTCGTCGAGCCGGCGAACGAGGCGGTGCGATGGGATCGATAGGAGGCCGAGGGGGCATGCGCAGAGGGGTGGAGTCGATCGTGTTGGGACTTGCGGTGCTCGTCGCCGTGGGTGGGTGTTCCTTCTTCGGGAGGGAGGAGCCGGCGCTCACGAACTGGGAGCCGGTGCT
Organism: Candidatus Bipolaricaulota bacterium; assembly: GCA_026390345.1. Taxonomy (GTDB): domain Bacteria; phylum Bipolaricaulota; class Bipolaricaulia; order UBA7950; family UBA9294; genus JAPLGD01. The sequence continues at coordinate 6,829 of JAPLGD010000028.1, read as the reverse complement.
GTCGCCCGACGGAACGCGCCTTGCGTTCGAGTCGCTCGTCGACAAGCACCTCGAGCTCTTTGTGTGCAACCTTGCGACGGGGTCCACCGAGCAGCTGACCGAGAACAAGGATGAAGACTGGGCCCCCGCTTGGTCCCCTGACGGCGCGCGGATCGCCTTCGCCTCGAGCCGCGGCGACAACAACGACATCTACGTCCTCGATCTCTCGACGCGGGAGGCCGCGCGGGTTACGACCGACCCCGGCGATGACATCAACCCCAGCTGGGGCAGCGACGGGCGCATCTACTTCAACTCCAATCGGTCCGGCGTCTGGGAGATCTACGCCGTCGGCCCGGACGCGAGCGGGCTCACGAAGCTGACCGAAACGTCCGCCAAGGACAAGTAGCGTGCAGGTTAGCGCGATCATCGTCGCCGCGGGCCGTGGAGTCCGAATGGGGGTGGCGGAGAACAAGGTCTTCCTTCCTCTCGGCGGGACGCCGATCCTCACGCGGACGATCGCCGCGTTCGCGTGCACGAACCGCATCTCGGAGATCATCGTGGTCGTGCGGCAAGGAGAAGAGCAGAGGGTCGCTTCCCTCCTTCCCCCCCGCGCGGAGGGACGCGTACGCCTCGTGCGGGGGGGCAAAGAAAGGCGCGACTCCTCCCTCGCGGGGGTGTGCGCGGCTACGGGCGACCTCGTCCTGATCCACGATGGAGCGAGACCCCTCGTGACCGCTGACTTGATCGATCGCGTCATCGACGGTGCGGCGGCCCACGGCGCGTGCGTCCCCGTGGTTCCCGCGGTCGACACGGTTCGCCGTGTCGACGAGGCGGGCTTCCTCCTTCCTGCCGCCATCGAGCGGGTCAGGCTTGTGAACATCCAGACTCCGCAGGGGTTTCGCGCCGAGCTCATCCGCCGGAGTCTTGAGGAGACGACCGATCCGGCGCTTGCCGACGATGCTGCCGCCGTGCTCAACCTCGGGATTCCCGTGGTCACGGTCGAGGGAGAACGGGAGAACCTCAAGGTCACGACGGCGTCCGACCTCGCTTTGGCCGAGGCGTTCCTCGCACACCTCGGGCCGCGCGTTGTCCGGTTCGGTGACCCCGGCTAGAATGCTCCCCGACTTGTCTGTCAAGGAGGCGTTCATGGTTCGAGCGAAGAAGAGCGTGGGATTGGTGTTTGTCGTGGCGGTTCTCGTTCTCGGAGTCGCCGCCTCGGCGTATGCGATGGATTTCGACGCGTACGTGGTAGGCGACGTGGCGGCTTGGATGCTGAACAACGACACGGGAGCCGCGGTGACCGGGATCCACATCGAGTTCGACCAAGCGGTCACCATGACCAGCAAAGTCGAGGTCGGTGGATTCCTTCCGGCGCTGGGCGGAGCGACGGGAACGACGTTTGACTTCAACGGTGGGTCGCTCGTGGCGGGCGGAACCCTCATTTTGGAGTGGCAGCCGGCTGACGCGAAGCCGTCGTACATCATGTGGATGAACGGCGAGCGCGCGGCGGGCAAGCCGTACTTCACGACGGTGGCGCAGCTCGGATACCTCTTCGGTGTGGGGATCGTCCATCTGCGCGAGAGCAACCCGGAGGCGCTCGGGGCGGCGTTCGCGCAGTTCTTCGCCGACAACCAGGCGTACCTCGCCGGACTGTCGGCGTCGCTCGGCATGTCGCTGCAGGACTCGCTGATGCCGATCATCATGTCGGCGCCGGCTGAGGGGATTCAGAACTTCTTCAACACCATCGTGGGGATGCTCGGCGTGACCTCGATCGGGGATCTTCTCCAGGGGGCCGTCGACTTCTCTGCGCTCTTGAACGCGCTCGGCCTGTAGACACCGGCAGCGTCTTACGACGATCGTGACGGGAGGCCCAAGCGGCCTCCCGTCTTCTCTTTTCTGGCTACGCGGAAGGCTCGTGCGAATGCCGATGGTGCGCGTCCGGGGAATGCGGGTGGGAGTGCTCGAGCGGAGCGTGCGTGTGAACGTGCGTGTGCTGAGCTGACTCCGGGATCTCCGCTGCGTGCACGTGGGTATGGTGCTCGTCGTGTACGTGGGCGTGCGTGTGAACGATCGGCTCATGGGTGTGCCCGTGCGCGTGTCGCTCACGTAGGAGAAGCACGAGGGCGAAGACCATCAACAGAGCGCCCCCGTAGAACGAGGCGCGCGGCGCCTCGGGAAACAGGGTGAACGACAGGACGGCGCCGGCGAACGGGGCGGCCGCGAAGACGGCGCCGGTTCTTGCCGTCCCGAGATTGCGCAGCGAGCGAACGAAGAGAGCGATGCTGGCCCCGTAGCACGCGGCACCGAGCGCCAAGGCCGCGAGGACGGTTCCGTACGACGGCAGCGGGCGGCCCAGGCTCACCGCGAGCCCGAGGGAGAAGCTGCCGGCGACGAGTCCCTTGACGGTCGTGATCAGCTTGGGGTCGCGGAGCGAGATCTGGCGAGTAAGGTTGTTGTCGAGTCCCCAGAAGGCACACGCGGCGAGAATGAGCAGAGCCCCCGGCGCGAAGCCCCAGCCCGCCGACGAATCGACGGACAGAAGAGCGCCGCCGGCCGAGACGGCGGCCACCGCGGCCCACGTCCTCCATCCGACGGCCTCCCGGAACAGCGCGCCCGCGATGAGCGCCGTAGCGACCACTTCGAAGTTCAGAAGAAGGGACGCCGTTGCCGCCGGTGTCGTCGACAGCCCGAGGAGGAGGAGGATCGGTCCGGCCACTCCGCCCGCGACGACGGCTCCGGCAAGCCACGGAAGGTCTTGCCGTTCGAGTCCCGCCTCTCGATGGGAGGGGGCGCGATCTCTCGACGACGGAGTGAGCGCGCGCGACAGGAGGGCGAGAATCCCGAGGAAGGCTCCCGCGCCGAGGTAGACGAGTCCTGCGAGGGCGATCGGATCGACCTTCGCGAGGAGGAGTTTGGACAGCGGAGCGGAGATGCCGAACAGAAGAGCCGAGACTACGGCGTAGGCCATCGCACCTCTCTCCCCGGTGACCGGGACTTCGACGCTAGGCTGACGCGCTCAGCAGCTCTCGCACGTACGGGGGATCGAGCGGGTAGCGGGCCGGATCGCGGCCCATCGCGTGGGCCACGGCCCGGGCAACCGCGGCGTGGGCCGCCATGAGCGGCACCTCGCCGATCCCCTTCATTCCGAACGGCCCGGCAGGAAACGCCGCCTCGACGAAGTCGACGCGGGCGTTGAGCGGAACGTCGCGAATCGTCGGCAGCCGGTACGTCGTTAGGCCGTTGACGACGAGGCGACCCTCCTTCTGCGGGATTGACTCCGACAGCGCGAACCCGAGACCCTGGGCGATCCCGCCCTCGACCTGCCCCGCGGCCAGCGCACGGTTGAGGATCGTGCCGGAATCGTGGGCCGCGGCGAAGTCGACGACATGGGCTTCCCCCGTAGCGAGGTCCACCTCGACCTCGGCGACATGCGTCGCGAACGCGTAGACCGGGTACGCGTCGCCGAGTCCGGTCGTCGGGTCCCAGCTCACGGGCTCCGTCTTCGCCCAACCCTCGACAGCGGGGTCGACGTTGCGCGTCCAGAAGGCCCGCGCGATCTCGCTCCAGCGCTCGGCGGCTGCGGCGTCGGGGATTCCGACCTCGCGGGCGACGGCGACCACCCGCTCGCGAAGCTTGCGCGCCGCGTCGAGCACGGCGAGTGCAGCCATCATCGTCCCGCGTGACGCCACGGTCGGACCGCCGTCCGGGACTCGCGATGTGTCCATCGGAGCGAGGTGGACGCGCTCCATGGGGATTCCGAGGGCCTCGGAGGCGACCTGAAGGATCGCCGTGGAGAGGCCCTGACCCATCTCCACCGTTCCGACGGCCACCGTCACCGAGCCATCGGCCTCGAGCTTCATCGTGGCTCCGGCCTTGTCGAGCGACGGCGCCTTCCCGCCTAGTCCGACGCCGTAGAGGACGCAGGAGATCCCCAAACCCCGGTGGCGATCCGCGTGCGTCTTGTTGAACGCCTCGACGCGGGAGAGTCGCTCCGCCCAATCAGCGAGCACCACGGCGCGGTCGAGCGTCTCCGCGATCCCCACGCTCTCTTCGATCCGGTGATCGGTCGAGGTCCGGTCGCCGGGGCGGAGGACGTTGCGCCGCCGCACCTCGGCGCGATCGAGGCCGAGGCGCTCTGCGATCCGGTCCATCTGCGACTCGTGGGGGAAGATGACCTGGGGGCTCCCGAACCCGCGAAACGCTCCGTTCGGCACGGTGTTCGTGGCGACGGAGCGTGCGACGACGTGCACGTTCGGAACTCGGTACGGTCCGGCCGCCGTCACCAGGCTTCGCCAGAGGACGGCGGAGGAGAGGGTCTGGTAGGCGCCGGCGTCGAGGACGACGTCGACGTCAATGGCCGTGATCGTGCCGTCGGCCTTCGCGCCCGTTCGATAGTGAACACGAGACGGGTGTCGCTTGCTCGTCGTGAGCACGTCCTCGCCGCGATCGAGGACGAGCTTCGCCGGCCGGCGCGCCGTCCACGCGACGAGGGCCGCCAGAGTGGCGATCTGTGACGGAACGTCCTCCTTGCCGCCGAACGCGCCCCCGGTCGTTGTCTGGACCACGCGGACCTTGGCAAGCGGAAGGCCGAGGGCCTTGGCGACCGCACCCTGTACGTAGAACGGGCATTGCATCGATGCGTAGACCGCCATCGATCCGGCCTCGTCGGGGACGGCGATCGCTCCCTGGGGCTCGAGGTACGCGTGCTCCTGGTATCCGGTCTCGTATTCCCCCTCGACAACGACGTCCGCTTGGCCGAACCCGGTGTCGACGTCGCCTTTGACGAGGACCATCCTGTTGAAGACGTTGCCGCCGCCCTCAGCGGCCGCGGGGACGCAGATGACGGGGGCGCCCGACTCGAGAGCCCGCCGCGTGTCGGTGACCGCCGGGAGTGCCTCGTACTCGACGCGCACCTCGAGCGTCGCCTTTCGGGCAGCACGGCGCGACACCGCGCCGACGAGGGCCACCGGCTCGCCGATGTAGCGAACGACGCCGTCCGCGAGCGCCGGTTGATCGTCGTAGATCACGTGGACGACGTTTGCGCCGGGGACGTCTCGGTGGGTGACGACGCAGACGACGTCCGGCTCGCCGAGCGCTTTGGAAGCGTCGATCGAGAGGACCTTGGCGTGCGGGTGGGGGCTGCGAACGACGGCGACGTGGAGCATGCCGGGGAAGGCGAGGTCGTCGACGTACCTCGCCTCGCCCCGGACCTTGTCGACCGCGTCCGGTCGAGGAACGCTCGCGCCGATCAGCGTCGTCCGCTTCTCCATCCCTAGAGGCGACCTCCCATCGTGAGGGTGAGGATGGCCTTCTGCGTGTGCAGTCGGTTCTCCGCCTGGTCAAGGATCCACGACAGCTTGTTGTCGCACACCTCGGCGTCCGCCTCGTTGCCGCGGTCGACGGGCATGCACTGCAGGAGGTGTCCCGGTGCGCCAAGCTTCTTCTGGCGCTCCGTCGAGTACTTCCAGCTCACATACTTCTTCGCGATCTCGGCTTCCTTCTCCTTGCCGATCTCGTACCGGTCCTTGGTGAACCAGTTCCTCGGGAAGACGACGGCTGCCCCGTCGAGGGCCTTGTCGAGGTTGTGGGAGATCTCGAACGAGCCGCCGGACGCCGCCGCGAGGTCGCGGCAATCCTGCATGACCTTCGGGTCAAGGTCATACTCGGGTGGGTTGGCCACGACGACGTTCATGCCGTACAAGGACGAGATGAGCGCCGTTCCCTGCACCGAACACCAGCCGCGAATCCACGGCGACCAGGCCCACATGATCACGATCTTCTTCCCTTTGACGGCTCCGTCGAGCTTCTCGTGCATCGTATAGATGTCGGTCAGCGACTGGCACGGGTGGTTGATGTCCGACGCCATGTTGATGATCGGCACGCGGCAGTGCTCGGCGAACTTCTGCATCACAAGGTCGCCCTGCCCGTAGTGCTCGACCGCGTCGTCGAGCAAGCGGATGCCGATCCCGTCGCAGTACCGCTCCATCGCCTCGGCGGTGTCCTTCACCGTCTCCCCCGCACCGGGCTTGTCCTCGAGCGAGAGCCGCATGTGTGGGGTGCGACTGTAGTACGCGCCCTTCAACTGGTCCGTGACCTTCATCGCGACGTCGTATTCTTCCTTCGTCCAATCAAGCTCGCTGATGAGGTCCCGTCCCGCGAGATCAAACCAACTCATGAAACCTCCTTTGCAACAGCACGAACCGCAGAGAGCGCAGAGGATCGGGGAACTCGTTGACGAACCGTCGAATACCGTCCTTCAGTCGCAGGACATCGAAGTTCAGGAGGAGTCCAACCTTGCACCTGGACAGGCGCAGGTAGGAGAGCACCTGGGCTTCACGAATGGGCGCGATCTCCCGGACGGACTTCACCTCCACGACGACCTTCTGCTCGACCAACAGGTCGAGGCGGTAGCCGCAATCCAGCCTCACCTCTCGATACACAATAGGCAGCGGCAGCTGTCGGTCCACGCGCAGGCCGGCTTGAGCGAGTTCGCACTCCAGGCATGCTTCGTACGCCGACTCGAGCAACCCAGGACCCAACGCCGCGTGCACACGGACGGCGGCGCCGATGATCGGGTCCGTGGTCTGATTCAGGCTTTTCCCCAGGTCCATGGGTCGTCTCTCTGCGTCCTCTGCGGTGTGCTTTCCCGTTCTAGCCCATGATGCAGGCCATCATCCCTTTCTGGCCGTGGAGGCGGTTCGCCGCCTGTTCGATGATCACGGAGTTCGGGCCGTCGATGACGTCGTCGGTGACCTCCATGTCACGATCCGCCGGCAGGCAGTGCATGTAGATCGCGTTGTTCGTCAGCTTCATCTTCTCGGCTGTCGTGATCCAATGCTTGTTGGCCTCG
>JAPLGD010000097.1 GCA_026390345.1 Candidatus Bipolaricaulota bacterium | reverse complement strand
ATCAAGCTTGTCGCCCTCCCTGATGTCTCGGCGACGATTGTGGCGTCGGTGGGAATGGGTGAGGTCACAATCGCCGGCTTCCCGGATGTGGCTGCTATGCCGCAGGGTGTCGTTCGCCGAACGCTCAACGCCGTCCTAGGTACCGGCGTGGCGCAGATCACGCTCAGTGCGGGGATCGGACAGATCGGCATCGTCTCGGCGGCGCCGTAGGGTGTCGCCTGCATCGTGATGCAGGCCGCTACCACATTCGCATAGCGGGAGCCGATTCGAGTGGGTCCTCGATCGCGTCGTCGAGCGACCAGAAGAAGTCGAGCCCCGTCAGCTGTTCGAGTCGATCGATGCTGACGAGAAACGTCGAGAGTCTCGTTTTGGCGTTGACTCTGGAGTAGCCCTCGCCGTGGTCGATCAGGAAGGCGAGGGCACGCGGGGCGCCATCGACAAGGTCGACCAGGATGCAGTAGAAGGCGTCCGGGACCTCGACAGGCTTCTGCGGCAAGTTGGCGTGCGCGCGATCCTTGACGAGGACGGCTCTGCGGTTCGAGTCGTCGAACACGGGGCCGCAGACGACCCAGACCTCATCAAGGGCGACGCTGTACTCCTCCCGCACGAGGTCCTCGAGGTCTCCCCACACGCCGTCGTTGAACGCATGACGCTGAGGGCAGGCGTTCGTCAGGGTGTAGGTGTCGTCCACGGCCGACTGGCCGTACGACCGATACATCGCCGCTTTGGGCGCCATGTGACCGCGGTCGTAGTCACCCTCGGTGTACTTGAAGTCGTCGTCCGAGACTCGGGCCGTTGTACGCGCGTCCGTCTTCCACGGTCGCGATCGTCCTGAGCCGCTCTGCACCGGCGCGGTCACGGAGTAGGAGACCCACAGGGGATCCATGCGGGCGTTGTCGTAGCCCACGACGAAGGTCCGGCTGGGAAGAACGACGAAATCATCGGTCGTGAGCGCGCCGGTCGAGTCCACGGCGAGAGGAATGCCGCCGAAAACTGGCTCCCAGTTCGGGCGGTCGGCCGGCGAGAGGCCGGCCGCGAGGATGAGCGCGACGCAGAGTGCCGCTCCGGCAAGGACTACGAGTCCGATTGCCCATCGCCTCGACATGATCGCTCCCCGCTCCTTCCCTCCACTGTACGAGCGTGTCCTGGCGAAAACTAGAAGAGTCAAGCATGAAAGCCAAGGGAAGGAAAGCCACTAGGCAACAGGGAGAAGAGAAGGGAGAGCTGCAGCCTACGGGTGGAGCGTAAGGTTGAGCCCGAGGGTGGCGCCGACGGCGGGAAGGATCGGGAGGAGGGCGAACCCGAGGAACTCGGCGACGGCTTCCGGCACGCCGAACAGGTAGAGAATCGGCTCGGCGAACGCGGCCACAAGGCCGCCGAGAAGACCTCCCGACAGACAGGCGAGCGGCCGAGCATCGAGGTCGAGGATGTCGCTCGCCACGAGGACCCCGACCGAGGCTCCTACTCCGGTTCCGAGCGCGAGCGTCGCGATGACGACGGCTGTCCCGCCGAGGGGCGACGAAGCGAGCGGTGTGAGCTGGCCGACCGCGGCGATCGAGTCCGCCGCACCGGCCGCGCCGCCGAGAAGACCAAGCGCGCCCTCGGTGAGAAGCTCACCGAGGGTGGGACCGGTGGATGCTACGGCGGACCCCGCCGCAAGGATCACGATCACGAAGATGCAGACTCCGATGCGACACCGCACTCTGGCTCCTTTTCTCGACAGCGCCCGAGTCTACGGAAAACAGGGAGGCGACTCAAGAACGCGTGGTGTCTGCGCTCGTAGATGCGGGGCGTGCGGACGGGGCACTTCCGGCCCCTCGCGCCAGCGAGGCGAAAACCCCGAGAAGACATAGGCCGGCGAAGACGGCGAACGCGACGCGTGTGCTCGCGAGGAACTGGGCTGCGTTCGCCTCGTTGATGGCCGAGGATCCGACGTAGAGCGAGAGAAGCAGCATCGCCACAGCCATGCTCGTCATCTGCCCGAGGGCGCGCATCGTGGCGAGACTCCCTGAGGCGACGCCGTAAAGGTGCCGGTCGACGGAGCCCATCACGGCGTTGGTGTTCGGAGCCGAGAAGAGCGCGAACGAGAGGCCGAGCCAGGCGAGGATGGCAACGAGGAGCGGGATCGGGGTGTCCGGACGCAACAGGGTCAAGAGACCAAGGCCGAGCGCCGTCATCGCCATTCCGACGGAGGCGACGATGCGCGGCGGGATGCGGTCCGACATCCGGCCGGCGAGCGGCGAGAAGAGCGCCTGCAGGACGGGTTGCGCGATCAGGGTGAGGCCGGCCTCCTCCGCGGTGAGGCCGCGGTTGTGCTGCAGGTAGAGGCTGAGGAGAAATCCGACGGCCGCCGTGGCGGCGTAGTTCGCGAACGCAGCGAGGTTCGACAGCGCGAGAGTCCGGTTCGTCTGAAACAGACGCAGGTCGAGGAGGGGGCTTCGGGTGTGGAGCTGCCAAACGCCGAACGCGACGAGGGTCGCTGCCCCGAGGAGAAGGAGACCGACGCTGGATAGCGCTGGCAGTCCGGCAAACCCAATCATCAGGCTGGCGATCCCCGCGCCGTAGATGAGCGCGCCGGGAAGGTCGAACCGGGCCCCGCGAAATTCGGTCGACTCGTCACGAATCCGCCAGACGGCGAGGATTACGACGAGGAGGCCGAGCGGCGCGTTGGCGACGAACAGGCTGCGCCAGCCGAGGCGCGTGGTGAAGATGCCTCCGAGGAACGGGCCGAGCGACAGCCCAGTGTAGACGGCGGCCGTGTTCCAGCCGAGGGCGCGCCCTCGCTCCTCGGGCGGGAAGGCCGAAGCGACGAGCGCGGTTGATGTGCCGACCACCATCGCTCCGCCCAGCCCCTGAAGAGCCCGGAACCCCACCAGAAAGCCGTAGGAGGGCGCCACGGCGCAGAGGAGAGAGGCGGCCGTGTACGTGACCGCGCCGGCGGTGAAGGCGCGGCTTCGGCCGTGGAGGTCGGCGAGCCGGCCCAACGGCAGGAGACCCACGGCGACCGCGAGCAGATAGGCGGTCGTCACCCACCCGACGGCAACGGCGCCTACTCCGAACTGGCGACCTATGGCCGGGAGCGCTATGTTGACGGAGGAACCCATCAGACCGGCGAGGAAGATCGCCAGGGACGCGACGACGAGGACAAACCGCGCGTTCGACGAGTTCGGCATGACGGTAAGAGTAGCTCACGCGCGTGCGGTGTCGACGCCGTGCGTCTGAGACGGTTCGTGGTCCTGGGTCCGTGGTCACCACCGGCCCTTGTCACCGTCGTGGAGGGGGCCGCGGCTG
>JAPLGD010000032.1 GCA_026390345.1 Candidatus Bipolaricaulota bacterium | reverse complement strand
TCCTGGCTCGACTTCGATCTCGAGGTGACTTACGAAATCCAGACGAAGAGCGTCGCTCTGACCCCCGATGTCGTCGTAGCAGGCGGCCTTGCCTGCTTCACACCGTACTTCGCGATTGACTTTGGAGCGAGCGCTTGGGAGATCAGCGGTCTCGAGCTCGGCGGCCTAGCCCTCGTCTGCACATGGAACGGGGTCACCGTCAAGGACCTCACGGTGTTTGACCCAGGGTGGTTTGTGATCACGACCGAGGACTACGGCAGCAAGATCGAGACGTTGGACGACGCGATCGACGACGGGCACGACTACTACGGACAGTATTGGGAGCTCTTGTCGATCGAGGCTGTCTTCGACGGCTGCTGCGGTGGGACGAACCGCATGCTGATCAACAACTACTTCGGGGACCCGAGCGGGATCTTCGGCTGGGGTATGAGCTACGTCGAAGCGTGTGTTGGATTGAGCGCCGACATCGAGCTGTCAGGGAGCATGACCGTCAGTACCACCGGGCTTGATGCGTTGGGGCTTGGCATCAAACTCCACTGGTAAGGCCTTCGGGGCAGCGAAGATGAGGTCATAGCCACGTAGCCTGGGCAAAACTCTCCCTTCCGGGCAGTTCGCAGTTCGACGTACGCTGAACTCTCCACTCTGGAGTGCTCGTATGTAGGTTCTTCCCGAAGTGGTGGAGGCGAGCGGATTCGAACCGCCATCCTCCCGCGTGCAAGGCGGGCGCTCTCCCAATTAGAGCTACGCCCCCAAGTGGGGTCTGGAACGCTATTATACCGGCGCCGCACGGGTCTTCCACGATGCGCTGTGCGGCGGCGCCTTCTTTCGGACGGTCCGGCTTTGAGGCCCTCTCGGCCAGTCGCTACTATGCCGGTGGAATGACGAATCCTCTCGAACAGAAGCTCTCCGAGCTCCCCGCGTCGCCCGGTGTCTACGTGATGAAGGACGCCGACGGGGAGACTCTGTACGTGGGAAAGGCCGCGGTGCTCCGGAACCGCGTCCGCTCCTGCGGAGATCGCCGACTTCGAGGTCATCCGTACGAACACGGAGGCCGAGGCGTTCATCCTCGAAGACACGCTGATCAAGCGGCACCAGCCGCGCTTCAACGTTCGCCTGCGCGACGACAAACGCTACCCGTACCTGCGCATCACCGACGAGCCTTTCCCGCGGATCCTCGTCGTCCGGCGGCGCCAGGGCAGCGGACGTCACTTCGGGCCGTACACAAACGTCAAGGCGATGCGGTCCACGCTCCGGCTCGCTCAACGACTCTTCCCGACCCGCACGTGCAACCTCAACCTGCCGCTTGCGACACCGCGCCGACCCTGCCTCAACTACCACATCGGCCGCTGCCTCGGTCCGTGCGCGGAGTTGGTGACGCGCGAGGAGTACGCACACGCCGTGGACGGAGCGGCCCTCGTCTTCGAGGGACGGATCGCCGGTTTGGTCGGGCGGCTCGAGAAGGAGATGGAGGAGGCCGCGGGACGACAGGAGTACGAGAAGGCGGCCGGGATCCGCGACCGAATCGGCTCACTCTCGCGAAGCCTGGAACAGCAGTCCGTGGCGTTCGCCGACGCGGAGGATCGCGACGCCCTCGGCCTCGCGATGGAAGGCGACCGAGCGACCGTCCAGGTCTTCCTCGTTCGCTCCGGGAGGCTGGCGGGGCGCGAGACGTACCACCTCCGCGCACCCGCCGACCCTTCCGCGTCCGACGTCGTCGGTTCCTTCCTCACCCAGTACTACGCCAACGCGTCATTTGTGCCGGCCGAGATCCTGCTTCCCGCCGAGGTCGCCGACGCTGAGGAAACCGCCGCGTGGCTGTCGTCTCTGCGCGGCTCGCGCGTCCGACTCGTCGTTCCCAAGAGAGGGGAGAAGCGACGCCTCGTTGCCCTCGCCGACGACAACGCTCGCTTCGCTCTCAAAGGGAGCGCCAAGGAGGACGCCGTCAAGGCCGATGCCACGGCGGCCCTGGTCGAACTGGCCGACGCCCTCTCGCTCTCCGGATTCCCGCAGCGAATCGAAGCGTTCGACATCTCGAACACCCAGGGCGGCGAGGCGACCGGGTCGATGGTGGTCTTCGAGGACGGCCGCCCGCGCCGCGACGCCTATCGGAAGTTCAAGGTCCACATCTCCGGGAAGCCCGACGATTACGCCATGATGGCCGAGGTCTTGCGTCGGCGATTCCGCCGCGGACTCGCGGAGATGAACGACCCAACCATCTCGCACGGGAAGTTCGCCGAGTTTCCCGACCTCCTCGTCGTCGACGGCGGAAAGGGCCAGCTGAACGTCGGACTCGCCGTCCTGGAGGAGCTGAACATCGAGGGCCTCGACGCGATCGGCCTCGCCAAGCGGCTGGAAGAGGTGTATCGGCCGGGAGAGAAAGACCCCGTCGTGCTTCCGCCGGACAGCGCGGCGCTCCTGCTTCTCCGGCGCGTGCGCGACGAGGCGCACCGGTTTGCCGTGGCCTACCACCGGCGGCTTCGCACCTCGAGAAGTTTCGCCTCCGTCCTCGACGAGATTCCGGGCGTCGGCCCGAAGAGGAAGGCGGCTCTGATTCAACACTACGGCTCCGTCGACCGAATCCTTGCGTCGTCGGCCGACGAGGTCGCCGCGTTTGCTGGAGTGTCGAAAACCCTAGCCGAGCGAATCCTCTCCCGCCTGGGCGCCCGCACCGATTCACCCTCCCGCGTGCAGCGCTCCTAGGGGCCGCCGTATACTCCGCTTCTCGCATTTCCCGAAGGAGGAAGAGCATGCAGCCTATAGAGCTTTTGCGAGAGCTTTCCGACGCGTTCGGCGTGTCCGGGTTCGAGGACGAGGTGAGGGAGGTCCTCCGCGCCCGCGTTGCGCCGTTCGTGGATGACGTTTCGGTCGATACCCTCGGAAACCTGATCGCCGTCCGCCACGGCAAGGACAAGCGCGTCATGATGCTCGACGCGCACATGGACGAGGTCGGATTCCTCGTCAAGTGGGTCGATGACAAGGGATACGTCCGGTTCGCCCCGATCGGCGGATGGGACGAGCGCATCGTCCCGGGTCACAGGGTTGTCCTCGTGACCCGCAATGGCGAGAAACGCTTCGGCGTGATCGGCTGCGCGCCGCCGCACATCCTCTCCGAAGAAGAACGGCACAAGCCCATTCCGATGGAGAAGATGTTTGTCGACTTCGGCGCAACGTCGCGTCAGGAGGCGACCGACCTTGGAATCCAAATCGGAGACCCGTTCACGATCCACTACCCGTTTGGCCCGCTGTGCGAGGGGTACGTGACGGGAAAGGCGCTCGACGACCGCGCCGGGTGCGCCGTGCTCGTGGAGGCGGCTCGCCGCCTCGCGGACAGGAAACCGTCCTTGACCCTTGCGTTCGCGTTCGTGTTCGGGGAGGAGGTCGGGCTCCGCGGGGCGAAGACGGCCGCATTCCATCTCGATCCCTCCATCGCCCTGGCGGTCGAAGGAACCATCGGTGCGGACATGCCCGGCGTCCCGGAAGAGAGCCAACCGACGCGCCTCGGCCGCGGTCCGGCGATTAGCGTCGCCGACCGATCGATCATCGTGTCCCCGAAGGTTGTGCGCGCCCTCGAACGGGTGGCGGACGCCGAGTCGATCCCGTACCAGTACAAGCTGCCGACCTACGGAGGCACGGACGCCGGCTCGATCCACCTGTCGCGCGGAGGCGTCCTGACGGGCATCGTCTCCGTCCCGTGCCGCTTCATCCACTCCCCGGTTTCAACACTCCGCCTGAACGACTTCGAAAACACCATCCGTCTCGTGACGTCGTTCGTCCGCACGCTGCCGGGAGATCTTCTCTAACTCAGGAAGAGATACGGGGCGCCGGCCTGTCGCCGCCGCCCCGTTTCATTGCACAAAGGGCATCCAAAGTCTACGCCGCGGCTCCTACCTTTCGCGCCGCGATCGTCTCCGCCACAACCTTGGCCAGTCGGCGAATCCCTTCGTCGATCTCGGCCGGCGTGCACAGAGAGAAGGAAAGCCGCATCGTGTTCTTCCCGTCGCCGTCGACGTACGACGAGGACCCGGGAACGTAGGCAACATGGTGCTCGATGGCGCGTCCGAGCATCTCCTCGGCGTCAACACCCTCGGGGAGCCAGACCCAGATGAAGAGTCCGCCGTCCGGGTTCGTCCAGCGAAGGCCTTCCTCGTCCGGCATGTGCTTCTCCAGCGCGCGGATCATGGCTTCCTTTTTCTCGCGGTAGATCGGCCGGATGTCCTCCAAGTGCCGGTCGAGTCCGTACTCGTTCATGTAGCGCGCCGCCAGCATCTGGGTGAACTTCGACGTGCACAGGTCGGTCGGCTGCTTGACCCGCACCAACGCGTCCATGAGGTCGCCGCGGGCGGCCATCACGGCGAGGCGCAGGCCGGCCGCCATGACCTTCGAGAAGGTCAGGAGGAGGATCGTCCGTCCTTCGCGGTCCATGCTGAAGATCGACGGGATCGGCTCTCCTGCGAAGCGCAGGTGGCCGTACGGATCGTCTTCGAAGATGAGCAGGTCCTCTCGCTGTGCGACGGCAAGGAGCGCCTTGCGCTTCGCGAGGGACATCGTGATTCCGCTCGGGTTCTGGAAGTCGGGGATGACGTAGACCCCCTTCAGCTTCTTCCCCGCGGCGCGCGCCTCGCGGATCTTCTCCTCGAGCACGCCGATGTCCATTCCGTCCTCCTCGAGCGGAACGCCAATCTTGTCCGCTTGGAAGAGGGAGAACGCCTGCACCGCGCCAAGGTAGGTCGGCAGGTCGCAGAACACCACGTCTCCGGGGTCGAAGAACGCCTTGCAGAGAAGGTCGAGCCCCTGTTGAGACGCCGACGTCACCAAGAGCTCGTCCAGGGTCACGTCAATCCCCTGCGGCCGCAGCCACTCGACCATCGCCCGTCGCAGGGTCCGACTTCCTTCTGTCGTTCCGTACTGCAGGACATTGCGGTAGTCGTTTCGCAACAGATCCGCCGCGATGACGGCGAGTTCCTCGTGCGGGAAACTCTCCGGCGCGGGAAGGCCGCCGCCGAACGAGATGATGTCCGGCTGTTCGGTCAGCTTGAGAAGCTCGCGGATTGCGGATCGTCTTGCGCCTGCGGCACGACTCGAGAAGTGTTGTTTCATCGAACGCTCCTTGGTCACGCTTTCGGTTCTGGACACAGAGATTCTACGGGACGCCCTGAAGTGCTGTCAAAGCAGAACCGAGCGGAGAAGCGGCAAGATTCCGGCGGCAATGGAAGTCCCGAGCGCGGCGCCGGCCAGCACGTCGAAGAGGAAATGCTCGCGAACGCAGACTCGGGAGAGGGCGATCGTCGCCGCGACGGCATAAACAAGGCCCTGAACAACGGGGTACGGGTAGCAGGACGAGACGATCCAGGCGATCCCGAACGACGTCGTCGCGTGCCCCGACGGGAAGGAGTACGTATCGATCATTCGCGCCCGTGGGCCGTCGACGATGAGGTCTGGGCGCTCGCGCGCGCACACAAGCTTCAGAAGCCGCAGCACGGCGATGTTGACGACCGTGACGCAGAACGCGAAGAACACGTTCCAGCGGTCGACGGTTTGCCCGAAGAGGAGAAGTCCGAGGGCCAGTGCGCCCCACAGATACCCGTCGCCGAGGTACGTCGCGGCGCGGAAGAAGCGCGGAACCCGCTGGAACAGACGGACGCCGCTGATCGCATCCATCGCACGGACGTCCCACGCGTGTGCGACGTCGCCCAGGATCTCAAGCCGGTCGACGAAACGATTCCAGGTGGTCACGCCTCGTCCTTCCTGCGGAGCGCGGGAAAGAGAATCACGTCCCGGATCGATGCAGAATTCGAGAGAAGCATCGTCAGACGGTCGAGGCCGACGCCCATGCCTCCCGTCGGCGGCATTCCATGCTCCATGGCAAACAGGAAGTCCTCGTCGATCCGCTGAGCCTCATCGTCGCCGCCCGCCCGCAGCCGCTCCTGGTCCTCGAATCGCTTCCGCTGATCCACGGGATCGTTCAGCTCGCTGAACGCGTTCGCGATCTCCATGCCGACGACAAACAGCTCGAATCGCTCCGTAAGCCCTTCCTCGCCCGCCTTGCTCTTCGCGAGGGGCGAAATCTCGACGGGGTAGTCGGTGATGAACGTCGGCTGGACGAGGCCCGGCTCGACGAATCGGTCGAACAACTCGTCGACGAGCTTCGGGAACGGGCCCTCGGGGAGGTCGACGCCCTTCGCCTTCGCCCTTCGACGGATGGCGGCCACGTCGCGATCGGAGAGGTCGATGCCCGACGCCTCGGCAATCGCGCCGAGCATGCTGACTCGTCGCCATGGTGGCGTGAAGTCGAGTTGCTTCCCTTGGTAGTCGACGACCGTCGAGCCCACGATCTCGCGGAAGAGCGTGCCGACAAGGTCTTCGACCAGGCTCATCATGTCCCCGTAGTCGGCGTACGCCTGGTACAGCTCGAGCATCGTGAACTCGGGGTTGTGCTCGGTCGAAATCCCCTCGTTGCGGAAGCACTTGCTGATCTCGTAGACGCGGTCGATGCCGCCGATCAGGACCCTCTTCAGGTAGAGCTCGAGCGCGATCCGCAGGTAGAGATCCGCGTCCAAGACGTTGTGGTGCGTGACGAACGGACGCGCCGACGCCCCGCCGGGAATCGGCTGCAGGATCGGCGTCTCGACTTCCATGAAACCGCGCTCGTCGAGCACGCGGCGCACAATCGAGAGCATTCGCGCGCGCCGCACGAAGGTGGCGCGGCTTTCGTCGTTCGAAATGAGGTCGAGCGAGCGGTGCCGGTGCCGCAACTCGACGTCCTTCAGACCGTGCCACTTCTCCGGCAGTGGGCGGATCGCTTTCGCGAGGAACGTGAACGACTCCGCGGCAACCGTCAGTTCGCCCCGCTTCGTTCGAAACACCTCGCCCACGACGTGCAAGAAGTCGCCGACGTCGACGTCGCAGATCCGGCCGTAGGCTGCGTCGCCGAGCCGATCAGCGGCCGCGTGGATCTGGATCTTCCCGGATCCGTCTCTCAAATCGAGGAACGACGCCTTTCCCATCTGGCGGCGAGCCATCAGCCGCCCGGCCACCGCGGCCCGAGCACCGCTGTGCTCCTCGGCGGCAAGGTTTCCGTGGCGGCGAAGGACCTCGTCAATGCGTTCGGAAGCCGGAACTCGCGCCGGGAACGGATCGACACCCTCTGCTCTCAGCGCATCGATCTTCTCGAGGCGCGCGCGGACCAAGGGATCGGACATGGTCTCCCCGCCCGCCTACTTGTTGATCGCGATCACGCGGAAGCGTGAGGAGCCCCAAGAAAACTCGGCCTTCACCTGATCCCCTTCGCGCTTCCCGAGCAGGAGCCGCCCGACGGGGGACGCAACCGAGATCTTGCCGGTCTCGAGGTCGACCTCGGCGGGGCTCACGAGAGTGAATGTGCCGCTTTCCTTCAAGGTGAGGTCCTGAAGGAGAAAGTTCGATCCGATGCCGATAACGTCCTTCGAGATGGCTTCATCGGGAAGGACCTCGGCGACCTCGAGGATCGACTGCAGACGCCGCACCTCGCGCTCGTAGTATTCCTGCTGGCTCTGCAGGTACATGTACTCCTTGTTCTCGCGGAGGTCGCCGCCGTTCAGCTTCGAGGTCTTCAACTTCTCCGGGATCTCCTCGTAGAGGGTCTTCTCGACCTTCTCGAGCTCCTGTTGCATGAGCTCGTACCCTTCTTTCGTGAGGTAGATCGTCTCTTGATTCATCGGCGTTCCTCCCTATCGTCCGATCGCTCGGCTCGCTCCTTCGATCAAAAGCTCTGCGATCTCGTCCACGGTCGCTTCACGGCAGGCGGGGCTCGGTCTCACGAGGATGTCCGCGTTCGGCAGCCGCTCCGTGTTCGCTCGAAATGCCTCGCGGATCCGCCGCTTGGCGCGGTTCCTCTCCACCGCCGTCCCGTACTTGCGCGAGATGACGATCCCCAGACGAGGACCCTCGGCCCTCGGAAGGACGTGAAGAGCAAAACACGCCCCGGACCACGTTGCGCCCTTTCGGAAGACCCGGAGGAAGTCCGTGCGTTTCTTGAGACGCATCGTGACCGGGAAGCGGCTTCCGCTACCGTCAAGCATGCCGGTACTATAGTGTGAAGCCCGCTGGCTTTCAAGGTTACCGGCACCGAAGCTGAAGCCGGACACCGGCATCGACGCCGGAGCCGGACATCGGGACGGTACTCGGGCCGGACACCCGTGCGGTACTCCGTCAGGCGCCGGCCCGGTACACTCTCGCCGATTCAGATGGCCGAAGAGCACGTCTATACCGTATCCGAGCTGAACCGGACCGCCCGGGAGATCGTCGAGGGCGGCCTGGGAGGGGTTTGGGTGAAGGGAGAGGTCTCCGAGATCTCGCACGCCAGCTCGGGCCACATGTACTTCACCCTGAAGGACCAGGACGCCGAGGTGAGCGCCGTCCGTTTCCGAAGCCGGTCGCCGATCCTCTCCGCGATCGAGCCCGGGACGGTGGTCCTCGCGTTCGGCAAGGTCACGATCTACGAGCCGCGAGGTCGGTACCAGTTCGTTGCCACGCTCGTGCAACCCGTCGGTGCCGGCGTTCTTCAGGCGGCGTTCGAGCGACTCAAGCAGAAGCTCCAAGCCGAGGGCCTGTTCGATCCGGAGCACAAGAAGCCGATTCCAGCCTTCCCGACGCGGATCGGTGTCGTGACGTCGCCGACCGGGGCGGCCCTCCACGACATCGTTTCGGTGCTGTCGCGGCGTTGGCCGATCGCCGAGCTTCTCCTCTTCCCGTCTTCGGTCCAGGGAGATGCGGCTCCCGAGGAGCTCGTGGCCGCCCTCGATCGAGCTATCCAGTTCTCGCAGACCCAAAGCCCGGTCGACCTCATCCTGATCGGACGCGGAGGCGGAGCGGCCGAGGACCTGGCGCCGTTCAACGATGAACGCCTGGCCCGCGCCGTGTACGCATCTCCGATTCCCGTCGTGTCGGCGGTGGGTCACGAGATCGACTTCACCATCGTGGACTTCATCGCCGATCTTCGTGCGGCTACGCCGACCGCCGCAGCCGAGCTCGTGACGCCCGACGCCTCGGACGTTGCAGAACAGGTGACACGGTGCGTCGATCGAGCAAGTCGAGCGCTGCGCACGTGCTTGGAAGGTGCCGAGTTGCGGCTTCAGGCAGGACTCCGACGCCCGCTATTCCGGACTCCGAGCCGCCTTCTTGAGACGGCCGAGCAACGACTCGATCTTCAAACGGCGATGCTTTCCCGCGCCCCGAGGCGGGCGCTCGAGCGGCCGCACGAGCGACTGGCGCGGCTGGATGCGGTGCTGCGGCTGTCGAGCCCCACGCGCCCCCTAGAGCGCGGGTTCTCGATCACGTACGCCGAGGGGATGTCGCGCCCGCTTCGCGATGCGAGTTCGGTCGTCCCCGGGACGAGCATCACCACGCGGCTTGCAAAGGGCCGACTCACGTCGTCGGTCGAGGAGGTGCACGAGG
This sequence comes from Candidatus Bipolaricaulota bacterium, assembly GCA_026390345.1. GTDB lineage: Bacteria > Bipolaricaulota > Bipolaricaulia > UBA7950 > UBA9294 > JAPLGD01. The sequence continues at coordinate 4,979 of JAPLGD010000032.1, read as the reverse complement.
AGTGAAGATCGAAGAAGCGCTGGAGAAGTTGGAGGAGATCACCTCCGCGCTCGAACGAGAGGACATCCCGCTCGACGAGGCGATCGCCCTGTTCGAGCAGGGACTCGACTTGGCGGCTTCCGCGAAGAAGGCGCTCGACGAAGCGCGCCTCAAGGTCTCGCAGGTTGTGGAGAAGGCGAAAGGTGTGCTCGACCTCGGGCCTTTTGACGTTTCGTAGCGCTTTCCTATAATCCCAGCCATGACCGAGACGGTGGCTCGCCACGACGTGGTCATTGTGGGCGCCGGCCCGGCGGGGATGACGGCGGCGGTGTATGCGGGGCGCGCCCTCCGCTCGACGCTCGTCATCGAGAAGGGAATCCCGGGCGGACAACTCAACGAAACCGACCGCATCGAGAACTGGCCCGGCTTTGCGGAGCCGGTTTCGGCGCCGGAACTGATGACGGCGCTCCGAAGCCAGGCCGAGCGTCTCGGCGCGGAGATCGTTCAGGACGAAGCGCTCCGCATCGAACCCGGCCGACGGATCCACCGCGTCGTGACTTCGCGGCACCCTATCGAAGCGAGGGCCGTCATCCTTGCTCCGGGATCGCGGCCGCGGGAGCTCTCCGCAGAGGGTTCCGCGCGTCTCAAAGGAAGAGGCGTGTCCTACTGCGCGACGTGCGACGGGTTCTTCTTCCAAGGCAAGCGAGTGGTGGTGGTGGGAGCCGGAGACTCGGGGTTGATGGAGGCGCTCTTTCTGACGCGGTTTGCAGACTCCGTCGCGATCGTCGTCCGTCACCCGGAAGAGGATCCGCGGGCGATTCGGGCCTCGGGGCTGCTGCGGCGCCGGGCCGAGTCGCACCCGAAGATCCGTTTCCTGTGGAACCGGGAGGTCGCGGAGGTGGTGGGCGACCGTAGCGTGACAGCGGTCCGCCTTCGCCGCCTCGACGACCGAGAGATCGAAGAGGTTCCGACTGACGGGATCTTCGTCAGCGTCGGCCACATGCCGCAGACGGAGTTCCTTCGTAGTAGCGTTCCCCTCGATTCGGACGGGTACATCGTCACCGATTCCCGTCTGCGCACGTCAATCCCCGGGATCTTCGCCGCGGGGGATGCACGAATCGACGCCCATCGCTATGCCCAGGCCGTCATTGCGGCCGGGGAGGGCGCGACGGCGTCCCTCGAGGCCGAGCAGTACCTCGCCGAGTAGTCCGATCGGGCGCCGGGGCGTAGGAAGCCCAACAGCAGTAAGGGAGGATGAGGTCGATGTACCCAACGGTGTCAAAGCTGTTCGAGGAGGCGGTGGAGGCCCACAAGGATCGGATCGCGTTGTGCATGCCGATCCCAAAGGAGAGAAAGAGCGGACGCGGCGTTCAACTCGTCTTGAACGAGATCTCCTACGGCCGCCTCGGGGAGATGGTCGGCCGTCTGGCTCGGGCTTTGTCGGAGCTGGGCGTCGTCGCGGGGGATCGAGTTGCTCTCATCTCCAAACCCCGTGCGGCATGGGCGACGATCTTCTTCGCGATTCTCCACAGCGGGGCGACCGTCGTTCCGCTGGACCCCGAGCTGCAGAAGGGCGAGATCGAGCGAATCCTCGCGGAAGCGGGAGTCAAGGGCATTCTCTGCTCCGGCAGCAAGATCGACGACATCGCGGACCTCCAGCAGGGTGTCCTCAAGGGAACGTTCGTCATCTCGATGGATCGCGCGAAACAGGACGACGTCCTCTTCCTCGATGCGCTTCTCTTAGGAAAGACCCCTCTTCCCCGCGTAGAGGTCGACTCGTCCAGCCTGGCGATCCTGATGTACACGTCAGGGACGACGGGAAACGCCAAGGGTGCAATGCTGACGCATTCCAACATCTCGGCCAACGCGCTTGCCGCGCTCAAGACCGTGGATCTCGGGCCGACCGACCGGTTCCTCTCGATCGTCCCATGGAACCACATCTACGGCCTCACGATCACCCTCGTCACGGCGCTCTTCGCCGGCGCGACGACCACGTACACGCCGGTGGATCGGAACCTCGCTGAAGTGATGAAGAAGGCCCGTCCGACGATCATCCTCGGCGTTCCCAAGCTGTATAACGTGCTGTACGGTCGGGTGCGCGAATCGATCGAGAAGAGCGCCCTTAAGCGGCTGATCGACCGTTCGTCTCCGACCCTTATGGGGGCACTGGTTCGAAACAAGCTGTTCGGCAAGCAGTTCCGGTTCTTCACCTCGGGCGGCGCCCCCCTCAACCCCACGGCGGCGGCCGGCTTCCGCCGCATGGGCCTCGGCACCATGGAGGGGTACGGCCTCACCGAGACCTCTCCGTTGCTGTCGATGGCTGAGGCATTCCCTTCGGAGCCGGGCATGGCGGCCGTCGAGGGGGTGGAGCTGCGCATCGACCGTCCCGACGAAAACGGCGTGGGGGAAATCCTCGCTCGTGGGCCGAACATTATGAAGGGGTACTACAAGAACCCCGAGGCCACCGCGGAAGTGCTCGAGCCGAACGGGTGGTTCCACACGGGAGACCTCGGGACGTACGACCACGGCCGCCTCTTGATCTGCGGTCGGGCGAAGAACGTGATCGTTCTCGAGACGGGGAAGAACGTCTACCCCGAGGAGATCGAGTGGGAGTTCGCGAACATCCCCGCCATCGAAGAGATCATGGTCCACGAAGGCGAGCGACAGGGGGCTCCCGCCGTCTGCGCCAAGATCTACCCCAACTGGACGTACCTGAAGGCCCACGGCATCAGCGATCGTGACGCCGCGATGGATCTCCTTTGGGAGATCATCCGCGAGAAGAGCGAGAACCTCGCGATGTTCAAGCGCATCAAGAACAAGGAGTGCATCTCGCTTGTCGACGAACCCTTCCAGAAGAGCGTGAAGCTCGATATCAAGCGCCATTTGCACCAGTAGTCAGACGCTAGGAACTGCAGGCAGCCCCTCGCTCTCGGGGGGGCTCTTGCCTTTCGTCATGCAATAGACTATAATAGGTTGCGAGGGGTGACGGCGATGGTTAAGCGAGACAACGCGATCTCCATCTATATCCCGAAATCGAAAGCGGGGCAGAAGCTGATGGATCGGCTCTCCAAGCTGGGACACAAACGGGACCGATCGGTGAACTACCTCATCGTGGAAGCGATCCTGCAGTACATCGACAGCCAGGAGAAGAAGAACCCCTAGGGCGCCCGGCTGGGCGGTGCCGCGCCGTCGGACGGGGCTGGGGCGCTTCGTGCCAACTTCCGAAGACGCTCAAGACGCTCTTTCAGCCCCTGCTCTCCGCCACGGTTGGTGGGAACGTAGTAGCGCCGATCAGCCAAAGCGGCGGGCAAGCACGACATCGGGGCCACGCCGTCCGCGAAATCGTGCGCGTAGAGGTACCCGTTCGAGTACCCCAGGCCTTGCATCATTGCCGTCGGGGCGTTCCGCAGGTGAAGCGGGACCTCCTCGACCGGACGCTGCTCCACGTCGGCGCGGGCCGCGCCGAGGCCTACGTAGAGCGCGTTGCTCTTCGGTGCGCACGCGAGGTACACGGCAGCCTGGGCGATCGCGAGCTCGCACTCCGGCAGTCCCATCACCTCGACGGCCTTCCATGCCGCGACCGCCTGTTCGAGGCCCCCTGGGTCGGCGAGGCCAACGTCTTCTGATGCGGCACGCAGCAATCGCCGGACGATGAAGCGCGGGTCCTCGCCTCCCTCCAGCATGCGCGCCAGCCAGTAGAGGGTGGCGTCGGGCTCCGAGTTGCGGATCGACTTGTGGAGAGCCGAGATCAGGTTGTAGTGCTCGTCGCCGGCGCGGTCGTAGCGGAACCCCTTATGCTGCACGGCGCGCGACACGGTGGCCTCGTCGATGCTTGTCCCATCCGCAATGGAAGAGGCAAGCTCGAGAGCCGTCAACGCCCGGCGTGCGTCCCCGTCCGCCACGGCGAGCAGAAGCTGCCGCGCTGGCTCGTCAAGACGGAACGCACCGGCAAGCCCCCGCTCATCCACCAGTGCCCGATCGATCAGACGGACGAGGTCAGCATCCTCGAGGGGACCGAACGGGAAGAGTTGGCTGCGCGACAGAAGCGCCGAGGTGAGGGCGAACGACGGATTCTCGGTCGTTGCCCCAACGAACATGACGCTGCCTTCCTCGATGTACGAGAGGAGCACGTCCTGCTGCGCGCGGTTGAAGCGGTGGATCTCGTCGAGGAAGAGGAGGTCGCGCTTGCGTTCGGCCCGCCATCGGAACTGCGAAGCTTCGAGCACGCCACGCACTTCCTTCACGCCCGCGAGCGCGGCGGAGAGGTGCACGAAGCGCGCTCCTGTACGCTCGGCGAGGATGCGGCCCACCGTGGTCTTGCCCGTTCCCGGCGGGCCCCAGAAGAGGAACGACCGGCACATCCCCTTCTCGATCGCCGCCCGCAGAGGACCGTCCTTGCCGAGGAGGCTCTTCTGCCCGACCACTTCGTCGAGCGACCGCGGCCGCATCCGATCCGCGAGGGGGCTGTCCCCCTGCGGTTGCTCGGAACTGGACTCGAATTCGAACAGGCCGGCCATGCGATGATCGTAGTCGAGCGGCGGGGGTTCTCCAACAGCGACCCGAGAGATCCGCGCACCGGCCGCAGGCCGTGCGCGCCCGCTACCAGAGGCGGAGGATGATGATGACGAACAGGCCGATCGTTCCGACGGCGCAGCTCACAAGGGTCGCAGGAAGTGCACTCTGGAACCAGCGGCGGACCGTGATCGGAGTGCCCCACCGACGGCCGAGCGAGAGCATCAGAACGCCAGCCGCGGAGCCGATGGGTGTCAGGTTCCCGCCGAACCCCGCGCCGATCGCGAGTGCCCACCACAAGGGGCCGATCTCGCCGCCCTGGGCGCCGAAGGCCAGCAAGACGGGGATCATCACCATGGTGATTGGGATGCTTCCGACGACGCCTGAGAGGATTGCGGTCCCCCAGAGGAGAACGATTCCAGCCACGACGGCTCCGTGAGCGGTCAGCGCGGCGATGCCGCGCGCCACGAAGTCGAGAACTCCAGAAG
>JAPLGD010000111.1 GCA_026390345.1 Candidatus Bipolaricaulota bacterium | reverse complement strand
CTGTTACAATGCCTCGAGCTGTGCGCCCTCAAGTATCCGAGACGGATCGAGATACGACCTAGGCGTGTGGCTCTCGGAGGTGTCACCCATGGACGAGGAGCAGCTGGTCTCGAAGAAGGAGGTTCTTGAGTTGGCGGGGATCTCCTACGGGCAGCTCTACCGGTGGAAGCGCAAGGGGTTGATTCCGGAGGCGTGGTTCGTTCGACGCTCAACGTTCACGGGGCAGGAGACGTTCTTCCCGCGCGAGAAGATCCTCGCGCGAATCGAGCGGATCAAGGACATGAAGGACACCCATCCGCTCGACGACCTCGCCGACGTGATTACGCAAGAGGTGAACGCCAAGCTGCAGGTGTCCCTCGAAAGGATTCGCCGTCTCAAGGGCGTCGACGCGTCGGTGCTCGAGGCGTGTGACATCGACACGACGCCGAAGAAGACGCTCTCCATCCAGGATGCGCTGTGCGTGGGCGCGGTGAGCCGCCTGAAGCCGGCGGCGCGAGCTGAGGAACTCGACCTTGTGCAGCGCACGCTGCGAGCGCGGGTCGACGAGGCGCTCCTGGAACGAATCACGGCCGGCCGTCTCGACCTTCACCTCCTGCGGAAGCGGGTCTCCGGCGGGGGAATCTCGGCCGAAATCAGCCTGGTGGTGATCGCGCCATCCGACGCTGTCTTCGATCTCGACGTCACCCCGGTTGAGCGAGTGGACCTTCAGGATCTGCTCAACCGGATCAAGCTGGACGTCGCGGCAAAGGGCGAGGGGCTCGGCTCGGGCCGACGCGCACCGGAGGAGGAACGATGAGCGACGAACGACGATCGATCAGTCTGTCGGGAGCCGGGAAACTGAGCGGCGGCGACTACGCGCGGGTCTCCATCGCCGGCGCGGGCAAGGTGGACGGCGATCTAAAGGCAGACGAGATCCGCATCTCCGGCGCGGGGAAGTTCTCCGGCAAGACAGAGGCTGTGCAGATTTCCGTCTCGGGAAGCGGCGTGTTCGACGGACCTGTGACGGCTGATGAGATGGCGGTCAGCGGCGCGGGGCGCATCGAAGGCGACGCCAAGGTCAAAGAGATGAAGTGCTCGGGGTCGTTCCGCGTCTCGGGGAACCTCTCGAGCGAGTACGTGAAGCTGAGCGGCCAGCGGGAGATCGGCGGGGAGTCGATCCACGTCGAGCGCGGCGGCCTTCGCGAGAAGGGCATCTTCCTCGACGGCCTCGTGCGCATGTTCTGGCGCGGCGCGGCCGCGGAGCTCACGACGACGTCGATCGAGGGCGACGAGATCGCGCTTGAGGACACTACGGCGGACGTTGTGCGGGGAAAGCGCGTCGTCATCGGGCCGGGGTGTCACATCAAGAACATCGAGTACACGGAAACGCTCGAAGTGCACGAGAACGCCGAGGTCGGGAAGCGGACGAAAGTCTAGCTCGCTCGGTCCTGTCCTCGCGGCGAGCAGCTGCTTGGTTGGCCGGGGCTCCGCGGAGGGCGGTGCCCCGGCGTCTTCTTCCTCAGTTGGCTGCAGAGCCCTCGGCTGAGCAGCCAGGTCCCCGCGAGATCAGCGGTTGGCGGTGTGGATCGCGCGGCCGAGTGCGTGCTCCGCGGCTCCTTGGAGCGCGGCCGAGTGCGTGCTCCGCGGCTCCTTGGAGGCCTTCGGGGAGCGTTGGGTGCGCGTGCACGGTGTGCGCCACCGACTCGAGCGTCATTCTGTTCCGCACCGCGACGGCGGCCTCCCCGATCAGGTCTGACGCCTCGGCGCCGAGGATCTGGACCCCGAGCAGCCGATGGTCGCCGGCGTCGGCGACCACCTGAAAGAAGCCGTCCGGCTCTCGCATTCCGAGGGCCTTCCCGAGCGCGGCGTACGGGAACCGTCCAACCAGAATCTCGATCCCTCGCTCCTTGGCGGTCTTCTCCGATATCCCGACGGAGGCGACCTCCAGATCGGTGAAGATCGCCTGCGGGATCTCCTCGGCGGAGAATCGCGCCGGCGGCTCGCCGGCGAACGTGTCGGCGAGCGCCACTCCCTCGGCGGTCGCCTTGTGGGCAAGCATCGGGCCGGCGACGAGGTCACCGATCGCGTAGACGCCATCCGCCGTTGTTCGCAAGTTCTCGTCGACCGCGAGGGCACCGCGCCGGTCCGGAGAGAGGCCGACGCGCTCGAGACCGAGGCCGCCCGAGTTGGGGCGCCGGCCGACAGCGACGAGGACGCGGTCCGCATGCAGCGGTTCCCCGCCCTCCGTCGTCACGAC
>JAPLGD010000081.1 GCA_026390345.1 Candidatus Bipolaricaulota bacterium | reverse complement strand
GAACGCGGCCGGAACGTTCAGGTGACGGTGACCAAGGTGAAGCACGTCCGAAAGCCGAAGAACGCGCCTGCCGGCCTGGCAATCGTCGACCACGAGAGTACACTCACGGTCCGCCTGGAGGAGGACGAATGAGTGCCGATGCCGTGCTGCGAGTGATCTTGTCGCTCGTCGCCGTGTTCATGGCCATCGTGCTGCACGAGGTCGCGCACGGATACGTGGCCGCTCGACTCGGCGATCCGACGGCCCGAGCGAAGGGCCGCCTCAGCCTCAACCCGCTCGCCCACATCGATCCCATCGGGACGCTCCTCGTCCCCATCGCGCTCGCCGTCTTCAACTGGCTCACTCCGGGCGCAATGCTTCCGCTGATCGGTTGGGCGAAGCCGGTGCCGATCAACCCGAACTACTTCCGGAACCCCTTTCGCGGCATGCTCTACGTTGCCCTCGCCGGCCCGGGCACGAACCTCGCCCTCGCGGTCTGCGCGACGGCCGCGGGAAGGCTTCTCCTTCCGGTTGTCCCCAACGAAGTTTTGTTCAGCTCCGTCGGATTCGCCGGCTATGCCGCGCGGGCCCTCTTCTTCTTCCTCGGCGTGTTCGTCGTGTACAACATCATCCTCGCCGCGTTCAACCTGATCCCGATTCCGCCTCTTGACGGCTCCCGCGTCGTCACGTACTTCCTGCCCCCCGCGGGCCGGCGGTTCATGATGGCAGCCGAGCGCTATGGCTTCGTCGTGCTCCTGGCCGTCGTCTTCCTCGGCGGGATCGACCTCGTGTTCCGGTGGATCCTCCCCGCCGCCGGCTGGCTCCTCGGAGGGCGCTGGGTCACGGTCGTGAACCTATTCGCCTAGCGCCGATCTCGTCAGCGTTTCCTTGATCGCCTCGAAACGGGCGCGTATACTTCCGCAACGAATCGAACGACAAGGAAAACGATACAAATGACGAGCAGCACGCAGTATGAGATCAAGACGCGCGAGGCGACGCAAGCGACGATCCAGATCGCCGTCCCTCATGCCGATGTTGAGCAGCAAGTCGAGTCCGTCTACAGCCGCTACGCCCGGGAAGTCCACGTGCCGGGTTTTCGGCGCGGCCACGTCCCGCGGGAGTATTTCGAGTCCCGTTTCGGGCGAGACTCCTTCGTCGCCGAGGCGAAGGAGGATTTGGAGCGCAAGCACGTGCCGCTTGCCCTGAAGAACCTCGATCTCGATCCGGTTTCCGTCCCCCACGTGGACGAAGTGGCCTACGACGAGGCCCAAGGGCTCGTCTTCACGGCGTCGTTCGCGGTGCTTCCGATCGTTGAGCTGCCGACCTACCGCGGGCTTGAGGTCACGATCCCGGCGCTCCCCGAGGTGGCGGACGACGACGTCGACCGCGCGCTCGAGGAGGTTCGCGAGCAGTTCGCCACGCTTGCCGAGAAGGAGGGCACCGAGGTCGCCGACGGCGACGTCGTTCGGGTCCGCGAGAAGGGTCAGGAGTGGGACACGCGGGCCCAATCGGCCAACCCCGTGACCGGCAAGCTTGTCGGGAAGCACATCGGCGAAGCCGTGGCCATCGACGCCGAGATCTCAGAAGGGAAGCGGATTCAGACCTCGCTCGAGGTCCGCGGCCTGCGCCAGGTTGTGACACCGACGATCGACGACGAGCTCGCCAAGGACGCCGGGTTTGAGGGACTCGACGCGCTCAAGAATGACATCCGCGCGCGGCTGAACCAGAGCCGAAGCGAGCTGCGCCGTCGGGCCCTCGAAGCGCAGCTGGTCGACACGCTCGTGACGAAGGCCGCGATCCCGCTGCCGGAGGTCTTTGTGACCGAGCTCCTCGACGAGGAGCTCGAGAAGATCAAGGACTCGCTCGCCGACTCGCGATCGTCCCTCACGTTCGAGGACTACCTCAAGCGGCGCGAGACGACCGAAGAGGACTTTCGCAAAGGGATCCGCGAGTCGATCGAGCTGCGGCTCCGACGGGAGCTCATCCTGAGGAAGCTCGCCGAGGCCGAGAAGATCGTCCTCGACGACGCCGAACTCGAAGAGGCGGCGAAGCGCGACGCGGAGGAAGCGGGCGAGGACCCGCTCCGGTTTGCCGCGCGGCTGCGCGCCGAGGACCGTTGGTCCGAGTACCGTTCCAGCAAGGTCAACGAGCGCGTGCTGAACGTGCTCTGTGACCACGCCGTCGTGAAGGAAGTTGAGCTTCCCGAGATTCCCGCAAAGGAGGAGTGATGTCTGCCCAGATCCCGTTCGTCATCGATCACTCCGGACACGCGGAGCGGACGTACGACATCTATTCGCGCCTGCTTGAGGACCGGATCATCTTTCTCCGGGACGGAATCGATGACGACGTCGCGAACGTCGTCATCGCGCAGATGTTGTTCCTCGCCGCGAAGGACCCGATCAAGGATATCCGCCTGTACATCAACTCCCCGGGCGGCTCGGTGACCTCCGGCCTCGCGATCTACGACACAATCCGCTACGTCAAGTGCGACGTCGCGACGATCTGCATCGGCCAGGCCGCGAGCATGGCGGCCGTTCTTCTGACGGCGGGAACGAAAGGGAAGCGCTCGGCGCTTCCGAACTCGCGAATCCTCCTTCACCAGGTGTTCGGCGGCGCGCAGGGCCAGGCCGCCGACGTCAAGATCCAGACCGAGGAACTCCTTCGGCTGCGCGACATCCTCGTCCGTATCCTCGCGGAGCACACCGGGAAGACCGCGAAGAAGATCGAGAAGGACACCGATCGCGACTACTACATGAGCGCCGAGGAAGCGGTCGAGTACGGGTTGGTCGATCGGATCATCGTGCCGCGGGTCCAGGCCGAGACGGCCACCTAGAAGACCTACCCACTGCAGAGGTCGCGGAGGACGCAGAGCGGACTTCGGCGAACGGTCGCCGACAGTGCGCAGTTTCCAACCACTCCCCGGCATGAGAAGCGCGCTCTTCGCGTTCCGCTGGCTTTCTTCCTCTCTGCGCCGCTCTGCGTCCTCTGCGGTGAAATCGGTTCCTGCCTGTGTCAGGGACCAGCGCGCGTGGTAGACTCCCGGCATGCGCACCGGCGTCGCCGATCTCCCTCTTCACTACGGGCGTGCTCCGCGGTGGCTGTTCGAGCGGATGACGAAGCTCGCCCGCGAGATCGTCGAACTCCTCATCCTCGAAGAAGGATCGCCCGGGTTCTTCGACCGCATCAGCGATCCCCACTGGTTCCAGGCCTTCGGCTGCGTTCTCGGCTTCGATTGGCACTCAAGCGGCGTGACCACGACCGCGTGCGGCGCGATCAAGGAAGGGATACGCGGGGAGGAAGAGAGCCTCGGCCTCTTCGTCGCCGGCGGCAAAGGGAACGCGTCGCGCAAGACGCCGGAGGAGATTGTCGCCTGGTCGGAGAGGGTGGGAACTGACGCCGACCGGCTCGTGAGCGCCAGCCGCACCTCCGCCAAGGTCGACAGCGCGGCCGTCCAAGACGGATACCAGATCTACCACCACGTCTTCTTCTTCGACCGCGACGCACGTTGGGCCGTCGTTCAACAGGGGATGAACGAGTCGAACGGGATGGCTCGGCGCTACCATTGGGCGTCGGACCGAGTTGTCGACTTCGTCTGCGAGCCGCATGCGGCGATCTGCTGCGACCACCGCGCACCGACCCTGAACCTCGTGGCTCGCGAGAGCCAGGAAACGCGCGAGACGAGCGTCGAGCTTGCGCGAGCACACCCGGGCGAAGTCGTCCGCGAGCTCGCAGCCCTGAGGCGGCTCTCGCTCCCGAAGCGGCACGAGATCCTCCTCACCGACGTCGCCCCCGATCGTCTTGAGCGGATCTTCACGAAGACGTACGAGGCGCAGGCGGAGACGTTCCAGGAACTTCTGATGTTGCCGGGCGTCGGCGGGAAGACCCTGCGCGCCTTGTCGCTCGTCGCGGAGCTCGTCTACGGCAAGGCCCCGAGCTTTGACGACCCCGCGCGCTACGGGTTCGC
>JAPLGD010000030.1 GCA_026390345.1 Candidatus Bipolaricaulota bacterium | reverse complement strand
GGGCCGGGGGTAGTGGGGCCGGGGACTGGCGATAAGGTGAGCGCGAACGTGACCTACTCGCCGTGGTTGGCTGCGACGCCGGGCACGACCCCGATGACCTACGGCTACGCTGTCACTGGTGGTGGAACGGTCGACGGAACGGGCGAGGGCATCCCGGTGATCGCGACGGTCACTGGGACGGGAACGACCACCGTGACCCTCGAGAAGTACGAAGGCGACCCCACGGGAAGCACAGGGTTTGGCTCGAGCTTCGAGGCGGGGTACGTGGATGTCTATGTCCCCGACGTGACCAGTGTGAGCGAGATCGAGATCCGCGTCTACTACTCCACCACGGTGGCGAACGAGACGACGCTCAGGCTCTTCTGGTGGAATGGAACGAGCTGGGTCGAGTGCTCGGACCAAGGCGTCAACACGGTGGACGTCACGATCGGCACGACGGAGTACGGGGGCTACCTCTGGGCGAAGGTCACCGCGACGAGCGTGCCGACGCTGAATCAACTCAATGGCACCGTCTTCGGCGGCGGCTCGGGTCTTCCCGCTTCTGCGCTCTGGTACGAGGACTTCGAGTATGCTGATCAGGCAGCGATGAACGCGGTGTGGACGTGCGGCGGGAGCCTCTGGCACCTTGCGACTGAGACGACCGTGCCATCGGCCGCGTACAGCAAGCTCACTCCGTTCCCATCGAGCACGCACGCGGCGTGGTTCGCTGACCCGAAGACGGGGAAGTACGGTTCAGGCAGCGCGAAGGCCGGGAGCACTACGCCGGAGAAGCGAGCGGCACGGGCTCACGTCCAGGCCAAGGTTGTGGGCTACCCGTACGGAGTTCTCACGTCCCCCGATATCTCTGTCTCTGGGCTGTCGGCGGTCAACGTGAGCTTCAAGTTCTTCCGTGAGGTGGAGTGCTACCCGCAAGGGCAGTACGACCAGACCTACACCCAAGTGAGCTTCGACGGCGGCAGTACCTGGCAGACAATCTGGTCGAAGAACTCCAAGGACTGCACGGGAATGAAGTCGTGGCAGGAGACGGGCGAGATCCCCGTTGCGGTGCCCTCAGGTGCGACGACCATGAACCTGCGGTTTGTGTTCGACGCCCTGGACAACGTCGGCAATGACTACCTTGGCTGGCTGATCGACGATCTTACGGTCAGCTCCTCCGGGGCGGTCGGACTGCGCTTCGCCGAGGAGTCCCTGGACGAGGGCGTCGTTGGGAACGTCTATGGTTCGACGGTCACAGTCCTTGGTGGATACCCTGAGTACGTATGGCGGGTGCTCTCGGGCTCCGTTCCTGGTCTGACCGTGACACCGGGGGAAGCGACCTGCGCGATCAGCGGAACGCCGACGCAGGCGGGCACGTACACACTCTGCCTTGGAGTGAGCGACGATCGAGGTCAGACCTACGAGAAGTGCTACACGATCGTCATCGAGAGCCAGACGAGCGAGCCAACGGCCTTCTGGTTCGACGACTTCGAAACGGACAAGGGCTGGACCTTGTCCAACGGGACGAGTTTGTGGCACCGCTCCGCGACATCATGCGTGTCGCCCGCCTATGCCTCGCCGACGCACGTCTACTACTACGGCAAGGATGCGACGTGCAGCTATGCCACAGGTTCGAAGCGCAACTACGGGACCCTGACATCACCCGTGATACCGCTCACGAACGTGCCGGCAGGGACTCCGCTCACCATTGGATGGAAGTACTGGCGGCAGGTTGAGTCCTACGCGGGCGGCAGCTTCGACAAGACACTGGTCGAGATCTCATTTGACGCCGGGGCATCGTGGGCAACGATCTGGACGAAGGACAGCGCGGATGCATCTTCGCCGGGCTGGAACCTCGTTGAAATCATGCAGGACGTGTCCGGCGCGGAGATTGTGAAGCCGAGCGCGGCCACAAGCCTGCTCATTCGCTTCTTCTTCGACACGACGGACGGCTACGCCAACCAGTACACAGGCTGGCTCATCGACGACGTGAAGGCCGTGCAGCAGTCGGAGACGCCCGCAACCCTGGCGATCACGACGCAGTGCGGCGACCTCGCGGATGGAGAGGTCGGCAAGGCCTATGACGGCCAGCTCGCAGCGAGCGGCGGCGTTCCGCCCTACACGTGGTCGTCGAATCCGACGCCGCCGATTCCCGGCGTGACGTTCGATGCATCAACTGGTGCGCTGTCTGGCACTCCAACTACGAAGGGCAGCTACACTCCGACGTTCACGGTCACGGACTCCGTCGGGAGCAAGGCACAGCTCGGGCCCTGCACGATCGATGTTGCCGAAGCGTCGCCATGCCCGACGGACCTCCTTCTGGAGGGCTTCGAGGATCTGACTGGGTGGGGAGCCCAAGGACTGTGGCATCTCACTTCCGGCGCTCAGTGCGTGACCTGTGGCCTACTTGCTGGGAACTACCCCTACTTCGGGGTCGACAACACCTGCTCGTACTCCACTGGCGCGCGGGTGCAGGGAGCTTTGAGCTCCCCTGCCTTCCCAGTCGATGCGTGCGTCACGGGCGTCCGAATCGCGTTCGACTCATTCCGGCATGTCGAGGATTTCTTCGGCGGCAGCTATGATCGCACGTGGGTCGAGGTCAGCTGGGACAACGCGACTTGGGTGCAGGTGTGGTTCAAGGACTCGACGACGCTGTCTCCAACCTGCGAGAACGTCGTCGCGGACCTGAACGTGCCGGCCGGAGCCACCCAGATGTGGATTCGATTCCGGTTTGACTCGATCGACAAGTTCTTCAACGGGTTCCCGGGCTGGGCAATCGACAACCTGACCGTGAAGAACGGCGCTGGGCTTCCGGGGTTTGCTCCGAAGGCGATGACCTTCTCGGCTCCGGCGGGGTCTCCGCGAGACCAGGCCGGCGCAGTGACAATTCTCAACATCCCGAACCCGGTGAGAGACGTTCACACCACGACATTCTGTGTCCGTGGAGAGGGAATTGAGGCGATTCGCATCCAGATCTTCGACCTTGCCCACACCCTTGTGTTCGAGGAAGAAGTGGATGGGACCGAACTCATCTGGCACACGGTGAACACGTACGGGGAGTACCTAGCGAACGGTGTCTACCTCTATCGTGCTTTCGTACTCATCGACGGTGACTGGATCGCTACTCCCTTCGAGAAGCTGGTGATCCTGCGTTAGCGTTACCGCTACCCCTGCAGCGCGGGTCCCGGGTGTCACGCCCGGGACCCTTCTTCTTCACGCCGGCTGATGCCCGGGACAGGGGTGGATTCCTTTCGGCGGCAATCGGAAGTAGTCGTGCGCCGCACCGCGCCCCAAGAGCGTAGCGGGTGTCGCAGGTCGGGCGAGCAAGCGGTGCGGGCACGCGACGCCGACCATCGCCTGGAGGCGTGGGGTGGAAGGAGTGCTCGGGTCGTTCGGCCGTGTAGGTCCTTGTGGGGTGACCGTTGGTTGCCCCGCGAGCGCTGCATCCGAAAGAAAGCCACGGCGGCTCGTGGAAGCTCCAAGCTTGTGCGGAGTTGTGCGAACCTGACCCGGTTGCGTCCTGAAAGCCCGAGCACGGACCGCCAGCAAGGACCGCGTCATCACAAGCGCTACGACTCTTCGTTCGTCGGGAGAAACCCAAGGGCGCGGCGTGACGTTGGGGGACAGAAAGGTTGCGATCAGCTTCCGCTGGAGGACGAGAGCAGCAGGAGGCCGACGATGAGCCCGACGGCGATGAGCCCGACCCACCATGGCAGGCCGGCTGTCTCCTCCACGGGGGGCTCCGTTGGGGTAAGCTCGCCCCAGATGAGCTCTTCCTCTGTCGTGGTGCCAGCCTGTGCGATCGCCGGCGCCGGGGCTGCTGCCGCCGCCGAGGCGGTCTTCGCGGGCTGCGACGCCTTCTCGAGGACGAGGAAGCCGCGGCCGGTCCACTCGCGCGGGAGTGCGCGGAAGGGCTGGCCGTTCAGGGCGATGGCACTTAGGGTTGTGGCGAAGATCCCGGTTCCCGCTCCGTGTTCGTCCAGGCGCAACTCCTGATCGATTCCGGAGAAAGTCGAGTACGGGCCGATGTACACACGATCCTCCGTCTCGACCACGACTCGGGGAAAATCCACGAAGATCTGTAGAATCGACGAGAGCGGAATGTCGTACTGCGCCGCAGGACCGACGAGCGGGCACGGATCGACCAGCCGGAGGACGGGAGCGAGCCCCGACAGGCCTCCCTGAAGAACCTCGCCCGCGTTCGTCCGCACGAGGGCGGGAACGGCGCCGACGGGAAGAGCGGCGGCAAGGACCAACAACGACACGAACAGCCAGAGCACCCCACCCGGATTCCGCACCCCTCTTTGCATTATCTGACTCACCTCCGCGCTCGTGCAGTTCAGGATATCGGTTTCCTCGGGCGCGTGTCAAGCGCGGCACGGAGAGGCCGGCGTGTGCCGGAGCTCGGTTGTGTTGTTGTGTCGCTCGTCTTGCTGTGTGGTGGACGTCACGGACAGGTGTCTCGCCCCGGTCGGACGCGATGGCCGGAGGCAGGGCACAAGCTCCAGCGCTGGCCCGGGCGACGGGCGCTAGCGTAGTCTTCCGTATGTGGACGCTTTCGACCGAAGGGGGTGATCCACGGATGAATGACCGAAGACCCCGTGTGTTCGCGGCTTCTGGTGATTCCTGGCTGGACCTTGAAGGGTCCTCGGCCGAGGCGTCGCACGGGGTGTGTCGAACGCGGGTTGGAGCTGTTCTGATCCGGCTTGACAGGCGTTACAACCGTGTGGTAAGATCCTTCAGCTCGCAAGAAAGAGAGATGGGGTGGGTTTGCACTCCCTTTTGGTCTTTGAGAGAACGTGCAGGGTCGTCGCGAAGTTGGGCGGCGTGCCCGCGCCTTGGATCGGCGATCGGATCGGTTCGGTCGATCGGATGCCGAGCAGAAGCCATGACGCAAGCAAGATGATCCGAGTGGCTTCGATGAGGGAGGTGGTTGGCGGAATTCAGGAGCCAAGTGTCCCTACGTGAGGCGGCAAGGAGGCTGCAGGGGGTTGATGCTTCCTATGAACGAGATCAGCAATACGAAAACACAAGCGAAATCTTCGGCCCGAAAAGGAGGTCCGACGTTGAAAAAGAGACTAGGAGCAGTGAGTGTCCTAACGTTGCTTGTTATGGCGCTCTGCGCTCTCTCTGCTTTCGCGACGACCGCGGAAATCTGGTTGTCGAGCGACAGCAGCGGAGAGACTCGTGTATCGTTGATTCAGGAAGGCGATCAGGTCTGGATCGTCGTTTCCGATCCGGACAACAATATCGATTGCGACGTCCGCGACAAGTTCTGGGGTGACATGAAGATCATGGACCCCAAGACCGGCGCGTACATCATCTGGAACAACGGCGGGCACTATGGCCTGAACCTCCACGATGACACGCCCGCGTTGCTGACGACGACCGACTACTTCGAAGAGACTGGTGCGGACACCGGGCTGTTCGTGAGCAGCCGCCCGTTCCAGATTGGAACGCGCGAGGACTACGCGGTCGTGGGGACGCCTGACGCGTACCGGTACTTCACGCACGTCGTCGACGAAGACGACCAAGACTTCCAGTGGGGTCATTACCTCTACACGGATCTTGGTGACGATCAGTTCGACACCGCGGCGTGGCTACTTTACACATACGTTGCGGCCGGCCCGTCGACCGTTACGTGGACCGAAGGCATCATGTCCGGCGGTGGCACGTGGAGTGCTGGACACATCGTCGGCACGATCGTCGATACGCCGCACAATGTTCTCGGCCCTGTCACCGAGACCTACACAGTCGGTCGGTTCGAGAACATGGACACGCTGATTGCGATGTACCAGGACCCGAACGACGACACCGACGTGGCGATCGGTCTCGCAAAGATCATCGACACCGAAGGTACGATTGAGTGGGACGCGGCGTCGAACGGCGACGTCTACAAAGACTACAACGAGGCTGCCTCGGTCACGATCGTGGACGCAGACGAGAACCTCAACTGCAACAAGGTTGAGTACGTTCCGTTCTTCGTCCTCGTGAACCCCGGCTCCTGGAACCAGCTGCATCTGCAGACCCGGTCCTACACCACGTACAATAGCTTCTGCTCGCTGAAGTGGAACGGCGGCTACGACGTGGACGGCACGGCTAAGCTCGCGATCAACTGGTTCAACATCTACGAGGACCGCTACATCCACTATCCGCGCCTCGCGGACGGGGATGCGTTGGCAGACTACAAGACCCTCTTCGACACGAACGGCACGTACATTCTCGTGACGTTCTACGCCAAGGAAACCGGCGTGTCGACGGGCGTCTTCAAGTACAACTTCAACAAGCTGTCGACCGACCTCGGCTTCTACAGCCTGAAGGAGCGCGACGTGCTTGTGGCGTACTACCTCGACCCGAACGACGAGGACGACTTCACGTTGGCCACGGCGTACATCGGCGAGAAGCAGCATTCGCTGACGAGCTTCACGGATGCGTCGCGCGCGGAGAAGAACGAGTACTGGCTCGGCCGCGATCCGGTCTACGTCCAGGTGATTGATGCGAACGCGAACGTCGATCCGTGCTGCCCGGAGCAGGTCGTTGTGCACATCTGCGACCCGCACGGCGAGGATGACACGGAGTGGTTGGTGCTCGACGAGACGAGCTCGAACTCGTACGTGTTCTTCACCAACGCCGGCACGGAGCTTGAAGGCGTTTGGGATCCGCTCGGCGTAGGCCTCGCGGATGGCCGCGGCGGCTATCAGCTTGTCGTCGACAACTGGAAGATCGAGGCGTTCAACGAGGACCACATCTACGCGCGGTACAACGATGTCTACTACGAGACCGACGAGGACGGCATGACCGGTCTCGGCGATCAGAGCATGGGGACGGCGTTCCCGCCGCAGATTGAGCGCGTGCGTGTGTTCAACGACGTGTCGTTCGACCTGATGTCGATCAAGGACACCCAGGTCTACAACGGCTCGACCGTGAACATGAAGTTCCTCGACCGGAACGGCAACCAAGTCGGCGGCGAGTACCTGAACTCGGACTGCGTCTTCCTGCAGGTTACGGATGACGACCAGGACGAGGATCTGTATCGCCGCGAGCGGATTGACGGCTACTGGGATGGTGGGCAGAACGTTCCGTTCGGCCCGCAGGCGATCAACCCGTTCCACTGCGACCTCGACTACCCGTACGGCCACGGCGTGAACTTCCTGCTCGGCGACACGAACATCTTCAACGACTCGCCGGCCACGAGTGCTCACGCTTGGGGCGCGACCGGCGTGTTTGTGTCGGTCACCTGCATCGATCTCGTTAGCGTCTACACCGGCTGTGTGCCGACGCTCGACGTTCTGGCCGGCGACACGATTCTCGCCTTCTACCAGGACCCGACGAACCACTCCGACTCGGCGATGATTTCGTCGAAGGTCGCAGTGGGCGGCGGCAGCTCGACGACGACGGGGTCGCAGGTCGTCTTCACGGATGAAGACGGCGCGACGGTGTCGCAGTACACGGACGCCGACAGGGTGTACGTGAAGGTCACGGACTCGTCGCACGCCGGAGCTACGTCGCTCTCGGACGCGATTGCGATCGATGGCGACAAGTACGACCTGACGGCGTCGGGTACGACGGGGACGTTCGTGAGTGGTGCGCTCGACCTCGACCTCACGGCCGGGGAACCGATCACGGTCACCTACACGGACCCGAACGACTCGAGCGACACGGACACCGCGACCGCGACGATCATCGCGAGCGAGCTGGACGTGACGGGGTTCTACGCTGGGCCGAATCCGTTCGATGACGAAGTCGTCTTCTCGTACGAGGGTTCGGGCATTGCGACGACGTTCTCGGTGGAGATCTATGACCTCGCCGGGCACTTGGTGTGGGCGAAGACGGAAGCGAACACCGCCGAAGTAAGTTGGACTGGTGTCAACAACGACGGCGACTCGCTTGCGAACGGCGCGTACATCTACGTCGTTACGGCTACGGACGGGACGAACACCTTCGACCAGAGCAACACCGATTCTGCGAAGGGCCTGGTGTTCATTAACCGATAAGGACGGAGACGGGTTGCCGGGCGCAAGTCCGGCAACCCTGACCCTCTACCCGCATAAGGGGGGAACAAGCGACGATGAAAAGAGTGATGATCGTGAGTCTAGCTCTCCTCATGGTCCTGTCCGCGGTCGCATGGGCCGACGGAATCGGAGCATTCAGCGCGTTCAAGAACGGAGTGGGCGCGCGAGCTCTGGCCATGGGTGGAGCATTTGTGGCGGTCGCGAATGACGCGACGGCTGCGGTGTGGAACCCTGCTGGGTTGGCGTCGTTGAATGACACGCGCCTGGCGGGGATGTCGACGGACCTGTTTGGCCTCGGGGCCACGCACCAGTACATCGGTGTGACGACCTCGTTCTCGATGCTCGGGGTTGGCTTGGCGTGGGAGCGAGCTTCCATCGCTGGGCAGCAGAACGACGAGGAAGGCGCAGCAGGCGCAGCGTTTAGCTGGGTTGAGCAGTCGATCGGCGCCTCGTTGGCGACGAACGTGCTTGACGTAGCGATGGTCGGCGCGAACGTGAAGTACTACATGGCGGACAACGGCCTTGGGGCGACGGCCAGCGGTTTTGGCTTCGACCTCGGACTGCTCGTCAGCCTGGGCGACATGTTCGTGATCGGCGTGAACGCGAAGGATCTTGCGGGGTCCTCGTTGGCGTGGGAAGGCGGAGCGACGGACACGATCAGCGGTGTGTACACGGCTGGTCTAGCGATGAAGCTCGTCGACTCGAAGCTGATTCTCGCGACGGACGTGGACTTTGACGGGGCGAGCCTTGGCGACACGCACGTTGGTGTCGAGTTCAAGGTCATCGACGAGCTGGCACTGCGCGGCGGAGTAGTTCTGACGAACGACTTCCAGGACTACTACTTCAGCGTAGGCGCGGGGATTAACGTCGCGGGTTTGTATGTGGACGCTGCGTACGTCCTCGAGGAAGACCTCGGGAACACGCTGGTGTTGTCGGCGGAGTTCTCGCTGGGCGGCCTGCTCGGCGGCGAGGAAGAGCCGGTGGCGGCTGAGGCCCCGGTCACTCCGGCGCCGACGACCCCTCCGGCTGCGCCCGGCGGCTCGTAGCCTTGGGTCGTCTGAGTTCGAAACATGCGGGGAGCGCGGCACGCCGCGCTCCCCGTTCTCTTTCGATCCTCGCAACAAGACCGTGTTTGAATGCACAGCTCGCGGAAGAGGCGACCCCGCGGCTACTTCCGCG
>JAPLGD010000114.1 GCA_026390345.1 Candidatus Bipolaricaulota bacterium | reverse complement strand
CAGAAGGCGAACGTGTGGAGAGTCCTTGAGGGAGTCACCCGCGCTGCGACGGCGAGGATCGTCCGACGGTGCATCGAGGACGTCGCGCAGGAGCCGGACCCGCACCGGCGGGTCCGGCTCCCGGCGCAGCACCTGCACCGCGACGGCTCGCAGATCGTCCTTCCGCAATCGGCTACTCATACCTCAACGCGTCCACGACCGGCATCCGAGCGCCGCGCCGCGCCGGCCACAATCCCGACACGGCCCCAAGAGCGAACGCACCAAGGAGGGTGGCCAGGATCAGAGTGGGGCTCGCAACGAACGGAAACGCAACGCCTCGCGGCAAGCCGGCAAAGGTGTTGATCCCCCAGCACGCCGCCGCCGTGATCCCCAGACCGAGTGCCGTCCCAATCAGGCCTCCGAAGAAACCGATCAGGCCAGACTCGATCAGGAAGATCGCTAAGACGTGCCGGTTCTTGCGTGATGTCGCCCGACGTGATCGCGGAGACTCTCGATCCCTCCGCCTTGAGGGCCACCTCAGCCCGGTCGGCGACATCGTCGACGTCGTAGCCGGGGAGAATCCGAACGACGGTCACGAGGAAGTCGTTGCCCTCCGGCCAGAGTCGATCCATCGTTGCGTATGGGACGTAGATCGTGTCGGAGCTCGACGAGCTCATGCTGCTCGCGAAGCCTTGCTGCTCCTCCTCCTTCTTGTCCGAGGCGGCAAGGATCCCGACCACCGTCGCCGTGATCTCGTTCGACTTCTCTCCGGCAATGAGGATTGTGTCGCCCAGCTTGATCCCGAGTCGGTCGGCGAGCTCTCTTCGGAGCACGGCAGCGTCGACATCCATCTCCGTGATCTGTCGCCCGCCGGCTTCGAACACGAGATCGCCGGTGAACGCCGCGAAGTCCGTCAGAAGCTCGGGCGATAGTCCCATCACGGGCATGAATCCCTGCTGTGCCTTTCCGTCCGCGTTCGTTCCACCCTCGACAAACGCCGTGCGCTGGCGGATGGCGGCAACCGTCTTGACTCCCTCCACACGCTTCAGCGTCTCGAGGTTGAGGCCGAACTCCTTGAGCCCACCGCTGTGCTTCCCGCTCATCACGTCCTGGTCCATAACCATGAACGTGTCGACTCCGAAGACCTTGGCCACTTCCCCGGTCATCAGACCCTTCAGGCTCAAACCGAACGAGATCAGAATCACCACGGCCATGATCCCGATCAGGACGCCGAGCACGGCAAGGATGCTCCGCAGCTTGCGGTGGAGTACGTTCTGCGACGCGAGTCGGAAGAACTCCCTAAGCATTCCGCACCCCCTGGACGACGCGCCCATCGCGCAGCCGCACGATTCGACTGGCGATCGCCGCGGCATCTGGATCGTGGGTAATGAGGATCATCGTCTTTCCTTCGTCGATGCTGAGCTTCTTCAAGAGCTCGAGGATCGTCGCTCCGGTCTCCGAGTCGAGGTTTCCCGTTGGCTCGTCGGCCAGGATGATCTCGGGGTCGTTGGCCAACGCGCGCGCGATGGCGACCCGTTGTCTCTCCCCGCCGGACAGTTCGTTTGGCCGGTGCGCCACTCGCTCTCCAAGCCCGACCTTCTCGAGAAGCGCGCGAGCCCGTTCAGCACGCGCGCTCTTTCTGGCGCCCAAGAAGATCATCGGCAACTCAACGTTCTGCTGCGCGGTTAGGGCCTGAATCAGGTTGAACGTCTGGAAGACGAAGCCCACTTTCCTTCCGCGCAAGGTCACCAGCTCGTCCTCGCTCAGTTCTTTCAGGTTGTGTCCTTCCAGAGACGCCGTCCCCTTGGTCGGGGTATCCAGCGCACCGAGCAGGTGCATAAGCGTTGACTTGCCGGACCCCGAGGGGCCCATGATGGCGACGATCTCCCCTTTCTCGATCGCGAGGTCAAGTCCGCGTAGCGCGTGCACGACCGTCTGGCCGAGAGGGTAGTCCTTGACAACGTCCTTCAAGTCGAGCAATTGCATCTCTAGCTCCCACTGAGCGTGTACTCGACGAGCTCGAGCGAGAAGGTTTCCACCCACTGGCCGCTGCGAAGCTCCTCGACGCGGATGAGGGGCGAGATGTAGACCGGCTTGGACAGGGCGAACGCCACCGTTGTCCGGATGTCTGCGTTATCCGGATCGACGAGGGTCCCCTGCAGGCACCACACCCCGGCGATCGTCGCGCCCACGATGTTGGTAAACGCGCCGCCGCCGGGGAGCAGGTACTCTTGTCCTTCCTGGAGGCGATTGCGCTGGTCCATGAGCGCCTGGAGCGACGTGTAGCTCACGTCCTGACCGCTGGCGCTTACGGAGGTCATGCCGCCGATGAATCCGAACGACCCAAGCTCGTCTTCCGTGCCGGTTCCCTCGGTCACCATCCGGACGGTATACGTGCCGTCTCCGTGCACGGTCACGCTGAGCTCGAGCGGCATCGGCTGGGTCATGTCCTCCGTTCGCAACTTGTAGACCATCTTCGTCGTCCCGATCGGGAACACGCTGAGATCGGTCTGGGCGAACGCCGTGCCGGCGACCGCAAGAACCGCCGCTACACAAAGCAAACCTGCTATCCTTTTCATGTCACTCCTCTCGTTTCCTGACTTCCAGAACCGATGCTACGCAACCCTCTTGTGCAATCTGTGAAGCCCCTAGGTGCCCTTCATGTGGAGGCCGCGGCTTGGCCGCGGAACTGGCTCATGTAGAGGCGGTAGTACGCGCCCTGAGCCTGCATGAGTTCCTCATGGGATCCACGCTCCACGAGCTCTCCTTGGTCGATCATGATCACTTGGTCGGCGCCGCGGATCGTCGAGAGGCGGTGAGCAATCACAAAACTCGTCCGCCCCTTCATCAGTGCAAGCAGCGCTTCCTGGATGCGCACCTCGGTGCGCGTGTCCACGCTCGACGTTGCCTCGTCCAGGATGAGAATGCGCGGATCGGCGAGGATCGCTCGCGCGATCGCGATCAGCTGACGCTGCCCCTCGGACAGATTCGCGCCGCGCTCC
>JAPLGD010000077.1 GCA_026390345.1 Candidatus Bipolaricaulota bacterium | reverse complement strand
GGCACGTCGCACAGGGGCAATGAGGTATGTATCTCCCGATGATCGGCACGCTGGACGTGCTGTGTGAACTCGACACCCAGCAGCCGCTCGAGCTGCGGCGTGACGCGCCAGTAGTCTTTCAGAGCCTGGTATTCCTCCACGAAGTGGACGCTCCCGGACTCGGACGTCTTCACGGCACGAATCATCAGGTTCTTAGCGGTGTGCTCCGTCGAGACGAACTGAATCACGTCGGTGCGATAGCCCATGATTCGCAGGATGGCCGCTCGGAACGTGTCCGTCAGGATGTCGCCAAGGCGCTCGTCGAGAATGCCGTGACGCGAGACGGCCCGAAACGGGGTCGGCACGGGGACGCGAGACAGCTGCTGCTGCAGCTCATGTTGGCAACAAGGCGCGCTCATGATGAGCCGGCTATTCCAGCGAATGCCCCGCGCCAGGGCATCGTCTGTGGCCGTGTCGCACGCGTGCAGGGCGACCACGACATCAGGGACGACGGCAGGCTGGAAGTCGGCGATGCAGCCGACTTCGAACGTGAGCCGATCCCACCCGAGCGCCCGCGCCTTCTCCCGGTGCCGCTCCAGGAGATCGGCCTTCACGTCGACGCCGACGACATCGACAGATCGCTTCAGGATGCTATGGAAGTAGTGATAGAGGGCGAACGTCAGGTAGGCGTTTCCACAGCCGCAGTCGAAACGGGGCGGGGTCCCCGGCGGACAAGACCTTCTTCTTCTCGCGATCGTGGGACAGGTCCACGGTTGCGCGCGGCTCGGCCACCGGGGTCTCGCGGAGGAGGGCATCGCCCTTCTTGGTGATCCGAACGTCGAGGCTGCCGGTAGCCGTCTCCACGTGGATGTTCTTGAACGGAAGCGCGAGGAGCTCATCGACCTTCCCGCCAACCTCATCGGCGGCGTAGTTCTTGGTGATGTCCTTCTCTTCGTCGAAGTGCGAGACCTGCCAATGAAGCGCGCCCTTGATCCGCACCGGGCGCACGATGACCTTGATCCACGGAAGTGTGGCGCCGCTCTGGCGGCCGCTGAACACGGCGCGCACCAAAGACTCGCCGGCAAGGATGCGTTCGAGAACTCGTTTCGCGTAATCCTCAGGTTCTTGGCTCATCGGAGAAGAGCATTCTACCGCCGTCGGCGTCTGCGCGCGGGCATGGAAGGCAGTCATGCCGTGGGTCGATCAGAGTGACCTCGTAGAGCCAGCAAGGACTCGTCTACGTGTCGAGGCCCGACTGCCGGTACAAGGGCGCACCGGACGCCGTCAGCTTCTCCAGCCACATCCCCTTCAGCGTTCGAAGATCCTCGGATGGGTTGTAGTCGGGGTCATCGGACGGTTTCAACACGTCGAGCGTCTCGAAGGCGAAGGCGCTCGCGCCCAGCCTGCTCCAGTCGGCCTGAAGCTCCTTGTCGGGGTGCATGCCGTTCTCCAACTGGAATCGGTGGCGGTTGAGCGCGCCGGCCAGGTTGGAGCTCAGTCCAAGGAGCAGCTTGCCGCTCTGGGTGTTCAGAACTTGGTACACACCCGCCGGGCGAGGCGTCTCGTTGTATCGACGAACAAGGGCTTTGCGGTCCATACGGCACGGAGTGTAGCCGCATGGCGGCCTCTTCTACTTCGCCTCTTTGCGAAGAAGGCCGCGGGCACAGTGTAGGACCCAAATTCCACGGACGATCGTCTTCGTCTCCCACGACGCTTCCCGTGGGTCGAGCTTCCCTTTCGACAGGCCGAAGAAGAGAAGGCGACAGAACCAGCGGAGCGGCATCTTCTGTTCTCGAGCGAAGACGTAGCCGTCGGCGGGTGAGAGCGTGAACCGGAACGGCGGCTCGAGATGAAGACCGTCCGCTCTGTCGCGCGCGCAGCGCTCGAAGGACCTCACGGTGGATCGTTGGGCTCGTCTCATCCGCCGGCGGGAACCAGTTCCTCTCCTGGCTCTTGACGGGAATCCCGACGACGTGCGGGCAGAGGGCTCGGGCCTCGACCGTCGTCGAAGCGCAAGCTTCCGGGCAAGCAGAGGTCCTCAACAGCTCTACTGCGCTAGTCGGCTCCTTAGCCAGGACGCGCGGAACGCCGAGCCGGCGCGACCGTCGTACCAGGTGAGCGGAAGACACGTCAGGCCGACCTCGCCTAACAGCGCGGTCTGCCGGGTCTCCCCGGCGACGTTGGTGAAGAGGACGCAGTCGAACGGCCAGTCGTCGCGGAGCCACTCAAGCAGGACGGCGAGCAGGTGCCTGTCAAGGTCGTTCGGGATCTCTGACGTGCGAACCCAGAACCCGACCGTGGCGGCGCGAGCGGCTCCGCCGCACAGCGGCGCCGCTTCGGACCACACGGGTTGGATGTAGACACAGCCGAGACATCTCGCCTCATCGGGACTGAGAACGGTGTACGTGAACGCCTTCCGCTCGACGTGTTCGCGTTCGTGCCGCTCGAGATCGGCCCGGTTCTCCGCAAGGGTGAAGCCGTCGCGCGGCCAGTAGCCCGCGTTCCAGCGGTGCAGCTCGGTGGCGCTCGACATCACGGCATCGTAGTCGAGGGCGACGTCCGTCGCGCGTAGCGGCCGGAGAACCAAACGCTGGCTCTTCGTTTGATCCGGCACGCTATGATCTCCAGACCAGAACTCCATGGACCTATCCTCCCTCCGAGAGCGACCCGGAGGCCGTCACGGCCTTCCAGAAGGCTTCGTCTTCCTGTCCGAGTGACCACATCGAGAGGCCGGCCAGTCCGTACTTGGCGATGAGCGCCGTCTTTGCGCGAAGGCTCTCCGCACTCTCGAACCAAGCCTCGTGTCGATGCCCGCTGTCCGTGTACGTCACGAACGGCGAGCGCGAGGCGGTGTCCCACCCCTCGATGGCTCCCGGCTGCCCCAGCAAGACGGCAACGCCGCTTGCGGCCATGCCGCTCGCGGCAATGCCGCTCCACGAGAACGCCGTCGCCGAGTACTCCCCGCGAGCGGGCCCCGACGCTGTCAGGTCCCAGTCGTAGCCGTAGGCAGGCAGGCCGATGAGGAGCTTCGCTGGGTCCACGACCGAGACCGCGTACGCGATGCACGCCACAACCCAGTCGAGTCCCGAGACGGGACCCGGCTCACTCCACGGACCGTGCTGGTCGTAGGTCATGAGCTGGAGGATGTCGGCGTCCCGGCCGAGGGCCGCGTAGTCGAACGGGTACGACCAGTCGTCGTCGGGCGAGTCTTCCGTCTTCCCCGGGACACTGATCGCGAGATTCAAACCCTCCGCGTGCAGCCGCCCGGCAAGATCGTGAATGAAGGCCGTGAAGGCCGCACGGTCGGCGGCGATGTCGTCCGAGTAGGCGAGGTTCTCGAAGTCGACGTTGACCCCGTCGAACCCGCCATCTCGGGCAAGCGCCACGAGCCCCGCGATCACGGCTTGGCGATGTGCGACGATCGCCGCATGGGCCAGCGCGGCGTCAAAGTCGTCCACGTGGGGATCTTCGTTCCAGCTGGAAACGCATGCGTAAGTTTCAATCCCATACGCCTTGCAGAAGGCCACAACGCCGAAGTCGTCCGCACCCGTGATCGTCCCATCGAACTCGACCGCGTACACGTCGGCCGACACGATCGTGAGGTACTCCGCGAAGTCCTGTACCGCTTCGAAGGATTGCTCATCGCCCGTGTAGTACCCCAGGCACACAGTGCCTGGGGACGCTGTCCCTCGGCAGGCAGAGCCTGGGAAGACGGCAGCTGCCGCCATCGCGACCAGAACCA
>JAPLGD010000071.1 GCA_026390345.1 Candidatus Bipolaricaulota bacterium | reverse complement strand
ATGACTTGTCACAGATCGTGATCGTGCAGCTGCGCGATGAACACGTCGTGTTCGCAGTGGCGTTCCAGGCAACTGTCCCACTCCCTGCCCCGCTTGTCGGATTGATCGTCACCCAGTCGCAGCTCTCACTCGCTGTCCACGCGCACCCAGTCGTCACCGCGATCGTCCCGCTTCCTCCACCGACCGGTGCTGATGCACTCGTCGGACTGACCGTGCACGAGCATACTGCGAAGTTGGCAGTGATTGTCTTTGGAGATGTCATTAGTACATATGCGGGATTCTGGGCGCCCGTGACGATACCTGACCAGCCCACAAACTGCCATCCAGCAGCCTTATTGGCCGTTGCCTGTACGGGCACTGTCGCTCCGCTGTCGTGCCACGTTGTGCCTGACGGAGACGCGGTTCCACCATTGGCCGGACTCGCAGATGCCGTAAGCGCGTACTGAGTGGAGAAAGCTGCCGTGTACGTGGCATCCGACGAGGGGCCCACGGCGTGCGTCTGGGCCCCTCCATCGCTCCAGCTTCCGTAGGTATACTGTCTCCCCGCGCCCGCAGCTTGAGGTGATGGTGCTTCGATGCTGTGCGATGAGCCAACTGCCCACACGAACGTACACGGGGCTGTCCGCTGCACGCTGTCCACTTTCACCTTCAGTCCTGATGGCGCTGTGTTGACGGTCGCCTGAACCGTTGTGTTTCTTAAGGTAACCGGGCAAGTGGCCTCTCTCTTTGTCCCAGTATCCTCAGTGAGCCACTGGGTATACACCGCTTGTATGGAGCACTGCTCGTCCGCGTCAAGATGACCAACGGACAGAAACCCGTCTGATACCGACGCTGGACTTGGACAAGAAGTCAGCCAGCCACACGACGCCGCCTCTGTCACGTCCTGTGTGTAACCGTCTGCATAGTGGGCCGTGCAGGTGTACTGAGCAGACCAGTTCTCTTTGACCGTTGATGGCCCTGTGACTGTCACATACGCTAGTGCATTCTTGGCGACCACATTGATCTCCAAGATCTGTCCGACAAGAGCTGCCTGGCCGTAGCCGAGTCCGATAGCAGAGACCGCGCCAGTCACACCCAGTACAACCCAATGATATCCAACCGCAGCGTTGAAACTGAACTTCACCGTCGTGTACTTCGGTTTCAGCCCATTGATAATGCTGCCTAGCTTCAATATGTTGGTGACTTCCTGCAGTTCCAGGATAGCTGCCGGCATATCCGGCACAGAGACACCCAGGCTTGTGCTAATCATGAAGACGAGCTTCCCAAACAAGTCGTCGAAGCGAAACAGCGGCACGAGATCAACGGAGCCATAGGCGCCATCGACACTCCACGTAGCCTGTACGCCTGACCATCCTGTCCCGAAGTTCGAGCAGCCACTCTGCCACTTCAACAGGTAGATGACCTCTATTTCCGTTGGTGCATCTACGTACACCAGCAACTTCTGACATGCCGAAGCAGACGCGGCTCCAGCAACGGACCCGTTCATGCAGACTCCCACGTACCCAGTTTCCGTCTCCGCCCCCGCCACTACACTGCTGATCCCCCCACCCAGCTCATTTTTCCATATCCCATCATATGGGGGCGTATCCATTCCTGCTGCGAGCAGGGATACGACAAGAAGAAGAAGGAGTAGGGCGGCACCCGATACGCTAGCAGGGAGCAAACCGCAAACTCGGCTTTGGAGAACCTCGACAATCCTCGAAGGAGTAGGTTCTTCGATAGGTGAGCATCGGACTTGGCGTCCTTCTAGTACACTACTGATGCGTGCCCGTCTAGCGTGTGCAGATTCAGCGTAGCCATCTTCTGACCCTGCCCGCATGTTGGGTCCAGTCATTAGGTTCAAACCCTGACTCGTTGACAACTCGGAATCATTCCTGTCGGGACACGGGTCGACTACTGCCGCGGCTTCAATCCCCCCGCTTCCACTACAGGAATCCTGTGAGGTCGATTCGCACACCTGACTCTCCTCCCTGCGTGCCACCACTGAGTTCAAACCCGCTGCGCCGCTCCTCTGCACACTGCCTTCCCCCGCAGTATTCCGATCTTGCGCTGGACGCTACCTCAGAATCACCAGCTTCTGAAACGCCGTCGACGTCCACTTCCCACCGACCAACACCAGGGCACGGTACAGGTAGACACCGTTCGCTAAGTATTCGCCGTCGCTATTCTGTGTATGCCAGACCAGTTCTGTTCCTTGTGCCTCACCCTCAAAGACGAGCGAGAGGGCGAGGTCGTACACTTCGATCCTCACGGCTTCGATTGCCGTGCCCCGCACGACAAAGGTCGTTGTGTTCACGTTCGTGACGGGGTTGGGGACGTTCCGCACAGTGACCTCACTGCCCTGCTCACGCGGTGGAGACTGTCCCTTCATCGCAATTGGACCAGAGGGGATCAGGCCAGGGATCGCCGTGATGTCCTGAATCACAACGTTGTCAATGGCCCAGCCCGGCTCCTTGTTATCCACCGAGTCAACGGAGTCAAATCGGAAGCGGAGCTGCAGCAGGCTTGCGTCATCGGCTACGTCCAATCCAGCCACCACGCGCTCACACTCAGGTGAGGCGTCGCTTGAGTCCTTGTACCAGATCGTTTGCCACGTTGTCGCGCGATCAGTCCTCGCCTCGACCCACGTACGGTCATAAGCTCCTTCGAACCCTTCTACGTGGCGGAAGGAGTCGAACGTGATGGCAACGGCTTCGACGCAGTCTGGGATCGGCACCCACGGCGTGGTGAGTCGCCCGAACGATCGGTGGCCTGTGTCGAAGTCACAACCCCCGTCCGGCAGGCCACTGTTGCGTCCGAAGTACGCATAGCGGCCATCAAGGAGAGAGCAGTCAATACAGGGGACCCAATCCGTGATGTGCGCGAGCTGCGTCATCGTCCACTCAGGAGAGCCGGAGAAGTCCTCATAGAAGAGCCCGCGCGGGCAATCCCCGCCAACGACGCTTATCTGGCAAGGCGCGCATGCCCTATTCCCGCCGGCATCCGTAACGCAGAGCGAGAACGCGTACTGCGCGGCAGTCCCTGGCACTCCCTTGATCCGACCGTCACTCTCGGACGACGTGACAGCCAGTCCGGGGGACAACTCGCCGACGACTGACCAAACGTACGGACGGCTCCCCCCTTCTGCCTGCAGGGGAGTCGAGTACCCGACCCCCACGTGTCCGTCAGGTAGAGGGCACGCCGTAGCGATTCTGAGTTCTGGCGCTGGCTCGAAGCAGACGCGTACATCGTCAACCAGCCAGCCGAGGAAGTCGTTGCCAAGAGCATCGCGCGAATCGAAGCGGAACTTGACCCGAAGCGAAGTGGTTTCCCAAGGGACGACCAGAGGCATGCCGTCGCTCTTCTCCGACGTGGTCACCGCCGTCCAGCCGCTCTCCGAGGGCGACTTCGAGTCGGCGGACCACACGAGCTCCCAGTCTCCGTAATCGAACGAGACCAGCAGGTCCGTGCAGTCGTACGCGCCGCCCGAGAAGTACTCCACCTCCCGCCACTGGCTCCATGAGATAGTCAGCAGCATCCCTGGTGCAATCTGAGTGAGATCAAGCGACGGGGAAGTCAGCTCCCCCGAGACCTGCTCTTGGGTGTCGTAGTCGCAGTGCTCGTCCCGCCCGAAGTAGAAGGCGTGAGTCGGCGATGCGTACCCCGGACTCACACAGCTAGCGTTGTCGACGAGGTGCCACAAGCCAGTACTGGTCCAACTCTCGCCGAACTCCATGTCGGACAGATACGGGCACGTCTGTCCCTCAATCTCGAGGACGGCTGTCGCCATGAGACACCGTTCGCCGGTGCTCGTCTCGTGATACCACACCTCAACCTGGTAGGAACCAGCCGCCAACTGGCCTACGAGAGCCTCTTCGCGCCAGGGTGTCAGCATCATGGCGCAGAACCCGGCCGCCGGACTCTGGAAGTCGAACCGGAGGACGGTCCCATCAAGATGCCATCCCGCAAGCGCTCGCGGGCATGCGTCGGGCCACCAGCCTTCGAGGATGACTGTTACGGGGTTCTGGGCGGACGTAGGGGTCGGCTGAAACGAAACCTCGCATGCTCCTGGGCAGTCCCCGGACACTGCGGATCCAAGGACGAGGAGCACCTGGAAACACAGCAGAAGAATAAGTGGCCAGCGCCAGCGAACCATAGCGTCCTCCTTGCCCCCACACCTGGTTCGCCCGGAGCGTGATGCATGTTACAGTTTGTCTTTGGTCTATTCAAGCGCGTTGGCGCAGCTGGTCTTCTATGATCTCGCCATATGGAAACACTCTTGCCGTGCGCGCTGCTCGCTGCCGATAGCGGGTTGAGAGATCCCCGACTGATCGAGACGCCGGGGTGAGTTCCACTCAGGCTGGGCCGATGCGCGCAGTGCGTCGCACCTGCGCGATTCCCGCGGCCGGACCCAGAGCGACAAGCGCCAGAAGCTGCGCGATGATCAGGCCAAGCGGGACGCCCAAGAAACCATGAAGCGCTTCTCCCGCGGCGAGCGAGTCTAGCTCACGTGCGACGGCACGTGGGCGGCACGTAGTAGGTAACTTGTAGCTCGTGGCAACTGCCTGCCGAACCGCGATTCGCCCACACGCCACAGGCTACATGCCACGAGCCGCCTTCTGGAGGCACTCAACGATCCGGGGTCAACGGCGCACTGCGAACCGCGAACGCCTTCCCTATTCCCTACGAACGGAAGAGAACCGCTTCCCTCTTGAAGAGGCGCACGGCGAGCGCGATCAAGATTGCACCGCAGGCTACATTCGCGATGAGCGTGTAGAGGAGGTCGGCGAACGCAACGTCGCCGACGATGATGCTCTGTAGCGCGTAGAGCGCGTTCGCCACCGGGATCAGGAACTCCGCCCCGCGGAAGGCCGCGCCCCCGGTCATCGAGACCATTCCGACGAGGACGATGACCATGTAGATCGGGAGGAGGTACGTGCTCGCCTCTTTCTGGCTCCGCGCGTAGCTCCCAATGATGATCACGAGCGCCGCCAGGATGACGGCGAGCGGCACGAGGACAACCAACATCCATCCGAATGACGCTGCGCTGAGGCTTAGGACCGCGCCTGACGACATCCCCGCCGTCAGCCCTCCCCCGAAGTAGCGGATCCCGATGAGAAGGCCGATCGCCGAAAGGAGCGACGACACGAGCGAGATCGTGAGGACGGTGAGGAACTTGCCGAGCACAATCTCCGTGCGCGACAGCTGGCTCACGAGGAGCGTGGCGATCGTGCTCCGCTCCTTCTCTCCCGCCGTGATCTCCGCGCCGAGGCCCATCGCGCCGGCAAGGATCGCGAGGACCATGAAGTACGGGAGGAGCCGGCTCAACAAGAGCCGGCCGACCGATTCGCCGGTCGCGACGTCGACGGCCTTGA
Source organism: Candidatus Bipolaricaulota bacterium (assembly GCA_026390345.1). GTDB lineage: Bacteria > Bipolaricaulota > Bipolaricaulia > UBA7950 > UBA9294 > JAPLGD01. The sequence goes on along the minus strand of JAPLGD010000071.1, from coordinate 40,014 downwards.
CGGAAAGCGGCGGCGACAGCTCGTCGTAGTTCATTCCGAGAGCCTCGAGCTTGTCGCGGACGACGATCTCCAGGTATCCCTCAAGGAACCGCCGCACGCTTCCCGCAGCAAGGACTGACATCTGGTTCGATTGGTCGTAGTAGAGGGTGATCGAGAGTCCCAGTCCCTCTCCTCCGCTTGGCTTCGTCGCGGTCAGGAGAACCTGGCCGGCCTCCTCGTGGAGCGCGGCGCGGCCTTCCTCGACCGTCTCGTACTCCGAGACGTAGAACTCCTTCACCTGCCCGAGGTGCTCAGAGAAGACGTGATCCCCCGCCTCGTCCACGACGAGGACGACGGGGACGAGGGTCTCGAGGCGCACCCGCTCGCTCTCCGTGAAGTGGGACATCACGGACATGACCATCGGATAGAAGATCAGGGGGAAGAAGACAGTCAGGAACAGGGTGCGGCGGTCGCGCACCGCACCCAGCATCTCCTTCGCGAAGAGCAAGCGGACGTTCTTCAGCATGCCGGAGCCGCGATCAGAACTCGGTACTCGACGGCGTCTGCGGCTCGGCCGGATGGGTGGTCGTAGAGGCAGTTTGAGCCGGCGCCGCGGGCATCGGCGCCGTGGCCACGACAGGCTTCGTCGTCGGCATCGTAGCTCCCACGGTCACTCCGACGGACGACGTCGGCGCCGACTGCGACCCCCGAGTGCTCGGCGGCGCGTCGTCCTTGTAGAGAACGATGGTCTGAATCGCCTCGGCGACTCCCGACGCGTTCTTGCTGTAGAAGCTCATCTCGTGCGCGCCGTCCGACATCGCGAGGGTGAACGGCGACGAGTAGACGTGCCAGTTTCCTCCGTCGATGCGGTAGTACGTCTGCGTCCGTCCGTACGTGGACTCCTGTGTTCGCCGCAGGGAGAGCGGCGTCGCCGACGTCACCCACGTCCCGCGCTCGTCCTTGTGCTTCGGATCGCCGATGTCGAGCACCGTCTTCGGGGTGTGATTGTCGAGGAGGAACGGCGCCATCTTCTTCGGCTCCGCGTTTCCGAGGTGGTCGATCCCGTAGTAGGCGACCTTCCGCGGGCCGTCGTCACCGGTGAGGAAGATCGGTCCGGCGTAGGTCGTCCACTCGCCGCCGTCGATCGAGTACTTGATCTCGGCGAGTCCGCTCCCCGGGTCCTTCGACTGGAGCGTGATCGGCGTCTGGGACGTGACGACGAGCGAGCCGTCCGGCGCAACCAGGTTCCCCGCGTAGCTCGGGCCGGCCGTCCGGACTTCCGTCCGCTCGACGGGCGACGTCATCAAGGGCTTCGCATCCCACAGAGGGTAGTAGGGTTCGTCGCCGAACCCGTCGTTGTTCTTGTCCTGTCCCTTGTAGTCACTCCAGTAATTGCCGCCCTTCTCGTCGTACCACTGGTTCCACCGCTCGGGGTCGGAGCCGGAGATCCCGTTCTCGAAGAAGCTGTTCCCCGCGACCACGTTGTCGCGAGAGTCTGCGGCCATAACAACCCCGTACTGGCACTCGGAGACCGCACACCCGCGGATCTCGTTCCCTTTCGAGTTCAGGAAGCAGATGGCGGTGTCCGACAGCGAGATCTGGCAGAACTGGATCCGCGCGTTGTGTACGGAATTCAAGTACACGCCGGCAATGCGGGCCCGCTCCATCACACAGTTGCGCACGACGAAGTACCGCGTCGTGTGGTCGACGTAGATTCCGTAGTCTGCGTTCGGCGCCTCGACTCGCCAACCTTCAATCACGTACGGGTCCGCTTCCGTGCCGGTTCCCGACAGGACGCCGTTCGCGAACGTAAAGTCCGCGTCGCCGTAGATGTAGATTGGCTCATGGCTTCCCCACCACAGGAACCCTCCGCCGACCTGCCCCCCAGCCAGACCAGCAGACAGGATGGCGATCGTAACGACGGAGACCGCCAATGCGACCTTCCTGCCCATCTTCGCCTCCTTAGGCTGTCCGTTTTCTCTGTTCAGAATAACACATTCGCGCGCCGAAGGGAACCCCTACGCGGTGGCTTCGCGCTCCACGGCGGCGAAGAAGACGTCCTCGAGGTCGGTGCTCCCGTACTGCGCCGCCAGCTCGGCCTGCGTGCCGAAGGCGTGAAGCCGCCCGCGGTAGAGGATCGCCACGCGATCACACAACTTCTCCGCCTCGCGCATGATGTGCGTCGAGACCAGGATCGTTCGCCCTTGCTCGCGGAAGAGCTTGATCGTCTCCACGACCGTCCGTGCCGCCATCACGTCGAGGCCGAACGTCGGCTCGTCGAGGATCAAGACCGGCGGGTCGTGGAGAATGCTCCGGGCGAGCGACAGCTTCTGCTTCTCCCCCGTGGAGAAGGTGCCAACCCGGCGATCGGCCAGCGACTCCATCGCCAGCGTCTCAAAGATCTCGCTCGTCCGCCTTGCGATCTCGTCGTTCGAGAGGCCGCTGATGCTCCCGAAGAAGCGCAGAGTCTCGCGTGCCGAGAACCGGTCGTACAGCCCGGTCTCCGTCGCGAGGAATCCGATCTTCTCCCGCACGCGATCCGGAGCCACCCGCGTGTCGAACCCAGCGATCGTCGCCGTCCCCGACGTCGGGGTCAGGATCGTCGCCAGCATCCGCAGGATCGTCGTCTTCCCGGCGCCGTTCGGGCCGAGCAGTCCGAAGACCTCGCCCGCCGCGCAGGAGAACGAAACGTCGTCCGCCGCGCGCACCTCGCCTCGGCGGGTTCGGAAGACCTTCGTCAGATGGCTCGCGACGACGAGCGCGTCGCTCATAGCGTGTCCACCCCGACCGCCGACTGCAGCACCTCGGGAATTCGGATGCGTCCGTCGGCCGTCTGGTTGTTCTCGAAGATCGCCGCCACGAGGCGTGACGTCGCCAACCCGGAGCCGTTCAGCGTGTGGACGAACACCGGCTTCTCCGTCGAGCTCGGGCGGTATCGGATGTTCCCGCGCCGCGCCTGGAACGCCTCGCAGTTCGAGCACGACGACACCTCGTAGTAACGACCCTGCCCCGGCAGGTACACCTCGAGGTCGACCGTCTTCGCCGCTTGCTGGGCCATGTCCTGAGTCGGAAGGAGCGCAACGCGGTAGTGGACCTGAAGCGCCTGAAGCACGGACTCCGCGTCGGCGATCAGCGCGTCCAACTCGTCGTACGACGTCTCGGGCGTCGTGAACTTGAACAGCTCGACCTTGTTGAACTGGTGGACTCGGATGAGGCCCCGTTCCTCCTCACCGTAGGTTCCCGCCTCGCGACGGAAGCACGGCGTGTAGGCCACGTACTTCTTCGGCAGGTCCGACGCCGCCAGCGTCTCGCCGCGGTGCAGGTTGACGAGCAGGCTCTCGGCGGTCGGGTTCAAGTACAGACCGTCCTTCTCGATGTGGTAAATCTCGTCGGCGAACTTCGGCAGCTGCGACGAGACGAAGAAGCTCTCCTCGTTCGCCACGAACGGTGGAAGCACCGGCGTGTACCCGCGACGCGCGTGGTGGGAAAGCATGAACTGCAGGAGCGCGAACTCGAGCAGGGCCGCGCGCCCCATGTACATCGGGAACCGGGCTCCGGCGATGGCCGCCGCCCGCTTGAAGTCGAGGAGGCCCTTCTCCTCGGCGATGTCGAGGTGATGCCGCACAGCGAACCCGGGCTTCGGGGCCTCGCCGAACGTCCGCAGAATGACCTTCGCGTCCTTGGCGCCCACGGGAACCGAGGCATGGGGGATGTTGGGAAGCCGCTGCACGATGGCGTCGATCTCGGTGTCTAGGTCGCGCAGCTCGCCGTCCAGTTCGGAGATCCGCGACGAGACCTGCGAGAGCTGCGTGAGGAGCGAGTCGACGTTCTCCGACGACTTCTTCCTCCGCGCCACTTCCTGCGAACCTCGGTTGCGCTCGGCCTTCAGTTCCTCGACCTCGCCGATCAGACGCCGCCGCCGCTCGTCAAGACGGAGGATTGGGCTGAGATCGATCGACGCGTCCCGCGTCCTCAGCCGCGCCTCCAGCTCCGCCGGTTTCTCTCGAAGCTCCCGAATGTCCAGCATCCGTGCCCCCTCCGTTTGCGAAGCAATTCTAGAAGACGCAAGGGTTTTCGGCAACACGAGATCGCGTTCCCCCATCCCCACGGGCTTTCTCCGCGTGCCACCGCACGGTATAATGGCCGGCACGCCGAGACCAGCGCGTCGGTGCGGGACTGGACGCGCTTTTCGCGCCAAGGGTGGGAGGACCCTCCGATGCACGTGCTTCTGTACTCGAAGGCCTTGTATTCGACCTGGCTGTACTACAGCCCCGACCGCCTCTTGTTCGACGCCGGCGAGGGTGCAAGCTCGGTCCTCGGCAACAAGGCGTTTGCCGTCCGCCGCGTCTTCCTGTCCCACGGGCACGCCGACCACATCGGCGGCCTCGTCGGGCTCGTCAACATCCGCAACAACGCGATGGGGGACAAGGAGAAAGAACTGTCCATCTACTACCCGAAGGGCAACTACCTCGTGACGGAGATGATGGCGTTCCTTGCCCGCACCAACCGGCGCTTGAGCTACCCCCTCGAGTGGATCCCCCTCGACGCCGGCGATCGCGTCGAGCTGGTGGGAGGCCAGACCCCGCGGTACGTCAAGGCGTTCCCGACGGTGCACGTCCATAGCGAGAAGTCCCTGGGCTACAACGTCGTCGAGACCCGCCACCGCCTTCGCCAAGAGCTTGCCGGGGCGACGCAAGCGGAGATCGTCGCCCGCGTGCGAGCGAACGGAAAGGGCGCCGTCACCGAGCACTACGACCAGAAGCTCTTCTCCTACGGGGGCGACTCGGTCGCCTTACGCCCCGCCTACGTCGCCGACACCGAGGTCCTGTGCCACGACACGACCTTCCTCGACGAGGAGGACCGCAAGGAGTACAAGCACGCGACGCTCGCCGAGGCGATCCAGGTGGCGCGCGAAGCCCGCGTGAAGAAAGAGCTCATCTGCTTCCACATCTCCAGCCGGTACAAGGCGAAGGTGCGAGAGATCGAGCGCGCCGGGGGCCACTACGAGGGACTCGACTGCCGCGTCACCCTCGTGCCGCCCGGACGCATCGTCCTCGTCGACTAGCCGCGCCGAGGCGCGTTGGAGCCGACCTCGCCCATCCGGTACCATTTGGCACCATCTATCGACGCGACCCAGGAGGAGCCATGGTCGAACGCCGGTTCACTCGAATTCTGACGGATCTTCCCGGTCCGAAATCGGCCGCCGTGTTTGCGGACAAGGCGAAGTACGTCGCGGCGCCGCTCGACACCTACGCGCCGTTCATCATCCGGCGCGGCGAGGGGGCGCTGATCGAGGACCTGGACGGCAACCGCTTCATCGACTTCTCCGGAGGCTGGGGCTGCCTCGCCGTCGGCCAGCGAAACAAGCGGATCGTCGCCGCGCTGCGAGATCAGCTCGACGACTTCCTGCACACCGACTTCACGGCGGTTCCGTACGCGCCGCTCATCGACCTCGCACACATGCTCTGCGAGCGCACCGCCATCCGCGGAGACAAGAAGGCGGCGTTCTTCAACAGCGGCGCCGAGGCCGTGGAGAACGTGGTCAAGATCGCCCGCGCGTACACGAAGCGGAAGGCTGTCCTGGTCTTCGAGAACGCGTTTCACGGCCGTACCCTTCTCGCGATGACCATGACCCACAAGGCGCGGCCGTACAAGACCGGGTTCGGCCCGTTCGCGTCGGACGTGTACCGCCTCCCCTTTCCGTACGAGTACCGCAAGAAGGTCACGGCCGAGGAGATCGAGGGGGCCCTTCTCTCGCTCGTCGATCCGAATGAGGTCGCCGTGATGGTGGTCGAGCCGATCATCGGCGAAGGCGGCTTCCTCGTCCCGCCGCCCTGGTTCCTCCCGGCGATGCGGGCCCTCGCCGATAAGTACGGGTTCGTTCTCGCCTTCGACGAAGTGCAATCGGGGATCGGGCGGACGGGCAAGTTCTTCGCGTTCGAGCACTTCGGCGCGGAGCCCGATCTCGTATGCGCCGCGAAGTCGCTCGCGTCGGGGCTCCCGTTGTCGGCCGTCGTCGGACGCGCGGCCATCATGGACGCCCCCATCCCGAGCGCCATCGGCGGCACGTACGCCGGCAACCCGCTCGCCTGCCGCGCCGCGATCGAAGTGCTGAAGGCGCTCGACGAGGATCACCTCCTCCAGCGCGCTGTCCACGTGGGGGATCGAATTCGCAAGGCATTCGAGCGCATCGGCGACCGGTTCGACGTGGTCGGCGACGTCCGCGGCCTCGGCGCCATGGTCGCGATGGAGCTGGTCAAGGACCGGACGACCAAAGAGCCGGCCAAGGAAATGACGGGGCGGATCGCTACGCTCGCCGTGCGAACGGGAGCGATCTTCCCGACGGCAGGGCTGAACGGCAACGTGCTCCGAGTCCTCGTCTCCCTCGTCATCACCGACGACCAGATCGACGAGGGGATGGACATCCTCGAGTCCGCGTTCGCCACCGCGCTCAAGTAGCCGCGCCCTCTTGTCTCGTCGCAGTCGCGGTTGTTGGCCGCGTCCGTCGGCCTGACTCCGGCTTGGGCCCAGACCCCCTGCCACAACCTCGGTCGGGTGGCCCCGCTTTCCCGGATCGAGCGGACGTTTCTGCCAGCATGCGCGCAAATGTAGATAACTACTACGTTATGCTCGCTACGGACGTGGAAAGCCCCGAGTACACTGCGATACAGACTTGGCAAGCGGCACCTTCGTTGCTATACTGACCCTCAGACTCTCATACCAAGGGGGTACGACGTGAACAAGGCAGAGCTCGTCGAGAAGCTGGCGAAGGGGACCGGTCTCACCAAGAAGGACGCGCGGGCGGCGTTGGACGGCGTCGTGGACGTTGTCACGCAGGCGCTGTCAAAGAATGAGCCGGTCATCATCACCGGGTTCGGCAAGTTCGAGACCCGGAAGCGCAAGGCGACGACGCGGATGAACCCGCAGACCGGGCAGCGCATCAAGACCCCGGCCAAGGTCGTTCCCGCCTTCAAGGCCGGGAAGAACCTGAAGGAGATCGTCGCCAAGAAGGCCGCGGGCAAGAAGTAGGCCCGGGCTCCTGACGATCGGCCGTCGCGAGACGGCCCCACAAGATGCGAGAAGGGGAAGCGGAAGCTTCCCCTTCTCTTTTGGGTTCCGCGAGATCCGCCGTCGGTCCAGGGCGGGCGTATACTGACGCCACGATGGACCTCTCGGATCTGAACGAGTTGCAGCGTGCGGCGGTCACGCACGGCGACGGCCCGCTCCTCGTCGTCGCCGGGGTCGGAACCGGGAAGACGACGGTGATCACCCGACGGATCGCGTGGCTCATTGCGGAGAAGCGCGCGGAGCCGGAGGAAATCCTGGCCCTCACCTTCACCGAGAAGGCGGCGGCCGAGATGGAGGAGCGCGTCGATCGGCTCGTCCCCTACGGCTATGTCGAGGCTCAGATCGGGACGTTCCACGCGTTTTGCGATCGCCTCCTCCGCGAGAACGCCGTGCTCCTGGGACTGCCGCCCGACTACCGGATCCTGACCGAGGCGGAGCAGGCGCTCTTCCTCAAGGAACACCTGTTCGAGCTTCCGCTCAAGCGGTTCCGCCCTCTCGGGAACCCGCTTCATAACCTGCGCGCGCTCCTCTCGCTCTTCTCGCGCGCCAAGGACGAGGACGCCTCGTCCGACGACTACAAGGCCTACGTCGAGCGACTGGCTCAGGATCCTTTGCCCGCCGGAGAGGACGCCGCTCGCCTCGCCGCCGACCTCCTCGCCGACCAGGCGGAGCTGGCCGAGACGTTCGCCGCCTACGATCGACTCCTCCACGAGCGGGGGTTCGTCGACTTCGGCGACCTGATCGCTCTTGCGCTGCGCCTCCTCCGCGAGCACCCCGCGGTCCTCGAGCGATCGCGAGAGCGATTCCGCCACATTCTCGTCGACGAGTTCCAGGACACGAACTACGCCCAGTTCGAGCTGGTGAAGCTCCTCGCCTCGCACCGGAACGTCACCGCGTGCGGCGACGACGACCAGTCGATCTACAAGTTCCGCGGAGCCGCGATTTCGAACATCCTTGGGTTCCAGGCCACCTACCCCGACGGCCGAGTGATCGTGCTTCACGAGAACTACCGTTCCACGCAGGCCATCCTCGACTCGGCGTACCGGCTCATCCAGAACAACAACCCCGACCGCCTCGAGGTCCGCGCCGGGATCTCCAAGCAGCTGCACGCGGCAGCGGGCGCAGGCCACCCGCCGCACCAGCTGCACTTCGAGACGATCGACGAGGAGACGGACTTCGTCGCCGAGACGATCGCCGAGCGCCGGCGCGAGGAAGGGCGCCCGCACGCCAACTTCGCCGTCCTCGTCCGCTCGAACGCCCAGGCGACGCCGTTCCTCGCCGCGCTGAACCTTCTCAAGATTCCGTGGCGGTTCTCGGGGAGCCGCGGCCTCTACGACCAAGAGGAGATCCGCGCCGCCCTCGCGTTCCTCCGCGTGCTGGCCGACCCGTACGACAACATGTCGCTCCACTACCTCGCCTCGTCGCTCTTCTACGGCGTCGATCCGGAGCCCCTCGCCCGGGCCACGGCGCTTGCCGGCCGCCGGAACAAGAGTCTTCTCGAAGTCCTGCGCTCGATGCGCGCTGGGCTCGAGCCCTCGGAGGCCGACGAGGAGAACGCGCGCCGCGTCGCCCGCCTCGTCGACGACGTCACGGCGATGATCACCTTGTCGACGAAAGAGCGCACCGGCGAGGTGCTGTTCCAGTTCCTGACCACGCAGACCGGGACGATCGAGCGCCTTTCCAACTCCGGCGAGGCGCAGGACGCGCTCCGCATCCAGAACCTGGCGCGCCTCTTCTCCCTCATCGAGCGGTTCAGTCAGGTGGCACGCTACGACCGGGCCCCGTGGTTCATCGACTACCTTGACGCCTTGATCGAGGCCGGCGACAACCCGCCCGTGGGCGACGCGGCGTGGGACACCGACGCCGTCTCGGTCCTCACGATTCACCAGGCCAAGGGGCTCGAGTTCCCGATCGTCTTCCTAGTCGGCCTCGTCGCCGGCCGCTTCCCGTCGACCCACCGTGCCGACCCCATCCCGCTCCCCGACGCGCTGGTCAAGGACCTCGCTTCAAGCGCCGACTTCCACAAGCAAGAAGAGCGTAGGCTCTTCTACGTCGGGATGACCCGCGCCAAGGAGGACCTCTACCTCACGAGCGCCCAGGAGTACGGCGGCAAGCGGCCACGGAAGCCGAGCCTGTTCGTGTCCGAGGCCCTCGACCTCGACGCCTCCCAGCTCGTGCCGCAAGAGCGCCAGCCGCTCACGCCCATCCTTCGGCACGAGCGCGCTCGGCGCGCGGAGGAGCCCGAACCGCCAGTCGCGGAACCGACGCTCCTCGACCGCGGCGAGGAGGCCCTGGCCCTCAGCTACCGCCAAGTCGACGACTACCTCTCCTGCCCCCTCAAGTACCGCTACATCCACGTGCTCCACGTGCCGGTCCGCCAACACCACTCGCTCGTCTACGGGAGCGCGATCCATCAGGCCGTACGCTTCTACAACCTCCAGCGACACGCCGGGCGCGACGCGACGATCGACGAGCTGCACGCGATTTTCCGCAGCCACTGGCTCGCCGAGGGGTTCCTCACGCGGCAGCACGAGGAGCTTCGGCTCCAGGAGGGGCTCGAGGCGCTGCGCCGCTTCCTCGCATTTGAGAGCGCCGAGCGGTCTACGCCGACGTACGTGGAGCGCCGGTTCTCCGTGCCGGTGGGCTCCGTGCGCCTCGTTGGGATCTTCGACCGGATCGACATCGCGGGCGACGAGGGTCGGATCATCGACTACAAGACGTCGGCCGTCCTCACGCAGGACGAGGCGGACGGGCGTGCCGCGGACAGCCTGCAGCTCGCGATCTACGCCCTGGCCTTCGAGAAGCTCTTCGGCCGGCCCCCGCAGGCGGTGGAGCTGCGGTTCCTCACACCCGACGTCCTCGTGGGACGCGCCGCTCCCTCCGCGAAGCGCGCCGCCCACGCACAGTCGGAGATCGAGAGGACGGCGGCAGGAATCCGCGCCGCCCGGTTCCCGGGTGACCCCGAGTACCGTGCCTGCAACTACTGCTCGTACGCAGGCATCTGCCCGTCTCGGAGGCTGGACTAGGCGGCAGCTACTCGGCGAGAGCGCGGAGCGCGACGATGTGGTCCGCCCAGAGGGAATCCAGGTCGTAGAAGGCACGCGCCTCGCGGTCGAAGATGTGGACGACGACGTCGCCGTAGTCAAGCACGATCCACTTCCGCTCCGTCAGGCCTTCGCTGTGGAGGGGGTTCTCCGGGAGCTGCTCGCGCAGCGCGGTCACCAGCGCCTTCGCGTGAACGGGGTTGTCCGCTTCCGCGATGACGAAGTACGAAGCAGGCATCGAGACGTCGCCGAAGTCGACAATCACGAGCTCCTCTCCCTTCTTCTGGGAGATGATCTCGACCGCCTGCCGAACGAGCTCTCGATCCGTCATCCCGTGAACTCCATTCCCGCCCCAACGACGAAGACCAGGTCCGTACCTGCCGGAACCTGACTCCGTAGCGCCTCGTAGTGGTCGGCGAACTCTTCGGGAGACACAAGGATCGCCTCGCCGGGGAGCGCCTCGCGAAGCATCCACGCCCTGGCTTCGTCTGTCAAGACCACGATCGTGCTCGTCGCGTAGGAGAAGGTCTCGGCGTTCGCCGTCGCCGACACCTGGAACCCGCGCGCCCGCAAGTAGCCCGCCGCCCGGCTGGCCGAGAGCCGAGCTCCGTTTCCGTTGAATACGGCCACCGTGATCTTGGCGGGCGTGAGGAGATCCGACCCACGGACGAGCGTTGCGACGACGCGCTCGGCCTCCGCCACGATCGGCAGTCGCTCAAGCGCTCCGCCTCGAATCACCTCGCGCGTCGGCAGCACCGCCGACGCCGTGTTGGCCGATTGCACGATTCTCGTCCAAAGCGCGACGCAGTCCTTGTGGCTCACGTTCGTGGTCGCGCCGGCCGCCACGGCATGGAGTCCTTGATCGAAGGCCTCGTCCGCCACGGCCGACCGCGCGGAGCCGAGGATCCCCGCGAACGCCCGGCGATCCCGCTCGGCCCGGCTAGCGCGGGACGTCCCGCGGAGAAACGCCGTCATCTCCCGCGGCGTGAGCATTCGGTTCCCCGTGTCAATACGGATGGCCGGCGCCCCCAGAGTCTTCGAATCCAAACCGGACACAGGATCGTCCACGGACACCGTAACGCGCGGGAAGAGCGCGAGGAACGCCGAGAGATCCTCACCATCGAGCACCAGGTAGCGATTCACGGAGACGCCGAGAAGCGGCGCGAGGGCGCGGCACGCACCCGCCCACCCTTCGCGGACCGCGACGTCTCCGAGCTTCCCCGATGTGCCGCCAGCCGACTTCACCCACAGGTCGGCGGGCACGAAGAGGACTCCCACCCGCCCGCGGTCGGTCGTGAGGATCGCGATGCTCTCGACAACCTCGCCCTGGGGACTTGCGGAGGTCGCCGCGCACAGGACGTGAACCCTCGCGCGAAGCCCCAGGGTCCCGAACGGGTCCCACCCCAGCACAAAGTGCCAGACGAGAACCGCGATCCCTAGGGCAACGACGATCGTCGCGGCGTAGAGAATCGGTTTCCGGACTGGATTCCCCCGCATGTTTCCACCCCGAGGCCGAACCTACCACAGCGCCGCGGGAATGTCAACTGAGGCGGCCACGCAGCCTCCATCGCGGGTTGCAGCGCCGCACCCACCGTTCGCTCTGCGCCGCACCCACCATTCACTCTGCGCCGCACCCGCCATTCACTCTGCGCCGCACCCACCGTTCACTCTGCGCCGCACCCACGTTGCAATCTACGCGGGGCTCGCTACGCTTCCCTCGATGATGCGAGAGCCTCCAGTCCAAGCCCGTCGGAGAAGGACCCCGGGGTGCCGCCCGTGAGCGCCATCGCCGGTCACCGCGTGGCGATCGTAACGTTCGGCTGCCGCGTGAACCAGTACGAGTCGGAGATGATGGCTCGCACCCTCACCGGCCTCGGAGCCGAGATCGTCGACGGAGAGGCCGACGTGGTCGTCCTGAACGCGTGCACGGTGACCGCGCTTGCGGAGAAGAAGGCTCGCCAGGCCGCTCGAAGAATCCGCTCCGCTCACCCCAACGCCAAAATCGTCCTCGTCGGCTGCCTTGCCGACGCCGTCGAGAGCGGCGCCACGCGCTTCGTCGAGGCCGACCTCCTCGCAGGGAACTGCTGGAAGGCACGCGCCGGCGAGGTGGTCGCGGCAGTCCTGCAGGACCGCCGCGGTCTCCTTCCGCGCACGCCGACGCTTCCCCTCGACGCCGAGCGCGCCGCGGCTCCGGCGGTTCGCGTGCGTGCCTACCTCAAGGTTCAGGACGGTTGTGCCCACGCGTGCACGTACTGCCGGCCGACCTTGGTTCGCGGGCCCAGCCGCAGCAAGAGCCTCGACGTGGCGTTCGAGGAAGCCGCCGAACTCGTGCGGAGCGGAGTCCCGGAGATCGTCGTGACCGGCGTCGACCTCGCCGGGTACGGCGATCCGGGCGTCTCCCTCCCGGCGCTCCTCGCGCGCCTGCTCGAACTCCCGAACCTTCGCCGCCTTCGTGTCGCTTCGCTCAACGTCGACGGCGTGACGGATCGTCTTCTCAAGGCGTTCCGGCGCGACCTGCGCCTGTGTCAACACTTCCACGTCCCCGCCCAAAGCGGTGACGACGCCGTTCTTGCCCGTATGGGACGCCAGTACACGGCCGCCGCCTATCGCGCGGTGATCGCCCGGGTCCGGGAAGCGCTCCCCCAGGCGACGTTCGGCACCGACCTCATCGTTGGGTTCCCGGGCGAGACCCATGACGCGTTCGAGCGGACCTGCCGATTGGCCGAGGACGTCCGATTCTCGAACCTCCACGTCTTTCGCTTCTCTCCCCGCTCCGGAACGCCCGCGGCCTCGTTCACAGATGCAGTTCCCGGTCCTGTGCAGCGCGCCCGAGCCAAGCGCATCCTCGACGTATGGCACCCGGTGCTCGGCCGCATGCTTGACGGGCGCATCAGAACGGTCGAAGATGTGCTCGTCGAGGACCGGGACGGCGGCCGGCATCACGGCTACACGTCCGACTACATCCGCGTCGCGTTCGACTCGGCGGTACCCTGCCCCATCGGCAGGGAAGCCTCGGTGAGGATCACGAAGAGGTCGGCCGAGGGGCTGGAAGGAGTGAGCGAAGATCGAGACGATTCAGACTGAGATCACCCTGCGCGACAATACGGAAGCAACGGCCGTTCTCGGACAGTACAACCGCAACCTGAAGGAAATCGAACAAGCGTTCTCGGCGAAGATCCTCGCTCGAGGCGACACGATCCGCATCGAGGGACCGGCAGAAGAAGTGGAGCAGGTCCGCGCCCTGTTTGAGAAACTCCTGGGATTGGTCGAGAAGAACCATTGCCCCTCGACGGCCGACGTCCGATACCTGGTCGAGCAGATCAAGGCCGGCGCCCACGTCGAGGGCGTCCTGTCCGACGTCGTCCGCGTCACCCACTGGGGCGAGGAGATTCGGGCGAAGACGGTTGGCCAGCACCGCTACGTTCAGGCCGTCCGCGAGAGCGACGTCGTCTTCGGGATCGGCCCCGCGGGGACGGGGAAGACGTACCTTGCCGTCGCGATGGCGATCGACTCCCTGAAACACGAGAAGGTCAAGCGCATCCTTCTAACGCGCCCGGCCGTCGAGGCGGGTGAGGAGCTCGGATTCCTGCCCGGCGACATCCAGGCCAAGGTCAGCCCGTACCTTCGTCCTCTGTACGATGCCATGTTCGACATGATCCCCGTGAGCGAGTTTGAGAAGCTCACGGAGTTCGGACGCATCGAAATGGCTCCGCTCGCTTTCATGCGCGGACGGACCCTCAACAACAGCTTCGTCATCCTCGATGAGGCCCAGAACACGACGCCGACGCAGATGAAGATGTTCCTGACGCGCCTGGGCTTCCACTCCAAGGCGATCATCACGGGCGACATCACCCAAGTCGACCTCGAAGAGCGCGCGTCCGGGCTGATTGCCGTGCAGGACGTGCTCCAAGGGATTGACGGGATCTCGTTCATCTACCTCGACCGCTCCGACGTCGTGCGCCATCCCCTGGTCGCGCGGATCATTGAAGCCTACGAGCGTCACGAGAAGACGTCCCCGCCGAACCGGCGCTAGCTGCATCGGTTCCGTTGGTTCCCCACAGCTATCGTGCTATGCTGATTCCAGGCGTGCTGATCCTCCGTTCTGAACGAGATCCAAGGCGCGGGTGCAGGAGGGTCCATGATGCGACGGACGGCGGCTGTTGTGGCGTTCCTGATCGCGGCTTCGGCTGTGCCCGCGGTCGCCCCCGATGCATCGTGGGCAGCGGTCCGCCTCAACGAGGTCTGCTGGGGCGGCAGCGCACTCGACCCAACCGCGGAGTGGATCGAGCTCGCCAACGCAACGACAAGGGCCGTGGATCTTGACGGCTGGCGCCTCGTCTCATCGGATGGCTCGCCCGACGTCCTTCTCTCCGGCACCCTCCTTCCCACGGATCCTGCGATCCCCGAAGAGGGCTACTTCCTTCTCGAGCGCGACTCCGATGACACCGTTCCCGACGTCGCGGCCGACCTGATCTACCGCGGCGCGCTCAACGACCGCGGGGAGATCCTCTTCCTCTACGACCCTCTCGGCCGTCTGGCCGACACCGCCAACGCTGTTCCGGACTCTTCCGGAGTTCCTCCGTGGGCGGCGGGGACGAACGCGTACGGCGTCCCTCCCTATCGGTCTATGGAGCGCATCGACGGACGCCTCGACGACGCCCCCGGCTCGTGGGCTACGTGCCCGACGCTCCTGGATGGGGTCCCGGAACTCGGTGCCGGGACTCCCAGGCGTGCGAACCGCGCCTCCAGCTTTCCCAAGAGCGTCTTGTTCCGCATCGACCCGCCGTCTCCCCAGCCTGGGAAGGTGGCGGTATTCGACGCAACGGAGTCGGCCGATGGGGCCGGCCGGATCGAGACGTACGTCTGGGATTTCGGCGACGGAACGGCAGAGGCAGGAGCTGCCATGACGACCCACGTGTACGCACGCCCCGGGCACTACCCCGTGTCCCTCACCGCGCGGGATAACCGGGGAGCCGCTGCCTACGCGGAACGCTGGATTCTCGTCGAGGAGTCGCGCCCGCCGATCGCCGACTTCAGCGTGGTTTCCGCGCCCGGACGGCGCGAGCCGACGACCCTCGACCACCTCCGCTTCCAGGACGAGTCGAGCGACGAGGAGTCCGAGGTCATCGCCTGGGCCTGGGAGTTTGGCGACGGCTCCTCGGCGGCCGAGCAGCACCCCGATCACATCTACTTGCGGCCGGGGACCTACGTGGTGTCTCTCGCTGTGGAGGACGCTCAGGGAGACCGGGCTCTTCAGACGCAGTCGCTCGTCATCACGAACCGGCCCCCCATCGGCGCCTTCTCGTTCAGCAACCTCTCTCCGTCGCAGGGCGAGACGGTCGTCTTGGATGCCTCGGCGTCCGTCGACGAGGACGGCGCTATCGTCTCGTACGCTTGGGACCTGGACGCGGACGGCGTGAGCGACCTGAACGCGAGTTCGTCAACGGTCGAGTACGTCTGCCGCCAGGGCGGCGAGCTGGTCGCGTCTCTCACGGTGACCGACGACGGGGGAGACCCTTCCCTCGCGGTCACGGGCTCGATTTACGTGAACTTCACTCCGGTCGCGCAGTTCACCGCGTCATCCTTCGCCGTCGCCGAGGGAGAGGCCATCCGGTTCTCGGACTGCTCGTACGACCCCGACGGGGCGACTTGCGAGTGGCTCTGGGACTTCGGGGACGGCGTCACCGACTCGTCGCCCTCCGCGGCCCACGCCTACGACACCGACGGGGCATACACCGTGTCCTTGTCCGTACTCGACGACGCAGCCGCTTCGGGCACGACTGCCGTCTCGATCTCCGTCTCCAACCTGCCGCCCCGCGCCGCAATCTCCGCCAACGTCCTTGAGCGCGAGACGGGAGAGACACTCACATTCGACGCCAGCGCCTCCAACGATCCGAGTCCCTGGGGCCGGATTACCACCTACGAGTGGGACTACGACGCCGACGGCACGTACGACGAATCAACGACCTCTCCAGCGGTTCACCACGCCTACGACGAGGACGGGACGTTCGCTGTTCGCGTCCGGGTCACAGACGACGACGGCGCCGCGTGGGTCTCGGATCGGATTCGCGTTACCGTTCGGAATCGGCCCCCGACCCTCGGCACGGTGACCCCCTCGCCGCGCTCCGCGACCGACGAGGACGAGGTCGCTCTTTCCGCCGCCGTGGTCGACCCCGACGGAGCTGTCGTGCGCTGGGAGTGGACGTTCGGGGACGGAACGACCTCATCGGAGGCCGCGCCCCGGCATCGCTTCCCCGACGACGGGTCGTTCCTCGTGTCGGTGGTCGTCGTCGACGACGACGGCTCCCGCTCGGAGCCGGTCTCCTTCACGATCGACATTGCGAACGCGGCGCCGGAAGCGACGTGGAACGACGCACGCGCCGAGGGCTGTCCTCGCGGCATCCTCTTCGACGCAAGCGCGTCGTACGATCCGAGTCCGACGGGAGCCATCGTCCACGTCGCGTGGGACTTCGGCGACGGAACGACTTGTCCGGGAACCGAAGGCTCGTCCGGTGGAGATCGGTTGCGCCCGGTTCATTGCTACGCACTCCCTGGACCGTATATCGTTACGCTCATCCTCCTCGATGAAGAGGGAGCGATCGGGCGTTTCTCGCGTCAGATCGTGGTGCTCAACTAGAAAGGACTCGCATGTTCCGGATCCGCGTCGCGACCCACGACGACAACGAAGCGCTGCTCCACCTCGAATCGGAGAGTCCTCAGGGGACCGGCATTTCGATCCTTCTCGACCGACAGGACTACTTCTACCGCTCCCGAATGCACGACGGCGCCCGGGTGATCGTCGCGGAGGAGGACGGAAAGATCGTCGGCGTGATGGCGTACGCCGTCAAGGAGGTCCTCCTCGGCGGCGGGACCGACCGCGTGGCCTACTTCTACGACCTCCGCGGTGCGGCCGCGTACCGGCGTAGCATGAAGCGGGGACTTCTCCGGCTGTGGCATGCTGTCCACGACGAGATCCGAGAGACCGGCGCGGCGTTCCTCTTCGGCCACGTCAAGGCTGACAACTACGACTCCCTGAACGTCGTGACCCGGATAGGCGCAAAGCCCGCCGCGTCGTTCGACATCCTGTCCACGACATCGCTTCCGGGAGAGCACGTCGACCTCGATCCTCACCTCGACGACCTCGAAGAGGAAGTGGCGAAGATCGCTCAGGCCGTCGGCGCGCGGTCCCTCAAGCCCGTCAACTTCCTCTCCGCGTACGCGCGCGGCGCCGAACTAGGATACCTGAAGGGGATCTACCGCCTCGAGTCGGGAGACTCGTTCGCGCAGGTTAGCGCGTGGGACCTGTCGAAGATCTACTACGGCCGTGTACTCCGCATGCCGCTCTGGATCCGGCTTCTCGGCGACGTCCTCAATCCCCTGTCGAACGTCCTCCCTGTCCCGCGAATCCCGGTCGTCGGGCAGCAGATTACGTACCTCCAGCTCTTCGACCCGATGGTCCGCGGAGCCCAAGGCCAGGCTCTGCTCAGCCGCCTCGTGCTGCAACTCCGGCGGAACGCTCGCGCGGACGGGACGGACATCCTCACGCTCTTCCTGTACCGCGACGACCCGCTCGCAAAGATGCCGCACGCGATCCCAAATACCGCCCTCCACTACCACACGATGGTGCGTTCGATGAGGACGAAGGCCCTTCCGAAGCCGCCGCTCTACCTGGACATCCGGGACATCTAGGCCTTGTGGCTCGCACCCGTTCGAACGGCCGGAAACCGCAGAGGTCGCGGAGTCCGCAGAGGAACGGCGGGGGGGCAACTCCGCTGAACGCAAGACGCTCTCAAACGCCGCGACATCAGCCCGATGGCTCGGAGGCAGAAGCGCCACCCTGGGTGAGCTTCCCTCAGCGCCGCTCTGCGCCCTCTGCGGTGGAAGGAGTCCGACGTCCGGGAGGCGGCTCCGGCTTGTCTCCGCATGGGAGCGAAGGCTTGCCGCGGTAGACGGGGTAGGTGCCTAGAGTGCGAGCCGATAGCCGAATCCTCGAACGGTGAGGATGATCTCCGGTCGCGTCGGGTCTCGCTCGATCTTCCGGCGCAGGAGGTAGACGTACTTCTGGGCGTCCTGCCCCGTGGCGTACGACGGCCTCAACCACAGGGCCTCAACGATGTCGTCGCTCGAAAACACCTGGCCCGGAGACGACGCCAACAGGGAGACAAGGCTGTACTCCTTGGGCGATAGCGCCACACAGCGCTCTCCGATCCAGACCTGCTTCCGCTGGTCATCGATCCGGAGCGACAGCTCGGAAAGGTTGGGGTGGGTCCGCCGCAGGACGGCTCGGACGCGCGCCTTCACTTCGACCGTGTCGCACGGCTCGAGGATCACGTCGTCGGCCCCGGCGTTCAGCGCGCGCACGCGGTCGTCGAGTCGGCTGAGCGACGTCAGGACAACGATCGCCGGCGGGTGCGGCCTATCGCGCAGCGAGCCCAGCAGCTTCCACCCTCCGTGCCGCTGCCCGGGGATCGACAGCTCGAGGAGGATGAGGTCCGGCTTCCACGTTCTCACGCGCTCGGACACGCCCTCGCCGCATTCGGCCTGCTCGACGTCGTACCCCTCCTTCTCGAGCTCGGAGACGAGGGCTGGGTTGGGCCGCGAATGGCACACCAGGACCCGCACAGCATCCATCGTCTCGCCCCCTCCTTCGTGGGTTTCTGCCGTCCAGTCCGGGGATGTGCGACTTCGCGACTACTCCCCTTCTTTCGTCTCCTGTTCTCGCCGTAGGAACGTCGGAACATCGAGGTCGACCTTGCCCGAGACCCGCTCGCGCTTGACGTGCCGTTTCTGTTCCCGCGCAATGGATTCTTCCTTGCGGAACGCCGCGGCAATCACCGTGATCCGCATCAAGCGATTGAAGTCGTCCCGAATGACGGCGCCGAAGACGAGATCGCACTCCGTCGCCGTGGCCTGCCGGACGTGGTCCGCCGCCAACGTCACCTCGCCGAGCGTTAGATCGGGACCGCCCGTGACGTTCACGATCATCTTTCGGGCCCCGCGGATCGAGTCTCCTTCGAGAAGCGGGTTCGTGCTGGCCGCCTTCGCCGCCGCGAGCGCCCGCCCCACACCCGAGGCCTCCCCCATCCCCATCATCGCATCCCCTGCGTTGGCCAGAAGGCTGCGGATGTCGGCGAAGTCGAGGTTGATCAGGCCTCGTACCGTGATCAGATCCGAGATGCCGCGAACACCCTGGTGGAGGATCCCGTCCGCCAGTTCGAACGCCTTCGTCATCGGCATCCCGCGCGCGCTGGTCTCCAGAAGTCGATCGTTCGACACGACGATGACGACGTCCGCCGACGCGCGCAGCTCCGCCAACCCCAATTCGGCGTTCGCCCGCCGGGTCGCCCCCTCGAACGTGAATGGCTTGGTCACGACGCCGACCGTGAGCGCACCCTGTTCGCGCGCAACCTGCGCGACGATCGGAGCGGCGCCGGATCCCGTGCCGCCCCCGAGGCCCGCTGTGATGAAGACCAGGTCGGCTCCGCGCAGGAGGTTCGCCACCTCCCACCGCGATTCCGTCGCCGCGCGCCGCGCTTTGGCGGGGTCTCCGCCGGTTCCCCGGCCGCCCGTGATGTCGGCCCCAAGCTGCAGCTGCTCCTTCACCAGTGCCGCTTGGAGAACCTGTCGATCGGTGTCAATCGCGACGAACCGCACGCCCGAGAGGCGCTCCTCGCGCATCCGGGCCACCGCGTTCACACCGCCGTCGCCCACCCCGACCACGATGATGCGTGCGTTGGCTCCGTGGGCCTGAGGTTCGCTCTCCCGGGCCTGTTCGATGAGCGGCGGCTCGCCGATGATGACCTCGCTCACTCCAAGTACCTGCTCGGCCGCCTCCTGCAGTTTGTCGAGCTTGCGTAGGCAGTACTCCTTCTTGAATTCGGTGTCGACCAGGACGTAGAGGCGACCCTCGCTCTCGGTGATGGCCTTCGAGTCGAGCGGAAGGCACGCCCGCAGGATGCGGTCGTCGATCGCATCGCGGATCGCCTTCCACGATCCCCGCAGAGAACTCTCTTTCGCGCCGTCCTGTTTCGCGTCGGCCATACCAACGATCCTCCGGGCCATTCTGTACGCGAAACGCCTCCAAGTCAACGAACCAGAACCGGAGGGGAACCCGGAGAGCCGCCGTGCCGCCGCGCGTCCAAGGCGCGGCGGCACCGCAACGAGGCGCTAATCACGATGGCTACACAAAAAGAAACGTCCGGCCCGCGGGCCGGACTCGACTCTCACGCCGAAAGGGCTGGCGCTATTCCTTCGCCTCTTCCTTCCTCGCCACGATCTCCATTCCGTTGTAGAAACCGCAATGGGGGCAAGCCCGATGGGGCAGCTTCGTCTCGTGGCAATGCGGGCACTCGGTGGACGACACTGGATCCATCTTCCTCCAGTGGTTCCGGTGCATGTGTACTTTGGATCTCGACCTCCGGCATTTCGGTACTGCCATTCTTCCTCCTCAAGGTCAAGGCAACAGCGCCGCCGACCTGCGGCTCACGGGACAGCAGTTTACTCGTCGCCCGCGGACGGCGCAAGCTCCCGAGCCTTCCCTGCTTCCTCGGGCGGCGCGACGTCCAGCACAAGCGTCACGGGCCCGTCGTTGACCAGGTCGACGGCCATCTTCGCGCCGAACCTCCCAGTCTCCACACGCACCCCTTCCGCCCGCAGACTCGCTACGAGCGCATCGAAGAGGGGCTCGGCCGTCTCCGGACGGGCCGCCTCGGTGAAGCTCGGGCGGCGTCCCCGGCGAACGTCCCCGTAGAGCGTGAACTGGGACACTGCGAGGATCTCGCCCCCCACGTCCCGGACCGAGCGGTTCATCTTCCCAGCCTCGTCCTCGAACACCCGCAATTCGACGACCTTCCGCGCGACCGACGCGAGGTCGAGAAGCTCATCGGCGGGAGCAATTCCCACGAGAAGAAGGAACCCCTCGCCCACCGCGCCGACGACTTCGCCGTCCACACGAACCGACGCGTGCGCCACCCGCTGGAGGACGATCCTCACGGCCTACGACTCCTCTTCTTCGAGGCGCTCTGCGTAGTTCACGAGCTTCTCGAGCGAGGGCTCGCTCAAGGCCGCGGTCCGCGCGAGGAGCAGGAGCTCGAGCCGCTCGCGCGTCATCTGCGCCTTGATCGTCCGATGAAACGCTTGCTCCACCAGACGAGGAGCTCGCACGTTCACCTTCGCATCGATGTAGTTGACGCGCCACTGGGGAAACTGGTTCAAGAGTCCGACGGCGATCTCCACGAGGCGTTTGATGTGCGGCTCGCGAGTCTCGAAGACCCCGTTCACGTGGTTTGCCAACCGCTGGTTGTCGGTGAAGAAGATCACCGTCTCCGGCTTGTAGGCGAGCGCGCTGCGGCACCCCTCGATCAGCGCACGGTACTCGGCGACCTCCGTCGTCGAGCGCCCGATCAGGCGCGAGATCTCCTCGACAACGCCGCCGTCGGCATCGGTCATGGCGATCCCGATTCCCGCTTCGCCCGGCTCTCCGCGGGCGCCCCCATCCAGGTATACGAACAACTTGTCCATCTTCTGGGTCCACCAGGTCTCGAACCTGGGACCTACCGGTTATGAGCCGGCTGCTCTGCCCCTGAGCTATGGACCCCGCGTTCGTCCGCACTATACGTGCCCCACGAAACCTCTGTCAAGGACGGACTCGGGCCGCCTCGCCGTTCCCCTCCGCCGCGTGTCGCCTTGATCGGAAGCATCCGAGCGGCTAGCCTCCGGGGCGGCGCCGGCAAGCCGGCGCACGGAAGGAGACGCGATGCAGCAGCTGCTCGAGCGGATTGCCGCCGAGGCGGAAGACTGGACAGAACTCCGCTTCCAGGCGCGTCAAACGCGGACCCTCACGGTCCGAAACGGCCTTCTCGAAGCCTCGACGAGTGTGCGCCTCACAGGTGTCGGGGCGCGCGTCCTCGCGCTCGGCGTCTTCGGATTCGCCAGCACGACCGACCTCACCGAGAAGGGACTCCGCGCCGCCGTCGCCGCCGCCCGCAGTGCCGCGCGAACGTCGGCCGCCGCGAAACGGGACCGGGTGGACAAGTTGGCAAGTGCCTCCCTGGCCCGGGGCGTGTTCCCGGTCGACGCCCGCGATCCCCTCGACGCGCACCCTCTCGAAGAGAAGCTCGCGCTCGCGCTAGCGACCGAGGCGCGGGTACGAGCCGCGTCGGCGAAGATCATCTCCGCCGCCGCGACCTACGACGAAATCCAGGACGAGAAGGTCCTCGTCACGAGCGACGGAGCGTCGGCCCGCATCTTCGACTCGAAGCCGAGCTTCCGAGTCCTCGCCATCGCACGGGAATCAGGAGATCAGTCGCTGGGGTACGACACCGTCGGCGTGACGGGCGGCTGGTCCGATCTCTTCGCCGCTCGCACGACGGACGAGCTCGTCGACCACGCCGTCCGACTCGCCGTCGATTCGCTCTCCGCGCCTCAGCCCGAGGGCGGCACGGTCCCCGTCGTGCTGGACCCTGAGCTCGTCGGCCTTCTCTGCCACGAAGCGATCGGACACACGGTCGAAGCGGACATCGTCCTTGGCGGCGCCGTCACGGCGGACAGGATCGGTCACCGTGTCGCCTCGGAGCTGGTCACCCTGTGCGACAGCGGCCTGTCCCCGTACGACCCTCACGCGGTCGGCACTCTGCCCGTCGACGATGAGGGGGTCGCCGCCGGGCGCACGGTCATCATCGAGCGCGGCGTCTTGCGCTCGTACCTCCACAACCGCGAGACCGCAGCGTACTACGGAGTCGCACCGACCGGGAACGCACGGGCCTTCGTCTACAGCGACCATCCGATCATCCGCATGCGCAACACGTACATCGAGCCGGGCAAGGATGAGGTAGAGGCGCTCTTCGCCGGGATCCGTCACGGCTACTACCTGAAAGGGTTTGCGATGAGCGGACAGGCCGACTCGAACGCCGAGTTCATGTTCGGCGTCCGCGAGGCCCGCCGGATCATGGACGGCAAGGTGGGTCAACTCGTGCGCGGAGTGACGATCTCGGGAAATGCGTTCAGCGTTCTCAAGTCCGTCGACGCCGTTGCCCACGACTTCGCGTGGGAGAAGGGTGCGGGATCCTGCGGAAAGGGACAGCCCGCCAAGGTCGACTCGGGCGGTCCCCACATCCGGTGCACCCTCACGATTGGAGGTCGACAGGAATGAGCCAGTCCATCCTGGATCTGTGCCGGAGCGGGGTTGCGGCGGCCCTTCGCTTCGGAGCCACCGGCGCCGAGGTCTACGGCCAATCGGCCGACACGACGTCGGCCACGATCGAGAAGCACGACCTCTTGATGGCGAAGACCCAACAGGAGACGGCCTTTGGGATCCGAGCGTTCGTCGGAAGCCGGCTCGGCTTCGCGAGCACGAACGACACCGACGACCTGGAGCGCGCCTGTCGCGAGGCCGTTGTGCTCGCCAAGGCGTCCCCGGGCGATCCCGGGAACGTCCTTCCTGAGGCGCAGACGATCGCGCCGGTGGAGGGACTCTACGACCCCGAATCGGCGCGGTATACGACCGATCGGGCCGTGGAGCAGGCGATCGGTATGCTCCGGATCGCCGAGTCGGTCGATCGGCGAGTCGTGATCGGGGACGCCGAATTCGCGTTCAAGCGCGGCGAGAGGGCCGTGGCCAACTCCCACGGCGTCGCCGCTAGCGAGCGGACGAGCCTTTTCCTGTACTCCGCGCTGGCCACCGCCAAGGATGGGGACCGAGTCTCGAACATGGACTACCAGTTCGGCGCGGCGCGCAGCGTCGCCGAGATCGACGTCGAACCGATCGTGCGTCGAGCGAGCCAGAACGCGCTCGACTCACTAGGTGCCGAGCCGTGCGGCTCGTCGTTCCGGGGACCGGCTGTGCTCTCGCCGCAGGCCGTTGAGTCGCTTCTTGTCGGGCTAATCCTGTACCAGGCCAACGCCCGGAACACGCTGCGTCGCCAGAGCCGCTGGGGCGACTGCCTCGGCCGCAAGGTGGCGACATCATCTGTCACGCTGGTTGATGACGGTCGGCGCCCGGGCGGCGTCGCCGCGTCCGCCTTCGATCGGGAAGGAGTTCCGCACGCTCCGGTGACGATCCTCGAGCGAGGGGTTCTTGCCTCGCTATTCCACAACACCTACTCGGCCGCCGCACTGGCCCAGCGCAACACAGCCCACGCGGTCGGCTCCGCTCAGACCGTACCCGCGATCGGACCGACGAACCTCGCCATCCTTCCGGGATCCGCATCCAAGGACGACCTCATTTCGGAGATCGGCCAAGGCCTCCTCGTAACCCGGTTCTCGGGAAACGTCGATCCGGTGTCGGGGGACTTCTCCGGCGTGGCTAAGGGCGCGCAGCTGATCAGGGACGGCCGCGTCCAACGCGCCGTCAGCGGCACGCTGATCGCCGGGAACGTCTTCGAGTGTCTCGAAACCCTCTCCGGAATCTCGCAGGAAGAGGAGACGATCGTCAATCTCACGCTGCCCTACGTGCGTGTAGAGGGCGTCTCCGTGACGGCCGCCTAGTCCGCCTCAGATGGTCGCTTCGGCCGCCGGCTCCGGCTGGGTCGTTCCTGCCGGCTGTTCCTCAACGGGAGCGGCCGACGGGGTCTCGACAGAGAAGCCCTCCTCGATGCGGTCAAGGTCGGCGGACACGCGCTGCCGAATCGGGTCCGTGCCGGTTTCGATCAGAAGGACACCCCACTGGGGGGCGGATCCTAGGACGACGCCGTGCACGCGGCCTCCGTTGTCACCCGATGCGTAGGTGAACGTCGCTCGGGTCTGGCCCGTCCACGACGTCTCCGCCACGAAAGGCTCTGCAACCGGGCGTGCGCACGACGGGCAAGGATCGATCTTCGCCCATGCGTCGGCCAACGCGGCCTCCGGCGTGTCCCCCTCGGCCGCAACGGCCCACCCCTCGACCGCGGAGACCGGAGACGCAATCGCAGCCCCATAGTCGGTTTCCAGGACGCTCCATCCGGCCGGCACGGGAAACTCCAGGGTCCCGCTCGCGAACGTGCGATCGACGGCGACGAACCCGCTCGGTGCACGATCCGGCAAGAACGCCACCGCATACGCGATCAGGATGATCGTGACCCAGATCCCCGCGAGCAACACCGCATTCCGCATTCCCGCACCTCCTCCGACACCGAACCCACAGAAACCCATCATTCTAGAGCCGTTCCGGCGGGCCGCCAACTCCGGCCATGGCGGACCGCCAAGTCCAGAGGTGGCGCGCCGCCGGCCCCGTGGCCCGCTACGGCGCCACCTCTGGGGCGCGGGTCGTGGCACTTCCTTGCGTTGCGGTCACACCGTTTGCCTCCCTCCGCCGCGGCACCTACAATCGGACAGGTGAGCGAGATGAAACGGGTACCGGACCTCTTGACGTTGTCGCGTGGCGCCATCGCCCTCACGATCTTCTCGTTGGGGTTCGTCGGCAAGAGCGCGCTCGAGGTGGTCCTTCTTCTCACGATGATCGGTTGGACGACCGACATCTTCGACGGCCGTCTGGCTCGGAAGTACAACAAGCCGCCGACGTGGGTGGGGGAGCAGGAGTTCACCTTCGACATGCTGATGGTGTTCTCCGCGCTCTGCTACCTCGTCATGGTCGATCTGATCCCCCTCGTCCCTGCACTCATCTACGTCGCCATCGCCGCCGCGTGCATCGCGTACTCCCGCTCCAAGTCCGTGACGATGTCGTTCGCGTTCCCTCTGGTCGCGTTGCCCCTCATCGTCGCAACCTGGGAGGCGCCGCGCGCCGCCCTCATCTACCTCGCGTGGATCCTGGCCGCGCTACTCCTCGGTTGGGGACGCTTCAAGGGCGTGGTCACGGAGTTCATCCTGAACGCGAGGAGAATCGCAAGACGCTAGAGGAGCCGGTCGCTTCGAGGCTTCCCGAGATGCTCGTACGCTCGATCCGTGGCGACGCGACCCTGCGGGGTGCGCTGGAGAAACCCCTCCTGGAGCAGGAACGGCTCGACGACATCCGTGATCGTGTCCTTCTCCTCCGACAGGCACGCCGCAAGGGTCTCGAGTCCGACCGGCCCGCCGGCGAACTTGTCGACCAGCGCGCGGAGCACGGCGCGGTCCAGCTCGTCGAGGCCCGCCTCGTCGATCTGAAGCATCTCGAGGGCCGAGCGAGCGATCACGCGGTCGATTCGGCCTTCGGCCTTCACCTCAGCGTAATCCCGCGTCCGGCGGAGCAAGCGGTTCGCGATCCGCGGGGTACCCCGCGCCCGCTTCGCCAGTTCCGCGGCACCCTCCGGCGAGACGGCGATCCCGAGAAGCTCACCAGAGCGAACCACGATCCGTGTCAGCTCGGCGACGGTGTAGAACCCGAGTCGGAAGGAGACCTCGAACCGATCCCGCATGGGCGCGGAGAGCAGCCCGGCTCGCGTCGTCGCCCCAACGAGCGTGAACTCGGGAAGGTCGATCCGCAGGGACTGCGCGTTCGGTCCCTCCCCGAGAATGATGTCGATCTTCCCGTCCTCCATCACCGGGTACAGGATCTCCTCGACGTTGCGGCGCAGCCGGTGGATCTCGTCGATGAAGAAGACGTCGCCCGGACGAAGGTTCGTGAGAATCGCGGCGAGGTCGCCGGCTTTCTCGATTGCGGGCCCCGAGCTCACACGGAACCCGACTCCCATCTCGGCGGCGATGATCTGGGCGAGGGTCGTCTTGCCCAGCCCCGGAGGCCCGTTCAGGAGGACATGGTCGAGCGGCTCACCGCGCGCCTTCGCAGCGGAAATGTAGATCCGAAGCTTCTCCTTGATCTCATCCTGGCCGACGAACTCGGCAATCGACCTCGGGCGGAGCGATCCCAGGGCGGCCTCGTCCTCGGACTCCGTTGCAGAGATTCGCTCCGTTCTCATCGTAACGGCATTCTACGGTGCCCGCTCCAGACGCTTCAACTTGGCATGCACGATCGATCGCAGCGCGCTACGATCCGGCGCGGAGGGTGAACGCGTGAAAGGGACCGCAATCGCGATTGGAACGTTCGACGGCGTCCACCGAGGCCATCAGCTCATCCTCGCCGAGACCCGGGGGCTCGCCGCTGCAAACGGACTTGAGAGCGTCGCGTACACGTTCGAGAGCCCTCCTCGCTTGTTCCGCGAAAGCGGCGGGCCGTCGCTCCTCCTGCCGCCCGGCGTGAAGCGCCGCCTCCTCGCCTCGTGGGTCGACCGAGTCGTGGCTGCGTCGTTCCCGGCCGTGCGCGATCTCGAGCCCGACGCGTTCGTCGACCGCGTCTTGATCGGGGAGCTCGCGTGCCGCCTTGTCGTCGTCGGCTCGTCGTTCCGCTTCGGGCGGGAACGACGGGGCGATTCCGCTGGGTTGGCAGCCTACGGCACGGAGCGGGGCGTGCACGTCCACGTCACTCCTCCCCTGGAGATCGCAGGCGCTCCCGTGAGCAGCACGCGAATCCGCGCTCACCTGCAAGCCGGGGAGATCGAGCGCGCCGCGGAGCTTCTCGGCCGGCCTCCGATGCTGCTCGGGACAGTCCAGCCCGGCGACCGGATCGGCCGGACGCTCGGGTTCCCGACCGCCAATCTGTCCGTGGACACGCACGTCATGCTCCCCGCCGCGGGGATCTACTTCGCCCACGCGCTCGGCGCTGTCGTTCCGTCCCACGCGTTGGTCTACATAGGCACCCGGCCGACGCTGTCGGGCGTAGAGCCGCGCTGCGAGGTTCACCTCCTCACGGCCCCCGATCGCGAACTCTACGGGCTCTCGCTTGAGATCCACTTGCTTCGAAGGATCCGGGAGGATCGAAGGTTCCCCAGCCTCGACGCGCTCCGCGCGCAGATGCAGAACGACCTCGCTCATGCCCGCGGCCTCGAGGCTTCCTTTCCGATCCCTATCCCGCCCGCAGCCGGTTGAAACGAGCATCTCCGTCTCCTACCATTGGACTTGGCATGATCACGCTCGGGATGGACACGTCCGAGGCTCTCGGCGGCGTGGCGCTGCTCGGCCCCGACGGGTTCTGTGCCGAGCGAACGCTGGATGAGCCGGTTCGGTACGCCGAACTGGTCTTGTCTGTGTTGCGCGAGCTTCTGGACGAGTCGGGCCGAACCATCGAGGATATCGACGGCGTCAGCGTGAACCTCGGGCCGGGATCGTTCACCGGTCTGCGCATCGGCCTCGCGACCGCCAAGGGCATCTGTCAAGCTCTGGGAATCCCGCTCGCGGGCGTGGACGGGAGTCAGGTGTATCGGGCGCAGGCCGAGGACTCGCACCGTGTGTGCGTGATCATCCCGAGCCGCCGCGACTTGCACTACGTGCGGTGGTTCGCCGGAGCACGAGCGAAAGGACCCGCGGTTGTCCTGCGAGAGCGGGAGCTTCAAGAGATGTTGAAGGCGGAACAGCGCGAGCTTACGCTGGTTGGAAGCGGAGCCCCGGGGGTCTACGATCGGATGCCCCAACATGGAGCCGTGGGCCTAGGACGGCCGGAGGCTCTCCGCCCGTCCGCGGCGGCGGTGGCCAGG
This sequence comes from Candidatus Bipolaricaulota bacterium, assembly GCA_026390345.1. GTDB lineage: Bacteria > Bipolaricaulota > Bipolaricaulia > UBA7950 > UBA9294 > JAPLGD01. The sequence continues at coordinate 11,483 of JAPLGD010000071.1, read as the reverse complement.
CTGGGCACACGGGGCCCGGGTGACGGCGTCTATCGGCTTGCTCCGATCTACGTCGAGTCAGCGCCGGTAGAGACCGGTCGAGAGAGGTGAAAGGCGATGTCGAGAGTCTGCACGATCTGTGGGAAGCGCCCCCAGGCGGGCAATCAAGTGAGCCATTCCATGCGACACACGCGGCGCGTTCAGGCGCCGAACCTGCAGCGCGTCCACGCCGTCGTCGACGGCAAGAAGGCGTGGATCCGCGCTTGCACCCGGTGCATCAAGTCGGGCCGCGTCGTCAAGGCGCTGTAGCCCCGCGCTCCGGAGCCTGACGATGTCGAACGGCGAACCCGTCGTGGATCGCGAGAAAGAGACCGTCCGCGGTGAAGTGATCTCCGTCGGCGATGACGGGATTCGCGTCCGGCTTGATTCGGACGCCGTCGTTCTCGCGTCCGCCGACGCGTCGGCGATCCTGAGCGAAGGAGACCGCGGGCTCTTCGCCATCGAAGAAGTCAGTGCGGACGGAGTTGCCCTGGTCTCGTGGGTCTCCCGCGAGCCGTCCGACGAGCTGACCTCATTTGACGAGGAGTTCGACGAACTCCAGGGCGCGCTTCGCCACCGCCAACCGGCCCCGCGCCGCGTCGCCGAAGCTCCAACGCACACGCTGGACGAAGAGCGCATCGAGGCCTGGGCCAAGCGGGTCACCACGGCCTTGACCCAGCTGCACAAGCATCGCGCCAAGCGATTGAGCGATCACACCAACGAAGGCACCTAGAGGGAGGTCAGGATGCCCCGCGGAACCATCGTCATCGACGCGGAGCGCTGCAAGGGTTGCGGCCTTTGCATTGCGGCCTGTCCGCAGAGGGTTCTCGCCTTCTCCGGCTCGCTGAACGCGAGCGGTTACGACGTTGCCCGCATGGAGAACCCGGAGGCCTGTGTTGGGTGCGCGTTCTGCGCCCTAACCTGCCCGGACGTCGCGATCACGGTCTATCGCGAGAAGAAGAACGCCTAGGGAGGCAACATGGCTCTACGACAGCTCTTGCGAGGGAACGAAGCGATCGCCGAAGCCGCCATCCGAGCGGGCTGCATGTGCTACTTCGCCTACCCGATCACGCCGCAGGCCGAACTCCTGGAGCATATGGCTCGGAACATGCCGCGACTGGGACGAACGTTCATCCAGGCCGAGAGTGAAGTCGCGGCGATCAGCATGGTGTACGGGGCGGCGTCGGCCGGCGTCCGCACGATGACGTCGTCATCCTCTCCGGGGATCAGCCTGAAGCAGGAGGGCATCTCCTACCTTGCCGGTTCGAACCTCCCCTCGGTGATTGTCAACGTCGTCCGCGGCGGTCCCGGGTTGGGGAACATCGCTCCCTCGCAGTGCGACTACTTCCAGGCAACCAAGGGCGGCGGACACGGGGACTACCACATGATCGTCCTCGGGCCGTCCACCGTCCCGGAGGCGGCACAGCTGACGACGCTCGCGTTCGACCTCGCAGACCTCTACCGCACCCCGGTGATGATTCTCGCCGACGGTCTTCTCGGGCAGATGCTGGAGCCGGTCGAGCTTCCAGAGCCCATTGACCCCGCCTCCCTCCCGCGGAAAGAGTGGGCGGCGACCGGCGCCGCCGGGCGCGATCCGAACATCATCCTGAGCTTCGACCTCGGACCTGACAACCTGAAGCGCATGAACGAGGCGCTTCAGGCGAAGTACCGCGAGATCCGGAAGCGCGAGATCCGCTACGAGGAGTCGGACGTCGCGGACGCCGACCTCGTCATTGCGGCGTACGGCAGCACGGCGCGGATTGCGAAGAGCGCTCTCCAAATGGCTCGAGCGGAGGGCCTCAAGGTGGGTCTCTTCCGCCCGATCACCCTGTGGCCGTTCCCATATGACGCACTGCGCGCGGTCGCGGACCACGTGGACACCGTGTTGACCGTCGAGATGAGCGCAGGGCAGATGTGGGAGGACGTGAGGCTCGCCGTCGCCGAGCGAGCCAAGACGCCGTTCTACGGCGAGATGGGCGGAGTCGTCCCAACGCCGAGGAGCATTCTGAACGAGGTGAGAAAGGATGCCCGTTGATGTCGCCCGCATGACGAAGGTGTTCGAGCGCCCGAAGAGCCTCACCGAGGCCCGGTACACGTACTGCCCGGGCTGCCATCACGGAGTCATCACGCGGATCATCGGCCAGACCATCGATGAGCTTGGCATCGCCGAGCGGACCGTGGGCATCGCGCCCGTCGGCTGCTCCGTCTTCGCCTACCTCTGGTACCGTTGTGATGCCGTCCAGGTCGCGCACGGCCGCGCGAGTGCCGTGGCGACGGGGATCAAGCGCGCGAGGCCCGACCTCGTCGTCTTCTCCTACCAGGGCGATGGGGACTTCGCGAGCATCGGCACCGCCGAGTCCCTCCACGCGGCGAACCGCGGCGAGAACATCACCGTCATCTTCGTGAACAACCAGATCTACGGGATGACGGGAGGCGAGATGGCCCCGACCACGCTCGTCCACCAGAAGACGACGACGACCCCCGACGGTCGAGATCCCGCGACGTGCGGGTACCCGATCCGCTTCTCCGAGATCATCGCCACGCTCGACGCGCCGGTCTACGTGACCCGGCAGGCGCTCTACGACACGCGCCGGATCCAAGACTGCACGAAGGCCGTGAAGAAGGCCTTCCAGAACCAGGTCGACGGGAAGGGGTACTCGCTCGTCGAGATCCTCTCGACGTGCCCGACGAACTGGCGGATGTCGCCGACCCAGGCGAACGAGCACGTGGCCAACGTCGTGACGCAGGTCTTCCCGTTGGGAGACCTCGTCGACAGGGGGTAACGATGGAACGCTCGGTCATCATCGCGGGCTTCGGCGGGCAGGGTGTGCTGCTGGCGGGAAAGATCCTGGCGCAGGCGGGGATGGACCACGGACTCGAGGTGACGTGGCTCCCGTCGTACGGACCGGAGATGCGCGGCGGAACGGCCAACTGCACCGTCGTCCTGTCCGATGCTCCCGTCGGTTCGCCGATCGTCGACGAGCCGGACGCCTTGATCGTTCTCAACCGACCGTCGCTTGAGAAGTTCGAGGCCACCGTCGCCAAGGGCGGCATTATCATCGTCAACGCCTCTCTGATCGACCGAAAGGTCGGGCGGAAGGACGTCGCCGCGCACTACGTGCCGATCAACGACATCGCTCTGAAGCTCGGCGACGCCCGGGTCGTGAACATGGTCGCCCTCGGCGCCTACCTGCGCGCAGCGGACACGGTGCCGCTCGATGCGGTCAAGCGGGCGATGGCGAAGGCGCTCGAGGACTCCGGCAAGGGCAAGTTCGTCCCGATGAACGACAAGGCGCTCGACGGCGGATACGGCGCCGTCTCCTAGCCCGCCGGCGCTCCGGCGTCGCGGGCCCCCTACTCGAACAGGTCGATGAGGTAGAAGAGCCAGTCCTCGATCGGTCGGGGCTTCGCGAGGGCTTCGCCGAGCGGCACCGGCATGATGCGGATCCCTTGGAGCGCCGTCATCACGTCGAACTTCCGCTCCAGGGCGAACTCGATCGCTGCGGCGCCGAACCGCGTCGCGAGGATGCGGTCGAACGGGGCGGGACTCCCGCCCCGTTGCAGGTACGCCAGGTTCGTGACGCGCACCGGCACGTGCATCCGGTCCGACAGCTCGTTGGCGAGGTACTGCCCGATGCCTCCGAGCCGGGCGTGGCCGAAGGCGTCGACCTCCGCCTCCGCGACGACCTGGTCGTCGCACCCCTCCGGTCTCGATCCCTCGGCGACGATGATGATGCTGAAGTGCTTCTTCTGCGCTTCCCGCTGCTGGATTCGACGGTAGATCGCGTCCACCGAGAACCGCTTCTCCGGAACGAGGATCACGTCCGCTCCGCCGGCCACTCCACCCATCAGGCTGAGCCAACCCGCGTCGCGACCCATGACCTCGAGGATCAACACGCGGTTGTGCGACGCGGCCGTCGTGTGGAGTCGGTCCATCGCATCGGTCACGGCCTCGAGCGCGGAGGAGAACCCGAGGGAGTAGTCGGTCATCGCGATGTCGTTGTCGATCGTCTGGGGAATGCCGACGACGTTCAGGCCCTTTCCCGCGAGGCGGTGGGCGACGCCCATCGTGTCGTCGCCGCCGATGGCGATAAGGAAGTCCAGCTTGTTCCTCTTCAGGTTCTCGAGCACTCGTTCGGCGCCGCCGTCGATGCGGAACGGGTTCGTGCGGGATGTTCCCAGGATGGTTCCGCCGACCTGCAGGATTCCCGACACGTCGCTCATCGAGAGCGGCCGAACGAGGTTCTCCAGCGGTCCTCGCCATCCTTCGAGAAACCCGACAACCTCGACCCCGTGCTTCGCCCCAAACCGCACGATCGACCGGAGTGCCGCGTTGATCCCCGGAGAGTCGCCGCCTCCCGAGAGAACCCCAGCACGCATCATCACGAATCCTCCTCGTCTCCGAGCGTCTGCCCGCCGCTGCCCGCCTGTTCGAGCAAGGCGAGCGCGATACCTCGGATCCCATCCTGAATGGCCTTCCCCACCACACGGGGATCGAAGACCTTCTTGTTGGGGCTCCACGTCCCTCCGGGGAACAGGTTCACGACGTCGTCCTCCGTTCCCTCCGGAGGGATGATGTCCGCAACGTGACCCTTGTAGAACTCACACGCGGTCCGCGCGTAGACGTACTGGTAGTGCGTGTCCTTGTTCAGCTTTCGAATTCCGTACTGAATCACCGCTCGCACCTGATCGGGAAGCAGCCCTGACGAGCCGTGGAGGACGAGGGGCGTCGAGAGCTTTGCTTTCGCAAGCTTCGCCTGGATCTCCTTCGCGAGGTCGAGGCGCAGCTTGATGTCCTCCCCTTTCGAGACGCCGTGCTCCGTGCCGATCGAGATCGCCAAGAGGTCGGCGCCGCTCGCGCGGACGAACTCGACCGCCTCGTCGGGGTGCGTATAGAAGGCGTCGCTGGATGCAATCTCGTCTTCGACGCCGCGGATCTTGCCGAGCTCCGCCTCCACAAGGATCCCGCTCCCCTCGGCCCGTCGAACCACGTCTCGGCTGATTCGGACGTTCTCGTCGAAGCTCTCCTTCGACGCGTCGATCATGATCGACGACACCAGCCGCTCGCGGATCGCGAGGTCGATCAGGTCCATCTCTCCCGTCGTGAAGTGGTCCAGATTGAGGAACACCGCGATTGGCCGCGGTGCGGCGAGCACGTGGACGAGCCCCGCGAGGGCCCTGAGCCCGGCGACCTTGCCCCCGGCACCCGCGAACTTCGCGGCTCCGGGACTCACCTGCACGAGCAGATCGGACTTGGCCCCGGCATACGCGTCCAGCAACCCGACCAGGGTGTTGGATTCGGCGATGTTGTTGGCCATGAAGGCGTAGCCACGAGCCTCTGCGCGTCGGTACGCCTCCCGGAGCGCGACTCCTCCACGAAAGGGCATCAGCACACACCTCCCCTAGACCCGCGTTGCGGTCGACTGACCCAGGCGCAAGTCTACCGGAAACAGATATCTCAGCAAGGCGCTTGACACCCCCTCCCGCGTAGGCGAAAGTCTCGCCGGCCCCGAAGTGCGATGGGGTCCGAAAAGCGGGGGAAACGATGACCCAGGAACGGACGCTCGACGGACGCTGCGTGAATGCGTTGCGCTTCCTATCGGTTGACGCCATCGAGAGGGCCAACTCCGGCCATCCAGGCCTGCCTCTCGGAGCCGCGCCGATGGCGTACGCTCTCTGGTCCCGACACCTGCGCTACGACCCAAGCGACCCTGCGTGGCCCGACCGAGACCGGTTCGTTCTCTCCGCCGGTCACGGCTCCGCGCTCCTGTACTCCCTTCTTCACCTGTTCGGGTACGACGTGTCGCTCGCCGAGCTCGAGCGGTTCCGCCAGTGGGGAAGCAGGACCCCGGGCCACCCGGAGAGTGGACGCACGCCGGGGGTTGAGGTCACGACCGGACCGCTCGGTCAAGGAATCGCGAACGCCGTCGGTCTCGCCATCGCCGAACGGCATCTCGGCGCCGTCTTCAACCGCCCCGGTCACTCCGTCGTCGGCCACAGGACGTTCGCCCTGGTCGGCGACGGCGACCTGATGGAGGGAGTCTCCTACGAGGCCGCCGCCCTCGCCGGCCACCTGCGCCTCGGAAAGCTGGTCGTCCTCTACGACTCGAACGACATCTGCCTTGCCGGCTCGACGTCGCTGTCGACGTCGGAGGACGTCGCGGAGCGTTTCCAGGCCGCCGGGTGGCGCGTCGAGCGGGTCGCCGACGGGAACGACCTCGAGGCCCTCGACCGCGCAATCGCGGCCGCCGAGGCGGAGAGCGATCGGCCGGCGCTGATTGAGGTCAAGACCATCATCGGGTACGGCGCTCCCACGAAGCAGAACACGTACGGGGCCCACGGCTCGCCACTCGGCCCGGAGGAGACGCGCAAGGCGAAGGCCGCCCTCGGATGGCCAGAAACCCCGCCGTTCTACGTCCCCGATGACGTGCGTGCCCACGTCGCGTCACTCGCACGCCGCGCGGCCACGGCCCACGCGAACTGGACTCAGACGTTCGACGCATACCGCGACGCGTTGCCCGACCTCGCCGCCGAGTTCCTACGAAGGATGCAAGCAGAGCTGCCCCCCGCGTGGGACAGCGTCCTCCCCACCTTCCCGACCGACGCCAAGGGACTCGCGACGCGCAAGGCCTCCGAGGCGGTCTTGCAGGCCGTGGCTCCGGTCCTCCCCGAGCTCATCGGCGGTTCCGCCGACCTCAATCCGTCGACGCTTACCTGGCTCCGCACCGCCGGCGACTTCGAGTCGGATCAGCGGCCTACCGCCGGGCAGGGCGCCGTGGGGCCATTCGGATCGTACGCCGGCCGCAACCTGCACTTCGGCGTGCGCGAGCACGCCATGGGCGCCATCGCGAACGGGATCGCACAGCATGGGGGCCTCATCTCCTACGCCGCCACGTTCCTCGCGTTCGCCGACTACATGCGAGCGCCGATCCGTCTCGCGGCGCTGTCCCACTACCCGACGGTCTTCGTCTTCACGCACGACTCGATCGGCGTCGGCGAGGACGGCCCGACGCACCAGCCGGTGGAGCAACTCATGAGCCTCCGTCTGATCCCAGACCTTGTCGTGCTGCGCCCGGCCGACGCGAACGAGACGACGCAGGCATGGCGCATCGCCCTCGAGCGTCGCGACGGCCCGACGGTCCTTGTGCTGACGCGCCAGAACCTGCCCACGCTCGACCGCCCCAAGACCGGACCCGCCGACGTGCGCCATGGCGCCTACGTCCTTTGGGATTCCGCTCCGTCTCCTCAGGTGATTCTCGTGGCGACGGGATCGGAGGTGTCGCTCGCGATGAGCGCCGCGAGAACGCTTGCCGCCGACGGGGTACGCGTGCGCGTCGTGTCCATGCCAAGCTGGGAGCTCTTCGAGTGCGAGAGCGATTCGTACCGAGACTCGGTGCTCCCTTCCGCCGTCCCGGCCCGGGTCTCCGTCGAGGCGGGAAGGACCCTCGGCTGGGAGCGCTACGTCGGGGATCGCGGCATCGCGCTCGGCGTGGATCGGTTCGGAGCAAGCGCGCCGGCGGGAGAGGTGTTCGAGAAGCTCGGCCTTACCGTCGATGCCGTCGTCGAGGCCGCACGCCGTCTGGTTGCGCCGTAGTTGAAGCCAGGGGGAATGATGTTCCGGGAGTACCGCACCGCCGTCCGGGAGTTCTCGGCCAACGCACGCCTCTACCTCGCCGCCACCGTTCTCCTGGGTGTGACCAGCGGCCTTCAGTACCTGTTCTTCAACCTCTATGTCCTGTCTCTCGGCTACGACCAGGCGTTCGTTGGCCTCCTCGCGAGCCTTCCGGCCCTGGTGACGGCGATCGCCGCCATTCCGATCGGGATGGTGCTTCCGCGCCTCGGCTATCGCCGCGGCCTTCTCCTCGGCTGCGTCCTGATCGCGATCGCCCTCCTGGGGTGCGCGGCGCTCCCCAACCAAGGCATCCTGATCGCCGCCGCCATCCTCTCCGGCTTCGGATCCGCACTCACTTCCGTCGCCTCCTCGCCGCTGATGGTGGCCATCAGCACGGAGAAGACGAGGACCCACCTCTTCGGAGTTCAGTTCGCGTTCGGCACGTTCGCCGGGGTGTTCGCCAACCTGGTCGGCGGGTACTTGCCCCTAGCGCTCCGCGCCGTCGCTCCTGACTTCCTTGCCGGCCTCTCCGCCTACCGCGGCGTCCTCCTCGTCTCGATGGTTGTGACCCTCACCGCGCTGTATCCCATCGCGCGACTCCGCGGACTCCACGGCGCGCGGAAGGAGACCCTCAAGGCCCGCGACGTCACGGCCCATCGCTCGCTGCTTGCGAAGGTTCTCGCCATCGAGATCACAGGCTCGTTGGGAGCCGGCATGCTCATGCCCTTCCTCAACGTCTTCTATCGCCTGCGCTTCAACCTGCCCGATCCTGCCCTGGGAGCTGTCTTCGCGGCCTCGTCGCTCTTCACGGGAATTGCCGCCATCCTGGCGCCCCTCGCCGCCGCCCGGATGGGCAAGATTCGCGCCATCGTGCTGACGCAGGCAATGTCGATCCCATTCCTGCTCGCGATGGGCTTCGTTCCGAGCGCCGGCGTCTCGGCCACGAGCTACCTCATTCGCACGGCGCTGATGAACATGAGCTCTCCGCTCCTCCCCGCCTACATCATGGGGATCGTCCCGGGCGAACTCCGGCCGCTGACCGCAAGCCTCGTGATGCTCGCGTGGAATGCAGGGTGGGCGCTGTCGTCCTGGGTCAGCGGCCACATCCAGGTCGCTGCGGGGTTCTCGCCCCTCTTCTTGATCACGGCCAGCTTCTACGTGACGTCGATCGTGCTGACGTACGTCTTCTTCCGGCGGACGGCCGAGACAGCGGACGCCCCCATCATCCCGGAGCCCCTCCCGTCCGACGAGTCGCGGCACGCCTAGCCCGCCCGCACGGCGCGGGCTCGCGCGAGGCGCAGAGCCCGGCTACGAGGAGGCCGGGTTGAACTGCAGGTGAATCGGGCCTTCCGGCCGAAGATCCGCGTACACGCCCCGATACGCAGGCGGTAGGAGGGACGCGATCTGGTACATGATCTCGTCGGCAACGTTCTGACGGACTTCGTGGGTGAGTCTCGGCGCCTTCGGCTCAACGCGGAACGGCTCTCCGACGACCACGTGAAACGGCGTCCGACGAAGGCGCCGGACCTGATGGCCGAACCTCTCTCCGCCGTAGAAAACCATCGGCAACACGGGCGCCCCGCTCTTCACGGCCAGCGTGACCACCCCCGGGTGTCCCCGCCGAAGCCGCCCGTCACGACTCCGCGTTCCCTCCGGACCGACGACGAGGATCCCTCCTTGGCGCAAAACGTCGAGACTCGCTCGCAGCGCGGCGATGTCCGCCTCGCCACGCCGGACGGGAATCGCGCCCCATCGGCTGAACAGCCAGCCGAGAAGCGGGTTGTTCCAGGACTCTACCTTCGCCAATCCCACAACCTGGCGAGGGCGAAGTCGCGAATGCAGAACGGGGATCTCGAGGAAGTTGACGTGATTCGAAACGAGGATGAGCGGTCCGCGTAGCGGGATCTTCGCCAGTTCTGCATCGTCAACCCGGCACAGGAGCCGGACGAGCGCGCTCTCCACTCCGTTGAGCAGGAGGGCCGTCCCGCTCACGATTCCACCGCCTCGTTCGGCACGAGAATCGAGATCCGCTTCGGAAGGATCTCCGCGTCCAGCCGCGCGCCCGCCTCGCAGATCGTCTCCCCGTCCGCGTGCGCCGGCAGCGACCCATCGATGGCCTCCACGGAGACCCGTCGAGACTGAAGCGTCGTGATGGCCGGGTGCGTCCCCTGCGTCCCTTTCATGAACCGCGGCATCAGCGCCAGCACGCCTCGTCGCGTCAACTGCCCGGCGATGCAGAGGTCGAGCCGACCGTCGTCGGACTTCCCTTGCGGCGCCATGAGGAACCCACCTCCCATGCGGCGCCCGTTCATGATCGAGACCAAGAGGGCCCGCTGCTCGATCGTGCGCTCGTCGCAGATGATTCGCACGAGGGGGGCGCGGAAGTAGAGGAAGATCGCCTTGAGCGCGCCGATCAGGTACGCCGCGAACCCATGGACGTGCTTCAGCTTCTGGGCCTCAAAACCGACGATCGTGTCAAACCCGATGCCAACGCCGTTTCCGAAGTAGCGGCCGTTCGGATAGTCGCCGCCGCTCACGCGCCCGACATCGATGGCCCGCACATGGTCCCCGGCGAGAGCCTGGCACCCCGGGGCGAGATCCCGAGGCACGCCGACGCCGAACGCAAAGTCGTTGCCCCGTCCTACGCAGAGGACACCCATGACGGCACATCGTCCGTCCGCATCCTTCGCCTGCATCAGGCCGTTCAACACCTCGTTCGCCGTGCCGTCTCCACCGACAGAGACCACGACGTCAAACCCGTCGGCCGACGCCTTCCGCGCCAACTCCGCGGCGTGCCACGGGCGCTCGGTTTGGACGAGCTGGAAGTCGAGGCCGACAGCTCGAAGCTCTCGCTCGACGTGCGGAATCGCCTTTACCCCGTCGCCCCGCCCGGACACCGGATTGACGATGACGAAGTATCGTCTCATGCTCGTTCGTTCCTCCTCATCCTATGCGTGTGGGACACTCCCCCGAGCGCGCCCCGCCCACCCGAGTTGGCTTTCATGGTGAGGGAAGAGCTCTCCCTTGTCAAAGCCCGGCCCGCCTGCGCCGATGTCCCCGAAGGTTGACGGGCTCTCGGGTGCTCCCCTAGCCGATGGACATGCGGTAGACTAGACAAGAGAGCAGCAAATCTGCTGAAAGCGGGCTATGGATCGCAAAGAACGGAACGACGTCGGCCACCGGGATGACCCGGAGTCCCTGCGCGAGCGCGTCGCACGGCTCGAGCAGGAGAACGCCCGGCTCGCGGGCTCCGAAGAGAGATTCGAGATCCTGTTTGAGGACGCTCCGGATGGGTGCTACCTCTCCGACCTCAAGGGAACCTTCATCGACGGCAATGCCGCCGCCGAGGTAGTGACCGGCTACGAACGAGACGAGCTTATCGGCAAGAGCTTCCTCTCCCTGAAGCTCCTCTCCCCGGCGGACGTCCTGAGAGCCGCCTCTCTTCTGGCAAGGAACCTCTTGGGGCATTCAACCGGGCCGGACGAGTTCACCCTCTCCCGCAAGGATGGCAGTACGGTTCCAGTCGAGATCCGGACCCACCCCGTGAGGATCGGCGGACGACGGCTGGTCCTCGGCATCGCGCGGGACGTCTCCGCGAGAAAGCAAGTGGAGCACCAGCTCCGCGAGCGCGCCAAGGAGCTGCGGGCCATCTATGACCTTTCTGAGATTGCGGAGAGAGAAGGCATCTCTCTGGACGAAGTGTGCCAGGCCCTCGCCGACATCCTGCCGAGAAGCTGGCAGCACGAAGAGATCGCCTGTGCCAGGATCTTCATGGGAGGACGCGAGTTCCGTACGAAGACCTTCGTAGAGACTCCGTGGCGGCAATCCGCGCCCGTTAGAGTGGGTGGGGTCG
>JAPLGD010000041.1 GCA_026390345.1 Candidatus Bipolaricaulota bacterium | reverse complement strand
CTCTACCCGTAGTCGGTCGGCTAGAAGTTCATCAGGATGTCGACGACGGCCGCACCGCGCGCGTCAGCGATCACAGGATTGAGGTCGATCTCGCGCAGCTCCGGAAGATCGGCGCCGAGCCGCCCGAGCGCCTGAAGCGTTCCGACGAGGGCCGAGAGATCGACGGCCTCCTGGCCGCGGAATGCTTCGAGAAGCCGGAACGCCCGGATCGAGCGAACCGTCCGCTCCGCCTGGGCCAAGGTGATCGGGGCGACGGCGAAGACGACGTCGCGCAACGCTTCGACAAACGTGCCTCCGATTCCGAACATCGCCACCGGACCGAACGAGGGATCGTGCTGGAGGCCGTAGATCAGCTCACGTCCGACGAGTGTCTTCTGGAGCATGACGCGGGCTCCGATCGGACCGAGTGACTCTGCGACCTTGCGCAATTCCCGGATTGCCCCGGAGAGCTCGGTTTCGTTCTTGATGCCGGTGAGCACGGCTCCCCGCTCGAAGCGATGGAAGAGAAGAGGCGAGTCGAGCTTCGCGACCATCGGAAAGCCGAGCGATTCGACGACGGCGCGACCGGGCCGATCCCCCTTCTCGACGTACGCGGACGGGCAGACGGAAACGCCGTATGCGGACAGGATCTCAGCCCCCTGATCGAAGTAGAGCCCCTGCTGTCCGGCGGCTCTCGCGGCCTGGATCACGGCGCGCGCCGCAGAGGGGGCGGCGGACGCGAGTTCCTCCGCGAGGCGTCCTTCCTCACGCACGGAGCGCGCACGATTGAGGACGGAGAGCGCATCGACCGCCGTCTCGGGCATGGCGTACACGGGGAGCTTGGCGGTTCGGAGCCGGCGCACGGTCTCGGTGGCCTCGTCGCTCAAGGTGCAAATGAGAACGGGTTTCTCCGCATGCGACTGGGCGACCGCGACGATGCCGTCCGCGACGGCTTCCGGCAAGTCCTTCAGGACGAGCGGCGGGCGGAAGATGACGATGGCCGCGTCGGTCTCTTCAAGGCCGATTTCGAGGCTCCTCCGGTAGTCCGACGCGCCGGCCGTCGCAATCATGTCGATCGGATTGCCGAGTCCGGCCTCGGGGGGGAGGAATTCTGCCAGCCGACGCCGCGTATCCTCGGAGAGCGCAGGCACCTCGATGCCGAACTTCTCGCAGGCATCCGCGGCGATGATCCCGGCTCCTCCGGCGTTGGTTAGGATCACGACCCTGTCGTCACGAGGGAGGATCCCGCGCTCCAGCGCCCGCAACGCCGTCAGCGTCTCCTGAATGGTCGACACACGCAACGCCCCGCACTGCTGAAGGAACGCGTCGACCACCGCGTCGGGGCTCGCGAGGGAGCCTGTGTGCGACGCCACCGCCGCCGCTCCGGCCTCCGTTCGCCCGACCTTGAGGACCACGACCGGCTTCCGGCGCGAGATCCTCTCAACCAGAGGGCGGAACTCCCGCGGATTCGCGAAGCTCTCGAGATACAGGAAGACGGCGGAGCACGCGGGGTCGTTCTCCAGGTGCTCGAGGAAGTCGTTCTCCGACAGACCGGCCCGATTCCCGAGGTTCACGAACAAAGAGACGCCGAGGCCGGCGTCCTCGAAGCACTCGAGCAGCGTCTCCCCGACGGACCCGCTCTGAGAGACAAAGCCGATCTCTCCCCCCTGCGGGAACCACCGCGAGAAGGAGGCGTTCAGCTGGACGTCGCGGATGCTGCGGATGATCCCCATGCAGTTCGGACCAACGACGTTTAGGTCATGGCGGTCGATCAGCGTCCGAAGCGCCACCTCGCGCGCCACTCCCTCCGGCCCGCTTTCCTTGAACCCCGCTGTGATGATGACGAGGTTTCGAATGCCGCGACGCCCGCAGTCCTCGACAGCGCCGAGCACGAGGTCTCGATTCACGGCAAGGATTCCGAGGTCGACGTTCTCCGGCAACGCTGCTACGTTCGGGAAGCACCGGATCCCATCAACGTCCTCGTACTTCGGATTGACCGGGTAGATCTCGCCAGAGAACCCGCAGCACTTCAGATTACGCAGGATCTCCCCCGCGACCGATGCCGGCTTCGGGCTTGCTCCGACGACGGCGACCGAACGAGGAGAGAGAAGCCTCGAAAGGTCCCTACCCATTCCCTCTCATTCCCTTCATCACGAGCCAGACGAGGCCCACCATGATTAGGAGATCCCCGATGCTAAACGCTGTCGCGCCCGGAATCCACGGCGGCAGGAAGAGCCAATCCCCAAGGACATTGAGGCGCGAGCCTCCTCCCATCAAGACGACGTTGCCGTAGGTCCCGTCGGTCAGCAGGGCCGCCGCAACGAAGCTACGCCCCGCTCTCTCCAGCGCTGTCACCGATGAGGGCATATACCCTCTGTTCACGAGCACAACGACGATGTTGAGCAGCCCCCCGACTCCGACCGCCCACAGGGGATGGACGGAGAGGTTCAGGAGAAGCCAGAGGAAGACGATGGCGTAGGAAAGGATGTGCAGCGCAGGCGTCGCAAACGTGACGAGAGCGCGATCGGAGAAGAGCGGGAAGATGAGGAGCTGGATCAGGAGAGCGAGCGGGATCAACCACAGGGCTCGAAAGGGAAGAGACGGAAACCTGCGAAGTCGACCGCGCAACGCGTATCCAAGCAGGATTCCCACGCCGAGCGCGTAGAAGAAGATCATCCGTCGGCGCCTAAGCCGCTGCGGGCGCCGCAGCCTCGATGCTTGCCTTGCGAAGGACCTCGAGCAGGGCGTCGGCCACGGCGGGATCGAGATCCTTGCCCCGCATCTCCTCAATCATCCGCAGAGTCTCCTCGCGCGAGAACGCCGGACGATACGGCCGGTCGGTGATGAGCGCGTCGTAGATGTCCGCCGCCGCGATGACCCGGGAGACCATCGGGATCTTCTCGCCGACCAATCCGTCCGGATATCCACTCCCGTTCCACCGTTCGTGCTCGTGGCGCACCGCGTCGGCCACCTTCGAGTAGATCTCAAGCCCCTCGATCAGCTCGGCGCTGACGCCGGGGTGCCGCTTCATGACCTCCCACTCATTGTCGCTGAGTGGCCCAGGCTTCAGGAGGATGGAGTCAGGCACGGCGACCTTGCCAATGTCGTGAACTCGAGCCGCAATCTCGACCTGCTCTGTCTCGGCCTCTGACAGCTCCAACTCCCTAGCAATCCGGACAGCTAATTCCGCCACGTCGCTTGAGTGCACCGCAGTGTAGTGATCGCGCTCGTCCAGGATTCGGGAGATCCTCTCGAATGTCTTTCGCGCCTCGGTTCTCAGCCGCTGGTAGCTCCGGAAAGAGAGGTGGACGAGTAAGAGCGGGATGATGGCGAGGAGCATGTGCCAAACCGATAGGGAGTAGAGCACAGCCAGCAACAACGCGAGTACGCCGAGAGCGAGGTATTGCACACTGAAGTCACGGCAGTAGGTTCGGAATCGGTACACGAACCGCTGCCGTTCGGTCAGTGAGACGACGCCGGTGACAAGGGCCAAGTTGACGGTGGCGTAGCAGACGAACGCCAGCATCGCCCAAAGGTAGTCCATGCCGGAGTGCAGCGGGAACGCTTCGTTCCCGGATCGGAAGAAGAGAATCCCCGTCACTGCAACGGTCACAACAATCTGACTGATGTTGAAGACGATAATGTTGAACGACCGCTTCGGGTTGGACTTCAGGCTGTCCCAGCGCATCAGGACTTCGGAGCCGAGCGTCGTGACGAAGACCATCACCACGGTCAGGGTAGGACCGAGGATGAACAGCGAAGCCATGCACGTCGCCATGCTGCTGGAAACCTCGCTCCCGTACGCGGGAATCCAGACGGCGTAGACCTCGCAGAGGAAACCCAGCACAAGGAATACACCGAAAGCGAGGCTTCTCTGCAGGGAGAGGAACTCGAAATCCCTCAAGTAGAAGGCCATGGCAGCAAGCGCCAATAGCCCAACAACGGCAATATACAGACGCGTTCTTCTCGGGAAGTTCACTATCTGCTCCTTAGCCGCTGCGTGGCTGCGTCCCGCGTCGCCATTCTACTAGAGAAGCACGACCCAAACTACGGCCAGGAGCTCAGCGCCGATGCTGACGTAGAGACTGCGCCGCTGCGTGTTCGCCTCTCACGACGAACTCATGGCTTCAGGCGCAGGTCCGGATCAGAGAACCTTCTTGCCGAATAGCTTCCGAAGCTTCTCTTCCGCACTCCGGTTGAACCCACCCCATCTCATCTGCACTCCTCGCCCGAGTTCCTAGCCGCCGCCATGCCATTTCACGTTCGCGCCAAGCAGCAGGCCGAGCGCCGCCACCGCAAACAGGTAGTACAAGATCTTCCCGCTCAACAGCCTGCGCACCTTCTCCTCCCCGCTCTGATTGAAGCCACCCCACCTCATCATCTTCACTCCTTCGTTTCCCGATTCTCAGCCGCCGCCATGCCACTTCACGTTCGCGCCAAGCAACAGTCCCAGCGTCCCCACCGCAAACAGGTAGTACATGACCTTCCCACCGAGTAGCTTCTTCACGTTCTCTGCCCCTTTCGCCGTGTAGCCACACCACTTCATCGCTCTACTCCTCCTTGATCGTCTTGATGGTTCTTCATTCCTTCGGCGGGGACTCCCCGCCGCCGAGGATATAGAATAACCATCCATGCTTCTTTCATCAACTTTGCATATTAGATATAAGGCAACCCTCAGGATTCCGCCCAGGACGTCCGTCACCTCTGCTCTGGATTGTTTGCCGTTGGTTGCTCCCACGGGATTCGGTGCATTGGCCAAGGGATGAGGTCGCCACCGCACCAGACGATGTGTCACGCGCCGAATCGCGCACCCTCCTGCGGTTTGACTTCCCTCCGGCCCAGCGATACAGTTTCGCGAAGACCAATTGAGAGGTGCCAGAGTGCGAGAGTACGAGATTGTTTACGTGATTCGGCCGGACCTGGCCGACGAGCAGCGATCGGCGAAGGTGGAGAGGATTCAGTCGCTGATCACGGAGAACGGGGGAGAACTCGTCAAGACCGAGGAGTGGGGGCGGCGCGTCCTGGCCTACCAGATTCGCCATTACACCGACGGGGTCTACGTCTTCACGGAGTTTCGTCTTCCGCCGGCCGCTGTAAAGACGATCGGGGAACGGCTGAACATCGACGAAGAGCTTCTGCGCTACCAGATCGTGGTCAAGAACGTGGTGAAGAACGTGGTGAAGAACTAGGAAATCATGTCCGGAAGCTTGAACCGCGTCATCCTTCTCGGCAACCTGGCGAGCGATCCCGAGATGAGGTACACAGGCTCAGGGAAAGCCCGAACCAGGTTCCGGCTGGCGGTGGGGCATCGATTCAAGGACACGACGGGTCAGATCCAGGAAGACACAACCTTTGTGACGATCACAGTCTGGGGACCTCAGGCTGAAAGCTGTGCACAGTACCTGTCAAAGGGCCGCTCAGCGCTCGTCGAAGGTCGGCTTCGCATCTCCAGCTACTCGGATGACGAGAGCAAGGAGACACGCTGGTTCACCGAAGTGGTCGCTTCGAATGTGCAATTCGTGGGTGGACCGCCGCGGTCGAGTAGTGATGAGCCGGGCACGGTCACCGCGCCAGCGCCAGCGCCGGCGACGAGCGACGAGGCTCAGCCATCTGAGGAGGAGGTTCCTTTCTAAGCTATGTTCCATAGGCGAAGACGAAAGTGCCGTGCGTGCGAGAACCAGGTCAGCCTGGACTACAAGAAGCCCGAAGAGCTGAAGCAGTACATGAATCGGCTCGGCAAGATCCTGCCCAAGAGAGCCACGCGGCTCTGCGCGAAGCATCAGCGCCGCCTCGGCGTGGAGATCAACCGCGCCCGCAAGCTTGCTCTGCTCCCCTACGTTGGAGAGAGAGAAGCCATGAAGGTTCGTCGCTGAGGCCTGTCGAACCGCCTCCGCGCGTCGACTTCCATGAGGAATGATCGACTCGCGGGATGGCTCGCTGGTCGAGCGACTCCCAGAGAACAAGATCAGGAAGTCAAGGACCTCCTCGGCGTTTCTGACGCAACGACCGAGGAGGTCGTGCTTTCTGGCGTTCGGGAACGTGGCTTCCAGGACGTTCTAACGTTCGAGTCCGAGGAGTTGCTCGAACTCCACTTTCCATCGATTGAGAATCTGCAGGCGGGCGTTGGCCGCATGCTCCACCTGCTCTACGGAATCGGAGCGTGCCGCAGCGAACAGCTTCGCCAGCAGGGTTATGCGACGCTCGCCGACCTGACCTCCCACCCGCAGTGGGGCGAAGGAGCACGGACGCTGCTCGCCAAGTGGGGAGGCTCGTGGAATCCCGAAGCCGTATTCCGCACGCTGCGGGCGTGGTTGCCGGCTTCAGATCCGCTGCTCTTGTCCGCCCTGGCCCTCGTCCCACGGCAGCGCATCCTCTTCTTCGACTTGGAAACGCTGGGGCTGTCGAATGCTCCTGTCTTTCTGATCGCAACGGGGCGCCTGGAAGATCGCCGGCTTCTCGTCCGCCAATTCCTGGCCACGTCCCTGGCGGGAGAGAAGCCTCTCCTGGCTCGCTTCGGCCGCGAGTTGGAGGAGGCCACGGCCCTCGTTTCCTACAACGGGAAAGCGTTTGACTGGACTCTCCTCCAAGAGCGCTCCGCCTACTACAGCCAGGAGATCCCTTCCGTGGAGATCCACGCGGACCTCCTACACCATGTCCGGCGCCGATTTGCAGGACTCCTTCCGGACGCCCACCTCGGAACGATCGAAGAGAAGGTGCTCGGCGTCCACCGCGCGCACGACCTGTCCAGTTCGCTCGTTCCCTCCTTCTACTCGATGTACCTCGAGACCGGAAGCCCGGCGCCTCTTCGTCCGATTCTCGACCACAACCGGCAGGACATCGTGAGCCTCGCTCTCCTTCTTCGCACGCTCCTTGAGGAGGGCGCTGATGCGGCTCGATGACTTCCTGTCCGCCCTTGATCGGGACCCAAGCTATCGCGGCCAGGTGGTCCACGCGGCGTCGGTTCCGGCGCATGCCCCAGAGTACGGGGAGATTGCGCTGCGTCCGGAGGTTGCGGCGGCTCTAGATCAACGGGGCATCCGCCTGTATCGACACCAGGTTGCCACAATCGAAGCGCTTCGCGCCGGGCGGGACGTCGCTCTCACCACACCGACGGCGTCCGGGAAGACCCTGGCGTTCCACATTCCTACGCTTGAGTGGTTGGGCGAGGACCCGAACGCCACCGCCCTCTACCTCTATCCGCTCAAGGCGCTCGCGAACGACCAACTGGAGAAGCTGCGCGCACTCGACGAAGCGTGCGGCTCGGATCTTAGCCCTTGCACGTACGACGGCGACACACCGCAGCAGAAGCGGGCCTGGATTCGGCGCTCCGCCCGCGTCGTGCTCACGAATCCCCATGCGCTCCATCAGTACCTTCCTTGGCACCATCAGTGGGCGCGTCTCTTCGCAAGCCTGAAGCTCGTCGTCCTCGACGAGGCTCACCACTACCGCGGTGTCGTTGGCGGCAACGTGGCGGGGCTTCTCGCGCGCCTGTTGCGGATCCTTGCGCACTACGGCGCCCATCCGCAGTTCGTCGTCTCGTCGGCCTCGATCGCGAACCCCGAGGACTTCGCGCGGGCTCTCACGGGGCGAGATGCCGTATCCATCACCGAGGACGGGTCAGCGCGCGGACCGCGGAGCATCGTGTTTTGGGACCCGATGGCCGATCCGTCCTCGTCGATCACCCGCCAGGCGGCGACGCTACTCTCCTTCCTCACGGGTCAGGGAATGCAGACGGTCTGTTTCGCGCGCTCCCGCGTGATGGCCGAGCGGATCGCAAGCACAGCGCGCCGTGGAACGGCTACGGAGGCGATCCAGTCGTATCGCGCCGGCTACCTTGCCCAAGACCGAAGGGAACTCGAGGCCGACCTCCGCAACGGGCGCCTGCGCGGCGTCGTCTCGACGTCGGCTCTGGAGTCGGGCATCGACATCGGAGGTCTCGACGCGGCCATCCTCGTGGGCTTCCCCGGAAGCCTTCTTTCGGCGTGGCAGCAGGCAGGCCGTGCGGGTCGAGGATCGCGGCCTTCGCTCGTCATCTACATTCCGTACGAGGACCCACTCGATCGGTACTTCCTCCGCGACCCGGAGCGGTTCCTCGCCTACGCGGGCGAGCGCCTGGTGCTTCCGCGTCGAACGCTCCGCCACCGCGCCGGGCACCTCGCCTGCGCGGCCGCCGAGCTCCCTCTACGTCCTGAGGAAGCCGGCGTAGAGGACGAAGAGGCGATGACCGCGCTCCGCGAGAGCGGCCTCCTCGCCGACACGCCCTTCGGAGCCATCTACCGCGGGCTGCGCCGGGCACACGAGGCATTCCCCCTGGAGGAGATGGCGGGGGAGACCGTGCGCTTGGTCTGCGACGGTCGGACGCTCGAGACCATGGATCCGGTCCGCGCCCGCCGCGACGCGTATCCGGGCGCGGTTCTCCTTCACCGTGGGGAGACGTATGTCATTCAAGCTCTCGACCTCACTGAAGGAGTGGCGACGGCGATGCGCGAGGACGTCGACTACTCGACGCAAGGGCTTCGGACCAGCGCCGTCGAGATTCTCTCCGCGGAGGCCTCGGTCCCGTCGGGTGGGGCCCACGTCGCCCACGGGCGCGTCCGCGTGACGGAGTCGTTCGTGGGGTACAAGGCGATCCACGACGACCGGACGGTCTCCCTCCATCCGCTCGATCTTCCCTCCCATACCTACGAGACCGACGGCGTCTGGGCGACGTTTCGCAATCTCCCGCCGGAGATCGAAGCGGCCGATCTCCTCGGCGCTCTGCACGGGGCCGAGCACGCCCTGATCTCGATGGCGCCGCTCCTCGTCCTCTGCGACGCCGCCGACGTTGCCGGCGTGTCGATGCCCCTTCACCCTCAGACCGGCGCGCCGACGATCCTCCTGTTCGATGGAATCGAGGATGGTGCGGGCCTCGCCGAGGTCCTGTTCGAGGAGTGGTCGAGACTCGCGGCGGCCGCGCACGCCATGGTCTCTCGATGCCCGTGCGACGACGGCTGCCCCGCATGCCTCCTCTCTCCGCGTTGCGGCAGCCAGAACCAGCCCTTGTCGAAGCCTGGAGCAATGCGCATCCTTGCCCTGTCGGCCCCCGCAAGTCGGAAGGAGGACGCATGAGGCGCGTGGCGGCTCTCGTGTTCCACGCTCCGGTCGGCGGAAGCGCCGGAGAGCGTGTCGTAGAGGAGGCTCGTCGGGCGTCGACGCGTGGCCTGTGCGCCGGCCTCCGAAGGTGCGGCGCGGACCCGATCGTTGTGGCCCCTTCCGAGGTCGTCCGCACCGGGATTTTCGACGTGGAAACGCGAACGCCGCCGGGCGGCAAGGAGGCGTTCCACTTCGGCCGCACACTCCAACGACTGATCGTCGACCTCGATCTTGACCGTCTGCTCTACTTCGGCAGCGGAAGTGGAGGGCTCCTCTCCGACGAGGAAATTCACAGCCTGATTGAGTTCGCGGTCGCCGGGTCGGAGTCGGCGGTCTTCAACAACTTCTACTCGTGTGACTTCGCCGCCTTCGCGAACGCTAAGCGGCTTCTCGAGATCCCCCTTCCGGCCGCGGACAACCCGCTCGGGTTCGCGCTCGCCGACGCCGGGATCCGATGCCTGTCGATGCCGCGCTCGGCGTCGACGCAGTTCGACATCGACACGCCGTCCGATGTCTACCTCCTCGCGCGAACCGGTCGCGGCAACCCCGAGCTGCGCCGCTTTCTCGAGACCCGCGCGTGGGACCATCCGTCCATGGACCGTGCCCTCGCCGTACTGACGGAACGTTCGGCGTCGACGATCCTCGTTGGGCGGGTGAATCCGACAACGTGGAGCCACTTCGAGCGGGAGGTCGCCTGCCGCACGAGCGCCCTCGTCGAGGGTCGCGGCATGCGCGCATCGGCGACGCGCCACGTCCCGTGGATACGGCAGACGATCCTCGAAGACGGAGCCGAGCAGTTCTTCCGGCGCCTCGAGGATGCTGCGGATGCCGCTTGGATCGACACGCGGCCCCTCTTGTCGTCCGGGGACGACCTCCCGTCGGCGAGCGCGCGGTTCGCGAGCGACCTGTTCCTCCTCGACGAGATCGACGATCCGACCTGGCGGAGCTTCACCGAGGCGGCGCTCCGATGCCGCATCCCCGTGGTTCTCGGCGGGCACAGCCTCGTGAGCGGGGGCCTCTACCTCGCTGCAGAGGCCTGCTGGAAAGCTCGAAACGTAGTCCGTAGACTTCACCCGGATCCGTTCGGTGGGGAAAAGGAGCGACCATGACCCTGTCTCAATCCAATCGACGCGTTCTCGACGTGGACGCTCAGACGGCGGCCCTCATTGCCGCCGAGGAGCGCCGACAGCGAGAGAAGCTTATTCTCATCCCGTCGGAGTCGTGGACGCCCGCTCCCGTCCGTGAGGCTCTCGGCTCGGTGTTCACAAGCGTGTACGCCGAGGGGTATCCCCGCAAAGCGATGATGAGGCAGACGGTCGAGCAGCTCGCCGACCTTGACGTGCAGCTCGCCAACTTCCGCCGGTACGCCGACCGACGCTTCTACAAGGGAGTCGAGATCGCAGACCTCGTCGAGTCGCTCGCCGCCCGACGCGCCGCCGAGTGCTTCGCAACGCCCGATGTCCCCGCGGATCGCATCTACGCCAACGTCCAAGCGCTGTCCGGGGCCGCCGCAAACCTGGCGGTGTACGAGGCGTTCGTCGCGCCCGGCGAGACAGTAATGGGCATGGCGCTCACCGAGGGCGGCCATCTCACGCACGGGTCCGAGTTCAACGTCACCGGACGCCGCTACCACATCGTCTCCTACGCCGTCGATCCGACCACGGGAAGGCTGGACTACGACCAGATCCGTGCTCTCGCCGAGGAGCATCGGCCGCGGATGATCATCGGCGGATTCACGTCGTACCCGTGGCAGGCGGACTGGGCGAAGTTCCGCGAGATCGCCGATTCGGTCGGGGCGATCCTCCTCGCCGACGTCGCCCACACGGCCGGGCTCATCATTGGCGGCGTCTACCCGAACCCTATCGGTCACGCCCACGTGGTCTCGTTTACCACCCACAAGACGCTGTGCGGCGGGCGCGGTGCCGTTCTCCTGTCGACCGACCCGGCGATCGCCGCCAAGCTTGATTCATCGATCTTTCCGGGGCAGCAGGGCGGCCCTCACGTGAACAAGTTCGCCGCGCTGGCCGTCACGCTCAAGTTGGCTCAGCAGCCGGAGTTCGCGGCGCTGCAGCGCCGCATCGTCGAGAACGCGAAGGCGCTAGCGAAGGGGCTCGCCGACAATGGGCTCACGCTCGCGTACGGAGGGACTGACACCCACCTCCTCCTCGTCGACCTGAAGCCCCTCCCGAGCGACACGAGGTTCGTCATGATGGGCGAGATCGCGTCGCGCATCCTCGATCTGGCGGGGATCGTGTGCAACAAGAACACGCTCCCAGGAGACCGAAGCGCCGCCGACGCCCACGGAATCCGCATCGGAACGCCGTGGGCTACACAACGTGGAATGGGTGAGGCGGAGATGCGCGATCTGGCCAGGATTATCGCCGACGTGCTGAAGGCAATTCACCCGTTCTCCTACTGCGGACTGCGTGGGGAGTCGTCGCGCGGGAAGATCCCTCTCCCGGCGCTTGAGACGGCTAGGCGCGACGTCCGCGAACTGATCGGCCGCGTCGATCCCCGTGTGGGCGCCCCGTCGCGGGATGCGCGGCCTGCGCCGAACGGCGCGTGGTCGGCGACCCGAGTACGCGGCGGCCGCGCCGGCGCACTCCTTCAGGAAAGCGTGACCATCGACCTCTCTGCGCTGCCGTCCGGTGGGGCCGCACCGACGTACCTGTTCGACGAGAACGGCCACGCCGTCTCGAACATGATTGTCGGCGCGCTCGGTCGCGACGACTACCTCCTGTACGCGCCTGCAGGGAACGCGAGCGCTGTTCGGGAGTGGCTGGCCGCTTTGTCCGACGGGTACTCGGTGTTTGACGCGCGAGACGTGCTGCGCAAAGTCCAAGGCCCGGCCGTCATCGAGGAGGTCGCGCTCGGCGCTCTGCCACCGTCGGCCCAGGCGTGGAAGCCGGGTGCCGCGGTAGAGGACGCGGCCGGCGTCGACATTCGAGAGGTCTTCGCCAAGCACCCGGAACGGTTTGCCCTCCGCAAGGCGTACTTCGTCGCCCAGCATCGCCTGCCGCAGGCAGTCCCGTCTACGTCTCCCGCGGAGTTCCGGTGGAACGCGCCCAAGGAGCCGCCGCGGAGGACGCCGCTCTACGACGCCCACGCCGCCCTCGATGCCAAGCTCGTTCCGTTCGCCGGGTGGGAGATGCCGGTTTGGTACTCGTCCGCCCTCGAAGAGCACGCCGCGGTACGAAAGGCCGCCGGCCTGTTCGACCTCGGGCACATGGGTGTGTTCCAGGTCGAGGGCGATCACGCCGTCGACTTCCTCGACGCGGTCACGTCCAACTACGCCGACTGGTTGGAGAACGGGCAGTCGCAGTACGGCTACCTGTTCGACCCCGATGGGCGCGTGATCGACGACATCATGGTGTACCGCCGGGCGAGAAACCGGTTCCTTGTCGTCGTCAACGCCTCGAACGAGCAGAAGGACTGGGATTGGCTGTGCGGCGTGAACGAGGGGAAGTACCTCATCGACCGGGACAACCTCGCGTGCCGCCCCTGCCCGCAGGTCACGATCCGCGATCTGAAGAAGGAGCGCGGCATCGTCGACGTGGCAATCCAAGGACCGAAGAGTCAGGAGATCCTCGACCTCGTCCTCGGACCCCAGGAGCGTCTCACGATTGCGTCGCTTGATCGCACGCAGTTCGCCGAGGTCGTGCCGGAGGGTCACCAGCTCCTCGTTGCGCGGACCGGCTACACCGGGGAACCGAGGGGATACGAGATCTACTCCGCCGCTCCCGATGCCGCCTGGCTCTGGAACCGGTTGCTCGAGGTCGGACGGCCGCTCGGCCTTCTCCCCTGCGGACTAGCGTCGCGAGACTCGACGCGAACCGAGGCGGGACTTCCGCTGTACGGCCACGAGCTCGCCGGCCCGCACGAGGTCAACCCCTACGAGGCCGGCTTCGGATCCTACGTGAAACTCCACAAGACTTTCTTCATCGGTCGCTCGGCGTGCCGCCAGGTCTATCTGGCTCCAGCCGTGCGATCCGTCGCTCGCTTCCAGGTCGACGAAGGAGCGCGCCCGGTTCGCGAGGGTGCTCTGATGGTGGACCGAAATGGAACGCTCGTCGGTCGAGTGACAAGTTCAGTGAGCCTCGGAGGAATCCAGGTAGGCCTGGCGCTCGTCGACGGGGACGCGGGAGCGCTTCCCGCGGGAACCCCGATCGCCCTGGTCAACCTTCCGAGAGGCGTCGGACCTCAAGGATCGTGGGCGGACGCCAAGCCCGGAGATCGCCTGCCGCTTGGAGTGCCCGGACGGATCGTTCCTCGTTTCCTGTCCCGAGAAAACACGCCGCCCGACCCCGAGGGCGAGTAGCTTGCTTCGTTCTACGGGATGAGGAAGGGCTAGTTCAT
Organism: Candidatus Bipolaricaulota bacterium; assembly: GCA_026390345.1. Classification (GTDB taxonomy): domain Bacteria; phylum Bipolaricaulota; class Bipolaricaulia; order UBA7950; family UBA9294; genus JAPLGD01. Next base: position 22,541 of record JAPLGD010000041.1, on the reverse strand, counting down.
CCGTCGGTCGCCGGGGATGGCCGGGGCGACGGAGTTCAGCCACTTGAGTTCGGGGGGAAGCACCGACTGGAGAGCGATCGCGTATTCGCGCCACTGGTCGCGTTCGCGAGTCAGTTCCTGCAGGAGCTCGTGCGCCAGGGCGAACTCGACCTCGGGACGCAAGACGATGCAGATTCCGCTTGTTCCTTCGTCGTCGCAGAGCTCACCCCGGAGACGATCGGCGGCCTGCTGAATCGGGAGGCCCTCCTCCCGACGAAGCTCCTCGAGGCGGCGAAGGATGGCCACGGCTTCGCCCCGGAAGATGAGCCGATTCCGATCTCCCCGTGTGAGGTATCGCTGAAGGGTTTCGCCGAGAGCATCCACCCTCAACCGCACAGCGCGCTTGGAGAGCCCGAGGAAGCGCGCGACTTCGTCCAACGTGGCCATGGGCCCATTATACGAAAAAGGTCACGGGTTTCGTGTAATGCGGACAACCTTCGGATCTCGTCGTCTCTCGTGTCCCTGTCTCAAGGGAGCACCGGCCTTGGGGTCACTCCTCGTCCCTCGTCGGCCCGGTCGGCGAGGCCGCCACGAGGCGGATGGAGCCCCCCGCGCCCCTTGACGGACATGCTCTCTCCTCGCCAAGGAGTGGCCGCTCTACGCGCACGTGGACCCCGCAGGCCTGCGCCCGCGACGCGAGGACGTCGGCCAGGACGTCCGCGCGCAACGATTCCAGAGGCATCTCGCCCTTGTGCCCCGAGCGTGCGTCGTCAAAGAACCGATGGATTCGCGAAATGACGGAGGCGCGCTCCGGCCGGTCGCGGAGCAGTTCGGCGGCGCGGTGGACGTAGCCCAAGCGAAGGTCGTCGGAGTCTCCGAACGAGGCGCGAAGCGTGGGCCGAGGCTCCGCGGTGATAACCCAGAGCACGTGCGCGCCGGCCGTGTAGGCGGCACCCATCTCATCAACCCACTCCGATACCCGATCCTCCCCAACGATCGGGAAGGCCGCTCCATCTTCGCGCCTGTCCATGTCCTCCTCCTTTCTCGCTCGTGCAAAAAGAAAGACCGAGGGCCCAGCGGCCCACGGTCACCACGCCCGCGACCGGCCGCACTCGGGCGGCCTCGCGGGCTACTTCGTCGTCGTGGTCAGCTGCACAGGATGAACGGAGAGGCGGGCGCCGCGAAGCGCCGGCTCAAGAGGCCACCTCTCATAACATCGTTCCTGTGCCATGACGCAGGCAGGGTAACACGGAGCAGGTGGGTCGTCAATCCCTCGTGTCCCCGAGCACCGTGCTTCTCCAGTCCTCCGGTTCCGACTACCATGGCGGCGACAGCGTACGGAGGTGATTCGGGTGCGCAAAGAGTTCAGGGAATTCGTCCTGAAGGGAAACCTGGTGCAGTTGGCCGTCGCCTTTGTCATGGGTGCGGCGTTTGCGACCATGGTGAAGTCGTTCGTGGACGACCTAATCATGCCGATCGTCGGCAAGCTGATCGGAAACGTGGACTTCGCAAACCTGTACGTGGTTCTGTCCGGTGAGACGTACGAGTCTGCGGCCGCCGCTCGCGCGGCGGGCGCCGCGGCGATCTACTACGGGGCGTTCATCAACACGCTGATCACGTTCCTCATCGTCGCGTTCGTCATGTTCCTCGTCATCCGCGCGTACAACCGGATGCAGAAGAAGGCCGAAGCGGCGGTTCCGACGACGAAGGAATGCCCGCGCTGCCGAACCCAGATCCCTCTCGGCGCGACGCGGTGCCCGCACTGCACGTCGGACATGTAGAGTCGTCCTGCTCAGGCGGATCTCGGGAAGGGAGGGGCGCTGGATCTCTTCGCATCGCTTCGCGCGGCGGAGCCTGTGCTCCTCGCACAGCGAAGATTGGCTCGACTGGATCCGAAGCGTGAGACGGTCTTCGTGGGCGACACCCACGGCGACCTCGACGCGACCGAAGAGGTCCTCGCCCGGTACTCCGGACCCGATGTGGCCATCGTCTTTCTTGGAGACACAGTGGACCGCGGGCCGCAGTCCAGGGAGAACCTGGCGCTGGTCCTCGCCGCCGTCGCCGCGAACCCCGAGCGGACGGTCCTGCTGATGGGGAACCACGAGGCATGGGATGTTGCGAGGTTCTCCCCCGCCGACTTCTGGGAAGGCCTCCCGCCCAACGAAGAGACGGCCGTCGCGCGGGTCCTCCGCCTACTCCCGCTGGCGGCGTGGCACCCCGCAGGCGTTCTCGCCCTCCACGGCGCCCTCCCCGACGTGGCCCGACTGGAGGACATCGACGCCGTCGAGCTCGGTTCGCCGGCATGGCGAGACATCACCTGGGGTGACTGGCGGGACACCCTGCGTGTTGAGGGACGAGCGGGCTCCTCGGGCCGTCCAGCGTACGGCGCCGAAGTGTTCCGCGAGCGATCGCGGCGCCTGGGAGTCCGCGTCCTCGTCCGGTCGCACCAGCCGGATGCTCCGACGTACCTCTTCGAGGACGGATGCCTGACGCTGTTCACGTCCCAGGCGTACGGAGACGGACGGCGGCGCGTGGCCGTACTTCCCAGGAATCCTAATGTGGAGACGGCGCGGGACTTCGCTCTTGCTGAGGTTTGACCTTGTTCGAGGAGACGCGACCCGATACCGTGAGGGCGACCGAATCGGGAGGGACGGGCCCGACGTCCATGCCAAGGAGGGATTTCAATGTTCGATCCTCGCGTCTCCAAGCTTGCCGAGGTCTTGGTTCAGTACTCGGTCGGTGTTCGTCCGAACGACAAGGTCTTCATTCAGGGAGGACCCACGGCAATTCCTCTCATCAAGGCCGTCGTCGTAGAGACCCTCCGAGCAGGGGGGCATCCCTACACACGAATGAGCGTGCCGGACCTGGATGAACTCGTCTATCGCTACGCGTCGGACGCGCAGCTGCGCCATGTCCCCGAACCCACACGCCTCATCTACGAGACGTACGACGTCATGATCACGTTCTGGAGCTCCGACAACACGAAGTCGTTGACGAATGTGCCTCCGGAAAAGCTCGTCCTGTCAAGCCAGGCCGCGAAGGACGTCTCGCGAACGTTCATGCAACGGATGGCCACACAAGACCTCCGGTGGGTGGGCACGCTCTATCCAACGGCCGCCTACGCACAGGACGCCGAGATGGGACTGCACGAGTACGAGGACTTCGTCTACAGCGCCTGCCTTCCGGATCTCCAGGACCCCGTCTCCGTCTGGAGGAAGCTCTCGACCTGGCAGCAGAAGCTCGTCGACTGGCTCGACGGAAAGAAGGAGCTGCGCGTCGAGGGGCCGGACGTCGACCTGCGGATGAAGATCGCCGGGCGTACGTTCAAGAACTGCGACGGAAAGAACAACATGCCGGACGGAGAGATCTTCACGGGCCCCGTGGAGGATAGCGTCGAGGGGCACGTCCGGTTCTCGTACCCGACGGTGTTCCAGGGCCGCAAGCTCACCGGAGTTGAGCTGGGGTTCAAGAAGGGGCGAGTCGTTCAGGCCAAGGCGGACGCGGGGGACGAGTTCCTCCAGAAGACGCTCGACGTCGATACGGGCGCCCGCTCCGTCGGGGAGTTCGCCGTCGGTACGAACAAGGGGATCACGCGTGCAACGGGGCACACCCTCTTCGACGAGAAGATCAACGGAAGCTTCCACATGGCACTCGGAGCCGGAATGCCCGAAACCGTGAGCCGGAATGAGTCGGCAATCCACTGGGACATGGTCTGCGACCTGATGCAGGGCGGTCGGATCTACGTCGACGACACGCTCATCTACGAAAGCGGGCAGTTCCTGATCGCCAAGTGAGGGGACCGTGGATCGCGCCCTGATCCAAGCCATCGAGCAGGCCGCGCCCGCGGATCAACTGGTGGCGGTCCGCCGCGACTTCCACCAATACGCCGAGTCGGGATGGACGGAATTCCGGACCTCGTCGTTGATCGCGCGCCGTCTGGAAAGGCTTGGTTTCGAGGTTCTGGCGGGGCGAAGCGTCTGCGCGGCCGACGCTCGAATGGGCGTCCCGCCGGACTCGGTCCTCGAGGCGCGCCGCCTCCGGGCCATCGATCAGGGAGGCGACCCGGAATACATCGAGGCCGCTCGCGGCGGGTTCACGGGGGTCGTCGCGTCGTTCGCCGGCGGGGCCGGACCGACGGTGGCCCTGCGATTCGACATCGACTCCCTCGACCTCATCGAGAGCGACGCACCGACCCACCGCCCGGTTCGAGAGGGGTTTGCGTCCGTGAACGTCGGGGCGTGGCACGCGTGCGGACACGACGGCCATGCTGCCGTTGGATTGGGAGTCGCCGAGGTCCTCGCAAAGCTTCGCCGATCAATCCAGGGATCGGTCAAGCTGATCTTCCAGCCGGCGGAAGAAGGAGTGCGCGGCGCACGGTCGATCGTCGCGGCCGGCCACCTCGACGACGTCGACGTCCTGATCGGGCACCACCTGTTCACCGGGTGGGGCCTGGGAGAGATGGCGGCGTCGATGAACGGCTACGCGGCGACCCGCAAGTTCGACGTTACGTTTGAGGGGACGGCAGCGCACGCCGGCGCGTCCCCCGAGGAGGGGCGCAACGCGCTGCTCGCCGCGGCCACGGCGACGATTGGATTGCATGCGCTGCCCCGGCACCGCTCCGGGTTCACGAGAGTCAACGTCGGTCGTCTCGAAGCGGGAAGCGGGCGGAACATCATCCCGTGTCGCGCGCTCCTCGTCGCGGAGGTTCGCGGAGAGACGTCGGCCTTGTGCGACTCGATGTACGAACGTGCAATGCGGGTTGTCGAGTCCGCGGCATCCATGTACGGCTGTAGCGCCACGGTGCGCTCGATGGGCGAGGCGGGAACGGCGAGCTGCGACGCCGTGCTTGCCGAGCGTGTGAAGACGACCGGCGCTCGGCTGGGCGATTTCACCTTCCAGAGCGTGAACCGCATGGGCGGAAGCGAGGACTTCACGGAGATGATGCGGCGCGTTCAATCCCATGGAGGGCTCGCGACCCACATCGGCATCGGCGCCGATCTCCACGGCGTACGCCGAGACACTTCCGACCGATCGACGGTTCTCGACGGCCATACCCCAACTTTCGACTTCGACGAGCGGGCGCTCAAGCTGGCGGTCCACCTCCTCGCCGCCCTGGTCCTCGACGCGATGAGCGCGCCCGGCCGTGCGGGACCGTAGGGCGGAATGGCGTTTACGGAGACGGGAGGCTCCGCTGTGTCGTGTGCCCACTCTGTCCTGCGATCAGGCGTCCGAGTCATAGGATGGGACATAGGGCCCGCGCGGCTCTCTTGACTCCCCCCAACTGGAGCAGCTATCCTGCGAGCCTCTATCACAGATTGGCTCTTCACTTCATGAGCCGCCAGCGGCCAACCGAGCCCGCGCCGTGAGGGAAGAGATGGCGGAGGACGGCTGTCTGGAATGGACGCCAGGATCTGCAGAATGGAGCGACCCGCCCACTTCGGTGGCTGCCTGATCGGTGCGGCACGACGTTCGGGTGGAGGTGATCGCCGCCCCTTCGGGTCGGGTTGGCAAAGCAGTCGGTGTCGGAGAAGATCGGCTTCCGGTGGGCAAGGTCCGTTGCCGCCGGGACTGGTGGATCATGGAGGAAACATGAGCAAGGTCGTTTGTCCTGTGTGCGACGCAGCGTTCGATGTGGACAAGGACGAGCTCTGCCTTTTCAATCGCCTGCGGTGCGAGGAGTGCGAGGCATTGCTCGAGGTCATCGACGAGGATCCGATTCGCCTCGAGTGGATCGAGGAAGATGACGACCTCGACGAAGAGGAGGACCTCGACGAAGAGGAAGAGGAGGACGACTACATCTAGCGGCGCTCCGTCGTCCTCAACACGTCCCACAGGAGACGCGCAGGAGAAGAAGGGTGGGAAGCCTCGAAGGAGGCTGTCCACCCTTCTCCTTTCACTTATTACAGCCAGCGACGGCGGCGGAAGTAGTAGAGCATCCCGAGAGCCATGAGAGCCATGACTCCGAGGACGGCGAAGTAGCCGACTCTCGATCGCAGTCCCGGCATCCAGGCGAAGTTCATCCCGTAGAGCCCGGCGACGAACGAAAGCGGCATGAAGATGGTGGTGATGATCGTCAGCATCTTCATCACCTGGTTCATCCGATTGCTCAGACTGGACAGGTACACGTCCATCACGCTGCTCAGCATCTCGCGGAACGTCTCGACGGTGTCGATGATCTGCACCGTATGATCGTAGGCGTCTCGGACGTACGGCAGCGTCTCCGGAGCGAGGAGGCGGGAGTCGCCGTGTTGGAGTCGGCTTAACACCTCGCGGAGCGGCCAGATGGACTTGCGCATGTACAGAAGCTCCCGCTGGAGAAGACGGATCTCGTCGAGGTCCGATTGCGAGGGCGATCGGGTCACTCGCTCGTAGACCTCCTCGACCCAGTCCCCCACGTGCTCGAGCACGACGAAGTAGTTGTCGACAATCGAATCGATCAGGGAGTAGAAGAGGAAGTCGGCCCCGGCGCGGCGGATTCGCCCCCGTCCGTCGCGGATGCGCTCTCGGATCGGATCGAACACGTCTCCCGGGTTCTCTTGGAACGAGATGACCCACGACGGGCTGAGCACGAGGCTCACCTGCTCGTCCTCGATCTCTCGCCGCTCCTCGTGGTACTGAAGCATCCGGAGGGACGCGAACAGGAGCGAGTCGTAGTCCTCGAGCTTGGGGCGCTGCAGCGTGTGCATAATGTCCTCGAGGAGCAGCGGATGGATGTCGCCCATCCGTCCGATCTGCTCGACGACCGCGGCGTCATGCACCCCGTCGACGTTCAGCCACAGCACCCCGGGTGCCGTGTCCCGAGGAAGGGCGCACGCAAGGTCCGGATGGGTCTCATCGACTGACGCCGCGTCATATCGGAAGAGCGTCAGGCACGTCGCTTCTTGACGGACGTCCCCGACGTGCACGAGCGCCCCCGGGTCCTGCCCGGCCGTTCGTCGAGTCTGCCTCACGAATCTCGCCATGTCGTCACCGCAGGGAACGATACGCCCTGAGAAAAGGCCCGGCAACCGCGAGGCTTGTGGGGCGGTTCGTCACGACGCTATCCTCTCACGTTCCACACGATGACGAACGGGAGGATCGATGGACAAAGCCGCTCTACGGCCGGTGATCTTCGAGATCCTGCGCAGGACTCCCCAGACGCACCTCCACGCCATTGAGAATGAGATTCGGCAGCGCGTGGATGGCTACGAGCGCGCCGACGTCTTGCTGGTCCACGAGGTCGTGTGGGATCTCCTCGTCCAGGGGGTGCTCGCGCCCGGGAAGAACTCGCTCAATCTCCATCTGCCGTTCGTCCACGTCACGGAGTACGGCGCGCAGAGTCTTGAGGAGGGGGCGACCCTCGCGCACGACCCGGACGCGTACGTCGCCAAGATCGCCGAGGAATCGGGAGGCCGCGCGACGCCCCTCGTCGTCGAAAGCGGGCGCGACGCCCAACTTGCGTACAGCCACGGACTCTACCGCGTCGTGGTCGTCCTCCTGGCACGCGCCGCCGACGACGTGCGAGCCGCTCTCGCCGTCGCGCTCTCCAAAGGGTCCAAGCGCGACGCCCAACAGGCCGAAACCTCCTCGATCGAGGCGCTGCGAAAGGTCCTCGACCGGCTCGAGCTTCCGGCCGACGTTGCTCGCGACATCGATCCCCAGCTTGGCGGCCTGGAGACGGCGATTCTCCTGTCCCGCGATCGCGACGGGACGCAACAGGTTCCCACCGCCGACCGCGATCGGGCCCTCGCGCTCCTGCTCTTGTTCCCCGGCCAGTGCGGGTTCGTCTACCATCTGATCGATCGGATCGAGCGCGAACGAGGGGCGAAACCGTAGTCACGTTCGCGCGGCGTCTCGAGCCGAAAGGAGGCCCCTTGATCGTCAGCGTTCCTGCCGTCGTCGCCGCGTTGGCCGGAGGAGCCGCCATCTGCCTGCAATCTCTCTTCTCGGGAACCTTGGGAGAGCGCGTCGGGGTGATGGGGAGCGTGTTCGTCATTCATGCCGGCGGGCTGCTGTTGGCCGTCCTTTTCATTCTCGGAGCGCGGGGAGGAGCCCTCTCGGCGTGGCGCTCCGTTCCGTGGTATGCGTTGTGCGCCGGCTTCCTCGGGGTCGGGATTGTCGCCGCGGTGAGCTACACGGTGCCCCGCCTCGGCCTGGCCGCGACGTTGACGCTCACCATCGCGGCTCAGCTCGTGCTCGGTGCCGTGCTCGACCACTTCGGCTGGCTGGGCGCGGGTCCGCGCCCGTTCGACGCGTCTCGCGCGGTCGGAATGGGCGTGCTCTTCGTCGGCACGTGGCTTATGCTGCGATAGTGGGGGTAGGCCGTCTCGTGGATGAGATCGCACGGAGTCGCAGCGAAGAGAACCGCCCCGGCGGCGCAGGCATCGGCACGCTCAACGAGAAGCCGCTCCACGCGGCGCTCAAGGAGTGGCTCGCCGAGGATGGAGACCAGTTTGAGGTTCCCGTCGATGGGTTCGTCGCCGACATCCTCCGCGGAGACACGGTCATCGAGATCCAGACGGGATCGACATCCGGGCTCGAGCGCAAGCTGCGGGCCCTCCTAAAGCGGCGCCAAGTCCGCCTCGTCCTTCCGATCCCCGCGGAGCGAACCATCGTCCGCATCGACGAACCGAACGCCGCGCGACGAACTCGGAAGTCTCCACGACACGGCAGCGCCGTCGATGCATTCCGGGAGTTCGTGTTCCTGCGCGATCTGCTCGGCGACACCAACCTGTCGATCGATGCCCTGCTGATCCGCGAGACGGACCTGCGTCGAGAAGGCGCAACCCACCGTGGACGGCGGGGCTCGGTGCGCGAGGAACGTCACTTGGTCGAGGTCATCGACTGCCTGTCGTTCCATCACCCAGCCGACTACCTCTGCGTCGTCCCCGCCCAGCTGGAGGAACCGTTCACGACCGCCGAGCTGGCCCGGGCCATCCGACAGCCTCGTTGGTTGGCGCAGAAGATTACTTACGTCCTTCGCGGGATGGGCGTTTTGATCGCGGCGGGAAGGCGCGGAAACGCGATCCTTTACCAGCGAAACGTAGGGGGCTAGGCGTCCGTCATCCCCAGGAGACGCGGCAATACGTTGCGGATACCATCAGGCGAATGAATCGAAAGACATCCTCCTGCGGTGACCTCCCAGAGTACACGCGCGGCGAGCAGATCGCGAACAGCGTGACCCACGGCGTCGGCGCGGTGTTCAGCCTTGTAGGAACGGCGCTCCTCCTCTACCGCGCCGTCCTTGGAGGATCGGCCCGTCACATCGTCGCCTTCGCCGTGTACGGCGCCAGCCTCTTCCTCCTCCACCTTTCCTCAACCCTTTACCACTCGATCCAGCCCCCACGAGCGCGGAGAGTGTTCCGGATCTTCGACCACTGTTCGGTCTACCTCCTGATTGCGGGCACCTACACCCCGTTCCTGCTGCTTTCGCTGTGGGGGCGGTGGGGACTCACTCTCCTCATCATCATCTGGTCGTTGGCGATTGCGGGGATCGTGTTCAAGAGCCTGTTCATCGGCCGTCTTCAGAAGACGTCGGTCGTTCTATACGTCGCGATGGGATGGATGATCGTTGTCGCCGCCCGCGAGGCGTGGCTGCGAGTGCCGCACGAAGCGATCGCGTACGTCGCGGCAGGCGGCCTCTCCTATACGGTTGGAGTCGCGTTCTACGCGTGGAAGCGCTTGCCCTACAACCACGCGATCTGGCACCTGTTCGTCCTTGGCGGCAGCGTGTGCCACTACGTGGCCATCCTCCTGTACCTTGTTCCTCCCCCGCTGTAGAGGAGACCTGGAGTTCGTAGCAAGCGGCCGCTAGAATTGAACCATCGGCTTCTCGCGTCTCTCATCCTCGAGCGAAAAGGAGTCTCTGAGTCATGCCGCTTCGTTGTGGTCTCGTCGGAGTTCCCGCGTGCGGAAAGACGACGGTCTATAACGCTGTCACGTCAGCCGGAACGTCGATCTTCGACGCTGCGGAGTCCCATCGCGCGACCGTCGCGGTGCCAGACCCGCGCGTGGATCGGCTTGTCGAACTCTACAGGACCGGCAAGATCGTCCGTGCCAGCGTCGAGATCGTAGACATTCCCGGCCTTTCCGAGGGATCCACAGCGGAGGGAGGTCGCGGATCGCGCCTTCTCGCTCACATTAAGGAGGCCGACGCACTGATCCACGTGGTCCGCTGTTTCGCAGCCCCCGAGAGCCCAGCGAACCCGCTTCGCGACATCGAGACGATCGACCTCGAACTCATGGTCGCCGACGCGCAGACCGTCGAGCGGAAGATTGCGCGCCTCGTGAAGCGTGTTCGGATCGGTGACAAAGACGTGGCCCGCGAGTCCGCCGACTGCGAAAAGGTCCTGGAGGGTCTCCACGCGGGGATCCCCGCGCGGAACCAGGAGCTCACGGAGACCGAGCGGGCGAGCGTCGCGGACTGCAACCTCATATCGCAGAAGCCTGTTCTCTACGCCGCCAACGTCGCTTCGCCACGGGACGCTGACGGGCCTGATGTGGCTGTGCTCCGCGAACGAGCGTCCGCGGAGGGAAGCGAGGTCATCTCCATCTGCGGACGCGAAGAAGCTGACATCAGCGAACTCCCTCCGGACGATCGGGGCCCGTTCCTCGCCGAGCTTGGGCTCGCCGAGCTGTCGATCGATCGATTGATCCGCGCCGCCTACCGGAAGCTTGGACTCGTGGACTTCTTCACGGCGGGCGAGAAGGAGGTCCACGTGTGGACGTGCCGGCGCGGCGACAAGGCCCCCGTCGCGGCGGGGAAGATCCACACCGACATGGAGCACGGCTTCATCCGCATGGAGGTCATCGCGTACGACGACTTGATCGGGGCCGGGTCGGAGGCCGCAGCCGCCAAGGCAGGCAAGCGCCGTCTTGAGGGCCGAGACTACGAGATCCAAGACGGCGACGTCGTCGTCATCCGCTTTAGCCCTCCCCGCTAATCGGTATCCCCGTTCCCTACAGCGGTTTCGGCGTGCACGTGCCGTCGCCTGCTGCCAACGAGACACAGGGCGGTCCACAAGTGCGCAAGATGACTTGACATCGCCGTTTGCGATGCCGTACGGTGCTTGCAGGAAATCGTCCGGCGCGAGGGGGAATCCGCGTCAAAGTATGTTTGATTTGAGAAGGAAGGGGCAAGCTATGGTGCGTAGAGGGCTACTGCTGATCTGGGTCGTCGTGACCCTGGCGGCTCTTCCGCTCGCCGCGAGCACGGCCGAGATGTACTTCTCGTCCGACCAAGACGGCGGAACCCGCGTCACGAAGGTTCAGGAAGGGACTGAGGTCTGGATCTGCGTCTACGATCCGGACGAGAACATCGACTGCGACGTGCGGGACAAGATCTGGACCGACGTCAAGCTGATGGACCCGAAGACGGGCGCCTACATCATGTGGATGAGCTACGTCGACGAGACGGGGAGCCCGGCCGGCGAGAGGTACGATGAAGACGGCTACGTCCCGTACAAGGGCCACTTCCCGGGGAGCCCCGGGTGGCTCGGCGCGGACTACCTCGAGGAGACCGGCGCCAACACGGGCGTCTTCGTGAGCAGTCATCCGTTCCAAATCGGCACCCGAGAGAGCTTCGGGGCGAGCGAGTTGTGGAAGGGGACGCACGTCGTCGACGTACCCGCAGGAGCAGCTCCCCTCGCCGCAAAGACAGCGGCCACCCCAAACACCTCGTTCCAATGGGGCAACTACTCCTTCTTCGACCTTCACAACGAAACCAAAGGCGGAGCGGACGCCGACGGTGACGTGCTCTACTGGATCGGAAATGTCCCCGCGGGTTCGACGACGTTCAAGACGGGACTCATCGACCTGGACTCCTGGAAATGGGCTTTCCCGTCTGAGCTGGACTCGCACCGCGCCACAACGCCAACCGAGTGGCTGATCGGCCGGTTCGAGAACATGGACACGCTGATCGGCATGATCCAGGATCAGAACGACGAAACCGACGTCGCCGTGGCGATGATAAAGATCATCGACACCGAGGCGACGATCACCTGGGAAGGTGGGACCTCGCGCAGCGACGGCATCATCTACAAGGACGGCAACGAGGCCGCGACGATCCGGATCGTCGACCCGGACGAGAACCTGAACTGCAACCGCGTTGAGTACGTGCCGGTGTTCATCATCGTGAACCCCGGGTCGTGGAACCCGGCGAACTCGACGGACAGCGACACGGCGCAGACCGGCGACAACGCGAACAACTTCTGTATGCTCAAGCGCACCGGAGGCATCGCCGGCAACTACACGACCGTCGAGGACCCGGCGAAACCCGCGACCGCGGACTTCACCAACCGTCCGATTCGCTGGTTCAACATCTACAACGCCGAGAAGAACGACTACGGGACGGCCGGCGCGAAGGATGGTCGCTACTACATCCATTACCCGAAGCTCGGGGTGTTCGACCTCGAGGACCATGGGTCGCTCTTCGACACGGTGAGCGCGAACGGTGTGACGGCCATCTCGTTCTACGCCCGCGAGACGGGCGTGAACACGGGGATCTTCGAGCTGAAGCTCAACTCCATCCTCGGCGACCTCGGGTTCAACACCCTGAACGTGAATGATACGCTCGTCGTGTACTACCTCGACCCAAACGACGAGGACGACTTCAAGCTGGCCGTGGCGTACATCGGCTCGAAGGCCAAGACCTCGAAGACGAAGTTCACCGACGCGTCGCGCGCGGAGAAGAATGAGTACTGGCTCGGCCGCGATGCGCTCTACGTCCAGGTTATCGACGAGAATGCCAACGTCGAGGCGTGCTGCCCGGAGCAAGTCGTCGTCCACATCTGCGATCCGCACGACGAGGACGACGGGGAGTTCTGGACCCTCGACGAGACGTCGTCGAACTCGTCCATCTTCTTCTCCAACGCGGGGATGGAGATTCGTCCCGTGTGGGATGCCCTTGGCGTCGGCCTGGCCGACCTCCTCGGCGGCTACCAGCTCGTTCTCGACAACTGGAAGCTCGAGGCGTTCAACGAAGACGACGTCTACGTTCGCTACAACGACGTGTACTACGTAGACAACGACCAGGGGATGCTTGGCCTCGGCGACGAGAACACAGTCACGGCATACTCCGGGCCGCGGATCGATCGAGTTCGCGTGTCGAACGACGTCTCCTATGACCTGATGTCCATCGCCGACACGCAGGTTTACGACGGCTCGACGACGAGGATGCACTTCCTCGATCGCAACGGCAACGAAGTCGAGGACTACGTGAACTCGGACTGCGTCTTCATCGAGGTCATCGACGACGACCAAGACGAGGATGTCTATCGACGTGAGCGAATCGACGGCTTCTGGGACGAGGGACAGAACATCCCGTTCGGTCCGCTGCCGCTGAACGTATTCGACTGCACCCCGGACCGGGTCAACACGCACCCGGTCAACGCGCTGCTCGGCGACACGAACATCTTCAACGACTCGCCCAACCCGTATGCGAACGACGCAAACGATGGGGCTCCGAGAATCTACGTGCTGAATCCACGCAGCGGACGATGGGCGGCCCTCGACCTCCTCGAGACGAGCGTGGCAAGCGGTACGTTCGTATCGGTCATCTGTGTTGACCTCGTCCACGTCTACACGTGCGTCCCGACGCTCGACGTCCTGCCAGGCGACACGATCGTCGCCTTCTACCAGGATCCGTCGAACCACTCCGACTCGGCCATGATCTCGATCAAGGTTTCCATCGGCGGCAGCGGTGCGACGACCGAGGCCTCATGCACCGAATTCATCGACCCGCAGGGCAACGTCGTAAGCTCGTATGCCCAGGGAGACCCAATCCGCGTGAGGGTGACCGACCTCTCGCACACGCAGGATGTCTCCCTGTCCGGCACGGTCACGATCGACGGCGTCGCCTACGATCTGACGACGTACGGAAGCCAGAGCCACATGTTCATCACGGATCCGATCGTGCTCGACACAGCCGTCGGCGATGAGATCACGGCAACCTACGTCGATCCGACGGACCCGACCGACACAAGCTCGGACACGGTAGTCATTGTGGCAGGTAAACTCGACGTCTCGTCGTTCTACGCCGGGCCGAATCCGTTCGATAGCGAAGTCGCCTTCGCGTACGACGGTTCGGGTATCGCGACGACGTTCTCGGTAGAGGTCTACGACCTCGCCGGGCACTTGGTGTGGGCGAAGACCGAAGCGAACGTCTCGGAAGTCATCTGGACCGGGGTCAACGAGGACGGGGACGCCCTTGCCAACGGCGCCTACATCTACATTCTCGCGGCCACGGACGGGACGAACACCTTCGACCCCAGCAACACAGACTCCGCGAAGGGCATCGTGTTCGTAAACCGATAGCTGGACCGGAACATAGCCTGTGCGAACTTGACTGCGGGGCTCCCACGGAGCCCCGCAGTTCTTGACCTTCGGAGGGTCTACCGAACGAAGCTGGCGAATGGTGAGAAGGCTACGGGCAGGCCGGAGAGCCGACACCGTACGGCCGCTGTCACGAGCCACCGCGCGATCCAAGACCGTGAGCTGATTGAACAACGCCGCAACTCCGGCTTCGCGAGCGAGCCACGCCACGGCCCCGGTCGCCCGAACGAATGCCTCGGCGCGACGGTCAGCACCGAGATCATCAAGGAACTGATCGACGTCCCGCCAGGTCAGGGCGTCTCGTGCCCTCTCGAACTCGCCCAGAGCGCCCTCGACTCTCGCCGCGTCCTGGAGGAACTGAAACCGAAGCAGCTCCGCAAACCCCTCACTCAGCCACGTCGAGATGTTCATGAATCGGTTCCCGTCACCCAGCAACTTCGTCGATCCCGTCTTCTCTGCGACGAGCTGGTGGGCGATCTCGTGCACGAGGATGCCTCTCATACGTGCAGGGTCGGCGTTCCGCGGGTCAGCTTCCGCCGACTGAACGACCACCAGGCAATCGGTTTCTCCCGCGTACGGCGCGAGGGCCATCGTTGGTGGAACCTCGCGCCCGAGAGAGAGCCGAGCTTCCGCGTTCGTTCGGAACGAGACGACGTGGAGACGCCGGGACGGCTGGAATCCAAGGGTCTCTGAGAGGAAGGACGTCGCGTCGAAAGTCCACGAGCGAAGGCGCCTCCGGCGCTTGCCGGCTTCGCGCGGAGACGTCCAGAAGGTGCAGGGCGGCGACTCGCTACGACGATAGGTCTGGGGCACGTAGGGCAGAGCCGTCTCGACTTGTCCCTTGCGAGTCACATCTCTCCTAAGAGGGCAACAAAGGGGTCTGTCGCTCGGCCGCGCCGGTCCGTCGATCGATTCGAAGCACGGATCCATTGGGCAAGGCGGCCCATGCCCTGCCGACCCCGTCGAGCGGCTCCGACGAGACGATCGGGCCGCCCTGCGACTCTCCGAGGTGAAGGGTGTAGTACGCCTCGTCGTTCGCCCACCGACAAACGGTCCACAGCTCCCGTTCCTCGAGGAGGAACGTGTTCAGCGACGTGTAATCGCGAAGTCCTTCGTAGACCGAGCGAAGTGCGGCGCCGGGATTCACCCCGAGCCCCTCCGCGGCAAGCTTGCGGAAGAGCCGGTACGAGTCGGTTGAACCCTCACCGGCAAGTTCCGGGGGAGGCGAAAGCGGGTCCCGGACCGTCCCGTTGTGACAGAAGAACCACGTCCTGCCGCCGACTTCGAGAGAGAAGGGGTGCGAGTTCTTGACGGAGACGTCGCCGTTTGTCTTGCGGCGTGCGTGAAGGAGGAAGATCCGAGCCTCGGCGTACTCGTCGAACGTCGGATCCTCCCAGCACGCCAAGGGGCTGCGGTATGCACGCAGGCGCTCGTCGTCCTCGTAGACGACTCCCCAGCCGTGGGGATGGTCCCACGCGTTGCCGTGCTTCCTTGCGGGGTTCTTCCCCCGAGCCATTGCCCGAAACGGCTCGAGGACGGCGCGACCCGGAAGACCGAGCGGGGCAACCACCATCCGGCACATGGGTAGGATTCTACCAAAGGGACATCTCGGCGGCGTCGGCAGCGCAACGGAGCCGAGACGGTCCGCCGCGACGATGTTTGGACGTTCGCGGCGTGCGGATCAGAGGCGTTCTGCCGCACGCGCCGTGCGCCGCAAGGATGGTCGGGGGAGTGAGCCCCGTCTCCTTAAGGAGGAGGGAATGGACCGAGAAGGGTTCCGCCGTTTTCTGCTCGAGCGTAAGCTCACCGCGAAGCAGATCGACGAGTCCATCGCCGTCGTGGAGCGCTTTGAGACGTTCCTCCGGAAGAGAACGCCTCCGCGCGAACTCGTGTCTGCGACGAAGAACGACGTCAACGCGTTCTCCGCTGTCCTGATCGAAGAGGACGTAAACACGTGGGAGACGTACTTGACCGTCGCTCGGAGTGGCCGGTTCGTCGGGAACTACCAGGTCTTCGCCGCGGCCCTCGAGTACATCGACGGTCACGAAGCCCTTGGCAACCTGTTCACGAAGCTTGCCGAGAAGCTCGGAGCGGAGGAACGAGACCGGATCTTCCGCGGGGTCGCCCTTCCTCCTCTCGGGACCCCGAACACCGAGAAGCACCGCGCGATGTGCGTCGCCGTCGAGCGATTGGAGAAGCGCGTCGGACCGGACCGGTGCGCCGAGATCATCGGGACGGGGCTGCGAGACCTCCCCGATGAGTCCTTCATGGACGAGAAGAAGAAGTACGAAGCGGCAGGAGGCATCGACGCGTATCTCGCGCAGAAGGGCGACGAGTTCATCGCGGAGCTTGAGAAGATCCGCGACGAGAAGGGCCTCTACTTCAACCAGCCGATCACGGACGAGGTCATCGCGTACGTACAGGCTCATCCGGAGATCCGACAGGGCGTTCGAGTCGGCAACGTGATCTACGAGGCGAAGATCCCGTACATGGCTGTCGAGTTCCTCGCGGAGCGCGATCCCAAGAAGAGAGCCTACCTCTACTGCCACTGTCCGTGGGCTCGGGAGTCGCTCCGCGGCGGAGAGACGCAAGTTCCTGCGACGTTCTGCAACTGCAGCGCCGCATTCCATAAGAAGCCGTACGATGTCGTCTTCGGAAAGCCCCTGCGAGCCAGGGTCATCGAGTCTGTGCTCGCCGGCGACCCCTGGTGCAAGTTCGCTATCTACCTCCCGGATGATGTAACATAGCTGCGTTCGGATAGAGGAGCGGCAACATCGAACACTTGCGGCGAACTGCATACGATCCGCGGCCGCAAGCGGAGGGAGGGATCGGTGACGGGAAGGCTGGTTCTCGCCGGCGCGCTCACGGCCCTTCCGATCCTGGCCCTGGTCGGATGCTTCATCCGTCGCGAGGCTCGGCGCAAGTCACTGAACACCCTCATCGGCACATTCCTGTGGGGGCTTGCTGCAGCGCTTCCAGCCATGGCCGTCGTGCTTCTCTCCTCCTGGGTATCGATCCGCTCTCCTTGGCTCGCCGCGGGGATTGCTGCGCTCGCGGTCACGGCCGCTCCGGAGGAGATCCTCAAGCTTCTCGTCATTCGCGGGTACAGCGCGCGGCGGCCCAGCTTCCGCGACGGAAGGGACGGCCTCGTCTACGGGATCACGGCCGCGTTGGGGTTCGGCGCCCTCGAAAACGCCCTCTACGTGGTCCAGGGAGGATGGGCGACCGCGATTCTCCGGGCGGTCACGGCGGTGCCCATGAACGCGGCCACGGGCGCGATTCTCGGCTACAGCGTGGCTCTTGCCTGCGTAGCGCCGGCAAGGCGGGTCCCTGTGCTCCGGGGCCTCTGCGCGGCCGTTCTTCTTCACGGCGCCTACGACTTCTCGCTGATCGCGGCGGCGCTCGCTGCCCAGGGGTCAATCCCGAAGACCGGGAGCATCATCTTTCCTGCCGTTGCGTGCGCCGTTCTCGTCGGCTCGGTTGCATGGGTCCTCCACACAGCGCGATGTCTGCGACGGGAACAGATGTCGTCGCCGATCGCCACAAGATCGCCTTCCGAAGGCTAGATTCGCTGCGAGCCGTTACGAAATCAGACCGTGGCGCTTCCCAACCGCAGCGAAGGCGTCGAGGACGCGCTCCATCTGCTCGTCGGTATGCGTGGCCATGTAGCTCGTCCGCAAGAGAGCCTTGCCGGGGGGGACCGCCGGCGGGATCGCCACGTTCACGTAGATCCCGGCGTCGAACAGGGACCGCCAGACGTGCATCGCCTTCAGGGAGTCACCCACGAAGATGGGGACGATCGGCGTCTGGCTTTCACCGATGTCAAACCCGAGATCGCGGTAGGCATTCCTCATTCGTTCGGCGACTCGGTTCACTCGGTCGACCCGTTCCGGCTCGCGCTCCAGGACGTCGAGCGCCGCCAGAGCGGCGGCGACGTTCGGCGCAGGAAGACTGGCGCTGAACATCAGCGAACGCGCCGCGTGCTGAATCCAGCAAATCGTCGACTCGTCCCCCGCCACGAATCCGCCGATCGACGCGAGGGACTTGCTGAACGTCCCCACGATGAGGTCAACCTCGTCCGTGACCCCATAGTGTGCCGAGGTCCCCCGCCCTCTCCCGACAACGCCGATCCCGTGCGCATCGTCGACCATCAGCCGCGCTCCGTGAGCGCGACAAACACGCACCAGGTCCGGGAGAAGCGCAATGTCACCCCCCATGCTGAACACGCCGTCCACGACGACCAGCCGACCGGCGCCGTCCGAGCACTTCGCGAGAACGCGGTCCAGGTCAGCGAAGTCGTTGTGACGGAAGCGGACCATCCGTCCAAGCGCAAGTCGGCATCCGTCGACGATGCTGGCGTGGTCTTCCTTGTCGCACAACACAATGTCTCCGCGTCCGACGAGCGAGGACAGCGTGCCGAGGTTCGCTTGGTATCCCGTGGTGAAGACGAGAGCCTTCTCCTTTCCGACGTAGGTCGCGAGTCGCTGCTCAAGCTCTCCGTGCAGAGCGAGAGTCCCGTTCAGGAAGCGGGATCCTGTGCAGCTTGTCCCGAAGGTCCCGACCGCCTCGCTCGCCGCGCGGCGGACATCGGGGTGCATGGTCAGCCCCAGGTAGTTGTTCGACCCGAGCATGATGAGCTTCCTCCCGCCGATCGTGACCTCGGTTCCCTCGCTCCGATCGAGCGGAATGAAGAACGCGTAGATGCCAAGATCCTTGGCACGCTGCGGACTCGCCGGGTAGCCAAGAGCCTCGGCGTACGCGGGATCGGTGAAGAACTCGCGACACTTCTCGAACAGGTCGGTCACTTTGTCCTCCTCGCGGCTCGTCGAGCGGTTGCGACGACTGCTAGGTGTGGTAGTAGAGTCCGAGAGCCCACTCGAACACTCGGGACGGCAGAACGCTCTTCAGTCGAACGGCGACTCTCTGAAGAGCCGGGCCGACGGTGTAGCGAAGGCGCGGCACTCGCCGAGACAGGATTCGCGAGACGAGACGAGCCACGGCCTCCGGGGTGGACGCTCGTCGCTCGTCGGACTCCGCGGTCTCGAGGGCCCTCCGGCACGCCTCGCTGTACGCTCCGTCCGCCCCCGAGGCGCGGACCCGGAGCCGCCGGTCCGTGAAGCCTGTATGGAAGTCTCCGGGCTCGACCAACGTCACGTAGACGCCGAAGTGCTTGACCTCCATCCGAAGAGCCTCGCACAATCCCTCGACCGCGAACTTCGTCGCGCTGTAGAGCCCCTGAAACGGCACGGCGACCCGTCCGGCAATCGACGAGACGACCACAATCCTGCCGTCTCCCTGCTTCCGCATGGCGGGAAGCGCGGCGCGACAGACGCGCATCACGCCCAGGCTGTTCGTTCGGAAGATCGCTTCGGCCTCGTCGTCGGCCGTATCTTCGATCGCGCCGGCGATCCCAAACCCTGCACAGTGGACGACGGCGTCCAAGCGGCCGGCCCGTGCGAGGACGGTGTCCACCGCCGAGTGCACGGAGCGAGGGTCGTCGACATCGAGGGAGATCACGTCGAGACGAGCGTCCGCCATGACGTCCCGTCGAAGGTCGGCCTCGACATCGACGGGCGGACGGCGCGTACTACCGAACACCCAGTGGCCTTTGCGTGACAAGAGCACGGCGCACGCGCGTCCGATCCCGGAGGATGCCCCCACAACGAGAACGACCAAGCCACGCCTCTTCTGGGTTTCCATTCCGTCCTGCCTCCTTCGGGCGGTCCGCAGAGTGCGACTATAGAAGGGAGAAAGGCCGATGTCCACCGGGACGTTCAGTGAAAAGAGCAGCAGTCTGGGAAGATCGAAGAACGGCGGGAGCATCGCGCGCTTTGGGTACAACCCGGATTCGCGGAGTCGATCGGACGTCCCGGAAGAGGAGGCGAGTGTTCCCTTCGGGCGGCACCGGGTATCTTGAAGGGGACGTCCCCAAACTTGTCGGGTCGGACGGCAGGACCCACGCGGCCCACGAAGCTCCGGGACCCCGGTCGGAGCCGGAAGCGACGCATCGTCCCGGCGCGATTGGAGGAGCACCCATGAGGCACGAGTCGATAGACGAGCTACTGATTGCCGGAGGACGTTGTGTCCGCGAAGGGCGGGAAACGCAGGCCGATGTCTTGATTCGCGGCGAGCGCATCGCGGACATCGTACGCCCAAGGAGTCGTCCGGCGGCCCGCGCAATCGACGCGTCGGGCTGTTGGGTCGTCGCCGGGTTCGTCGATCTTCATGTCCACGGCGGGGCCGGCGCGGACTTCGCCGACGGAACGGTCGGCGCTGCAAGGACCGTGCTCGATTTCCACGCAGCGCATGGAACAACGCGGGCCGTGGCCTCACTCGTCCCTGCGGAGCTCAACCAACTTCGCCGCACCCTCGATGTCCTGAGCAGCTCTCGACTCCCCGGTCTTCTCGGCGTCCACCTCGAGGGCCCGTATGTGTCCCCATCGCGGTGCGGCGCTCTCGCGTCCACGCACCTTCGCTCGCCGAACCGAGACGAGTTCCGTCGTCTCGTGGCTGGGTTCGAGGAGAAGGTCCGCATCGTGACGTTGGCCCCAGAGCTCCCCGGCGCAGCGGACCTCTTGGCTGCGGTCCAAGACGCCGGAGCGATCCCAGCGATCGGACACTCCGAGGCGACCTACGAACAGGCTCGCGTAGCGATCGACCGGGGCGCGCGCCACATCACGCACTTGTGGAACGCCATGTCGGGATTTCACCACCGCGCTCCCGGCGTCGTCGGAGCCGCTCTCCTCGATCCGCGAGTCACAATCGAGCTGATCGCGGACGGGGTTCACGTGCACCCGAGCGTGATTCGGTTCCTCATCGAGAACCTCGCCGCACGGGAACAACTGGGACGCCTCTCCCTCGTCACGGACGCGATTCGAGCCGCCGGGCTCCCGGATGGTCCGTCCACTCTAGGGAATCTCGATGTCACGATCCGCGCCGGAGTTGCCTCCCTTCCGGACGGCTCCCTTGCGGGTTCCACCCTGACGCTCGACGCGGCCTTGCGAAACGTGATGCGCTACGCCGACGTCCCGCTTGCAGAAGCCGTGTCCCTCGTCACGCGCAACCCGGCCTCCGCGCTGGGAGAGGACGACCTCGGCGAGTTGCGTCCCGGGGCCTACGCGGACGTTGTCCTCCTAGATGCTGAGCTGAACGTTCGAATAACGATCCGATCGGGCGAGATCGCCTTCGACTCAAGCCCCGCCGCGCGGACGTAAGCCGCCCGGCCGATCCACCCACGGAAAGCGTCTTGTCCGGAACTTCCTCCGCTGCCACAGTCGCCCCAGGCTCTTCCAGAGAACGACCGCGACCGTGACGCCGACGATCGGCCCCCAGATGAAGAGCAAACTGAACCGCTCGATGATCGTCCCGATGAGATCGCTGATCATCAGCAGGATGCCGATGACGGCGAGGGTGTACCCGAGCTGTCCCAGGCTCGACGTGCCCCATGTCATCCGAGGCTCATCCTTCGGCCGCACAAGCTGCTCCTGGACGTGATCCGGCAGCACTGGAGAGATGTACGGCGATCGGTATCCCTTCTCATCGTCTCTTCCGTCCAAGGAGATCACCCCGATTTAGAATACCTCGCGTCGCCTCACGCAGTCAAGGACTGGATTCATCGGGACGAACCCAGGGCGTTACTTGCCCACCCGACTCCGCTCGGTGGCCAGTCGGTCGATTCCATCGAGGTCAAGGCGTCCTCGCTGCCCCCAACCCGACGCCCCTGCCGGACCGGTCGGGCGGAACCGCATGTAGAGGTCCATGGCGGCCTTCTCCAGTTCATCGGAGAAGAAACTCGCCGCAAGGCCTTCGAGGCTCTCGCGGACGCGGGCAAGGCATCGCCGAACTTGGACTCAAGGTAGCGGCGGACGGCTGCGGGATCCGCCGGTCGCACATCGTCGAGCGTTCGCAGCCCTTTGTCCGTTCGCAAGCACGGGATGACACGCCCCATGAACTCGATCGACTCCGCGCCGCGGGCTTGCCGCTCCTCGCGCAATGCCTCGGCCTCACTCGCCGTCTTGCCCGCGTACAGGCCTAGGCGCTTTCCTTTCGCGGCCGCCGTCTGTCCTGCAATGGCCTTGCCGAGAGTGAGCGCCTCGTCTTCGTCGTAGCCCAATCTGCGCGCGACAATGGTGGCCCACAGCGTCAGGACCGGGACTCGGTTCACCAGGACCTCAAGCAGGGTCGATCACCGAGAGCATCGTACCGCAGGCACTCGGCGCACGAAAACCAAGGACCTCGGGCAGCTTCCAGGT
>JAPLGD010000043.1 GCA_026390345.1 Candidatus Bipolaricaulota bacterium | reverse complement strand
GCTCGAGGGTCATGAAGGCGGTGATCGTCTCGATCAGTTCCGGGATCGGGAAGATGAAGGCGCTCGTGGAGCCGTTCTGGCGCACTTGTCCGTTGAGGCGCAACTGCACGTGGAAGGGCTCGTGGATCTCGTCCGGCGTGACGATGACGGGGCCGAGGGGTGCCGAGGTGTCGAATCCCTTGGCGCGGACCCAGTTCTTCTCCCACTTCTGCGCCGTGCGGTCGGAGACGTCGTTCAGGCAGGTGTAGCCCAGGATCACTCGCCCGGCGTCGCGCGCCGAGACGTTCCGGCAGCGCGTTCCGATGACGACGGCAAGCTCTGCTTCATAGTGCACGTCGGGCCCGGCCGGAAGCACGATGTCCTCGTCGGGACCGATCACCGCCGAAGGGGGTTTGAAGAAGAGGAGGGGTTCCTCCGGGACCTCGTTTCCCAGTTCCTTCGCGTGGGCAGCGTAGTTGCGCCCGACGCAGACAAGCTTCGTCGGCGTGCACGGGGCGACGAGGGTGACGCTTTCGAGCGCGTAGGCGTGCCCGTCGGCAAGCACCGTTTCGCCCTTCAGCGTTCCCGCGAGAATGGGCTCACCCGGCCCGGGTCGGAATCGAACGAGTCTCATGGGCCTCCTTCGCGGGACACCGTATCCGGCGAGCCCTTTGGCGTCAATCCCGCGAGCGCTTCGCTTGACGGTCCGCGGTCACGCGGGTACGCTCGCGGCATCATGCGCAGGGCTCTCTGGATCGTCCTTCCCATCACGCTCGTCGTCCTCGACCGATTGACCAAGCTCTGGGCTGCCAAGAGCCTCTCCTTGGGAATCCCCGTGCAGCTGGTGGGGGACCTCGTGCGGCTGACTCGCGTTCACAACACGGGCGGCGCCTTCGGCGTCTTCCCGAAGGGCCAGGCCTTGTTCCTGGCCGTCTCAGCGGCCGTCGCTGTCTCGCTCTTCTTGGTGCTCGTCCTCGCCCGCGAGCTGCGCCCGTTCCTGCGCCTCGGATTGACCCTCGTCTTCGCCGGGGCCGTGGGAAACCTCATCGATCGGGCCGCCTCTGGCTACGTCCTCGACTACTTCGAGATCCGAGGACTCTTCGTCTTCAACGTCGCTGACGCCTGCATCTCCGTCGGCGCCGTCCTGCTCGTCGCGTATGCTCTCTGGGGAGGTGGGCGGCATCGAACTTGCGGGCAAGCTGATCGTGTTTGAGGGGCTCGATTTCACGGGCAAGACGACCCAGGCCCGGCTGCTCGCGCGCCGATTGCAGGACGAGGGATGCGAGGTTGTCCTCACGGGAGAGCCGGGGGGCACCGCGGTAGGGAATACCGTGCGCGAGATTCTGCTATCCCGCCGCAACTCCGGGACGCTCGACGACTTCGCCGAGCTGCTTCTCTTTCTGGTGAGCCGGGCGCAGCACGCGCGCGAGGTTGTTCTCCCGGCGCTCGACCAGGGGAAGACGGTTGTCTCGAGTCGGTACCGTCTCTCTAGCCTTGCGTACCAGGGGTACGGGCGGGGCATTGACCTCGGCCTGATCGAGCGTCTGAACGAGGAGGCTACGCGCGGGCGCAGGGCCGACATCACGTTCCTTATCGACGTGCCCGTCGAAGTGGCCCTTGCGCGGAAGCGCGGCGACCGCGACCGAATCGAGGCCGAGGCCGTGGAGTTCTACGATCGCGTGCGCCGCGGGTTCCTCGAGCTCACGGCAGATGACCCGAGTGTCCATCGAATCGACGGGACGGGCGACGTCGATGCGACGGCGGCCGCCGTCGCGGGCTGCCTGGGCCTCTAGCTTTTGTCCGGTCTCGGGCCGATCGAGTATCATAGCTTCTGCACAGCAGTCCCAAGGGAGGTCATCGATGGATTTCGTGTGCTCGAAGAACGACTTGGTGTTCGGAGTGCGGCTTGCGAGCTACGCGCTGGGGACGCGCAGCAGCATGCCCATCCTGGCCGGGCTGAAGCTCGAGGTTGCTGGGAAGCACCTCTACCTCCAAGCGACAGATTTGGAGCGGGCTGTACGCTGTGAGATCCCGATCGAGAACAGCGCGAAGGACGAGTCCGTCGTGCTGAACGGCGCCATCTTGAACCAGATCGCCGCCCACCTCCCGGCGGACGAGAAGATCGCGCTCAAGACCGACGCCAAGGACGGGACAAGCGTGAAGCTTCGCTGCGGCGAGGCGACGTTCGACCTGCCCACCCTGCCCGTCGCAGACTACCCTGAGGTGCCGGCGCTCCCGTCGGCGAAGATCGCTACGATTCGAGTTGTCGACTTCCACCACGGCCTCGAGCACACGGCGTTCGCCGCGCTCAAGGCGGGTGAGACGACGCGCCTCAGCCTCACCGGGGTCGACATCGTGCTGAAGAGCGATCAGCTGCGCCTCGTGGCGACGAACGGCTACCGCCTCGCCGTGAAGACGATCGGCATCGAAGCCATCGAGGAAGAGGGCGAGTACTTGATCGAGGCGAGCGTGCTCACCGATCTCGACCGGGTGCTCGGACAAATCGACTCGCCGACCGTGGACATTCACCGCGGCGACGGGCAGCTCTTCTTCCACGCCGGTGGAGTCACATTCTCCGCCCGGACGATTGCCGAGGAGTTCCCTGATTTCGAGCGCGTGATCCCGCGCGACAACCCGGTTCCACTGACGTTCGATCGGCGTGCGCTCCTCGAGGCTCTGCAGCGAATCCAGATCACGGCGGCCGAGGACTCGGGCGCGATCACAATCCATGCCTCTCCCGACGAGAGCGCGGTGCAGATCCGCTCCTCCTCGAAGGACAAGGGCGAGGCGGAGGAGCGGGTTCGCGTGAAGAAGGCGCCGGCGCAGTTGATCGACATCTCATTCCGCGCCGAGTACGTCATCGACGTCCTCAAGCGCCTTGCCTCGGACTTCGTGACGATCTGGCTTGCTGACTCGAAGAAGGCGGGTCTCGTCGAGCCCGCGAGTGAGAAGATTGCGGCCGCCGACGAGGGCTTCCTCTACGTCTGCATGCCCGTGCTCTTGAGCTCGTAGCTCAAGCCGCGACCGCGTTCGCGAGATCTCAGGCGCCGACGCTGGCCAAGAGCTTGCGCCCTTCGGCGAGCGCCAAGTCGAGCTTGCCGACGTCCAGCCCCCCGCCCTGAGCAAAGCTGCGGCCTCCGCCACCCCCGCCGCCGAGGATCTTCGAGAGACTCCGAACGACGGCGCCTGCGTCGACGCCCTTGACGTCCTTCGACGTCTTGCAGACGACGACCGCGCGCCCCTCGGCGCCGCCGACGAGGAGCACGACGGCCGGGTGAGAGCGATCCTCGATCTTGTCGGCGAGGTCCTTCAGCTGCTCGGCGGACAGGTCCACGCGTCCGACAATCGTTCGCACGCCGCCCTTCTCCGTGGCGGAGGCAAGAAGCTCATCGACCTTGGCGTCCGTCTCGGCTCCCCGCTGGGCTTCGAGGGTCGCCTCGAGCGACGCCATCTTCTCCTGCAGCCTGGCCAGTCCCGCTTCGGGGTCGTCACCGAGCTCGGACCGCATCCGCGCCGCGAACGCCTCCTGGTCGCGCAGCAGAGTGAGGACGGAGTCTCCGGTGACCGCCCGAATCCGCCGGACGCCCGAGGCGATGCCTTCTTCGGAGATGATGCGGATGAGGCCGATCTCGCCGCTCTTGCGGACGTGCGTTCCACCGCACAGCTCTCGGCTCACGTCGCCGACCTGGACGAGGCGCACCGTGGCGCGGCCGCGGTACTCGTCCTCGAACAACCCGATCGCGCCGCGTTCTTGAGCTTCCTCGAGCGTCACCTCGTCAGTCTTCACCGGCAGATCGGCGAGGACGGCGGCGTTCGCGAAATCCTCGACCCGCCGGATCTCGTCCGCGGACATCTTCTCGAAGTGCGAGAAGTCGAAGCGAAGCTCCAGGTCTGTGACTTCGGACCCCGCCTGCTGAGCGTGC
>JAPLGD010000017.1 GCA_026390345.1 Candidatus Bipolaricaulota bacterium | reverse complement strand
CAGAAGTGGTCCGACGGGGCTTGCCGCGTGAAGGGGCACAACGTGGGGATCTTCTGGGGCAACCGGGCCCTGACGCACAAGGGGCCCTGAATCACCAACGCGCCAGACGCGACTGGACAGGGCCCAGACGGGTCACCCTGCAACGAGGAGGATGACCCACCCTGCGAGGCTTGAGAGCGCGAGACCGACGGCAGCCGCCGCCGGCGCGCCACGCCGGAGGTACCGAACCCGGTCGACCTCGGGGTACCACTCCCCGCACTTCCAGGACGTGGCGGGGATGCAGACCTGCTCGCCGCGCAGCACCTTCTCCGCACTGCGGAAGAACTCGGCCCCGGCGAACTGCCCTTCAATGCTACGGAGGAGGCTCTCCCAACGCGCGGTGTCCTTTGCCGCGTACGCGAGGCAGAGGAGCCAAGCGAGGCAGAGGGCGCAGCCGAAGGCCGAGATCCCAGTCTGCAGGACGTGCACACTGAGACTGGGAAGCGAAAGCGCGAGGAAACCCATGGGAAGGGCCAGAAGAACGTTCGCCACCAGAAACAGCGTCACGATGGTCCAGAAGGAGCGTTCCTTTTCGGCCCGCGTCAAGGCCACAGCCTGATACAACGCCACCCATTCCTGAAGTTCCAAGGCAACCTCCTAACGACCGTGACTCTGGATCACCCTACCATCCTGAACCACCCGATAGCGGGGATCCTCTCACCAGAGCACAGGACACGTGTCTTCCGAAGTGCGTAGCTTGATCTATGACACACACCCTGGTATGGTACGCTCGCAGCTGCCAGATCGAGGCAGAGGAGTACGGATGTGATGGAGCTGGCCGAGAAGCGGGGGGGCGTCGCCGAGGAAGCATGGGAGAGCACGGCCGTCCTCCAGGTGCTGGAGGGGTTAGCCGACGTGGTTCTTCGGCAGACCCCGTATCGGCGTGTCCTGGTCTCCTGCTATCAGCGGCCGATCTCTTCCCAGTCCGACGAGACGACAGCTTTGAGGGAGGTCGCAGCGAGGGGGTTCCTCCCTGGGGAGGAGATGGGTCTCCTTTCCTGTATGCCGGACGCGAGGGAGGTGTCCGGCGGCAAGTTCCAGGAGCGGTGGCGCATCGGACGTTCGTACTACTTCCGCGCCGGCGACACCTCCCACTACGTAGTACCCCGGCTCCCCAGTCGCAGGCAGTTCTCGCGCCTCGACGGCTGGGCGGCGCGAGATCTGCTCGTCGTACCCCTCGAGGCCGACGGGCGTTTCATCGGGGAAATCGCCGTGGATGACCCCCGCGACGGCGCCCGGCCGACGCTGCAATCGCTCTCCAGGTTGGAGGAGATCGCCGCCATTGGTGCCCTCGCCGTGCGCGGAGCGGAGTGCCTTCAGCGAATGAGCGCCGAGCGCCATCTGTTCTCGTTCCTCGCTGCCAGCGGCCCCGCAGGGCTGGCCATTGTACAAGTCCATCGATTCCGCTACGTCAACGACCGCCTTGTCGCGCTCCTGGGGTACTCGGAGAAGGAGTTGAAGGCGATGGATCCCTGGTGGCATCTCATCCACCCCGACGACCGACCGCCGGGGATCGCCGAGGCCGAATCGATACTGAGCAGGCCGCGCACTCTCCGCCTTGTCCATCGCGACGGAGGAGCGAGATGGCTCACCATCGAGGGGCAGCCCACATCCTTCGAGGACAGGGATGCCACCGTCCTCAACCTCCTCGACGCGCATGAGAAGGTTGAGACTGAGTGCGCCCTGCGAGACAAGGCGATGCGGGATCCTCTCACCGGCCTGTTCAACCGGCAGTACTTTGACGACGCGATCCAGGCGGAGTTTGAGCGGTCCAAACGCTACGGTCGGCCACTCACGCTGATGATGAGTGACCTCGCGGGATTCAAGAAGGTGAACGACGAGTTGGGCCATCGGCGAGGTGACGACGTCCTGCGCGAGGTTGCGCAGCTCCTCCAAGAACAGCTTCGCGGCAGCGACTGGATGGTCCGCTACGGCGGCGACGAGTTTCTCATGATCCTTCCGGAAACCGGGACAGAGATCGATCGCCTGGCCGAACGACTCAGGACAGCCGTACAGGTCTGGGCTGCGGGACAAGCTGCGAAGATCCCGCTGGCAATCGATCTCGGCTGGGCGACGTGGACATCGGACTGTACTCTGTCCGTCACTCAGCTCCTGGAAACGGCCGATGCGCGCATGTATGAAGCGAAGGCCAGCCGGCGCGAGCGGGTCGCCCAGCTTCCATCTAGCTGAGGCTGTGACCCGTGCGCGGTGAATGGCCTACTTCCCAAGTAGAGCTAGACCACATCCGGCGACGCGCGCCGAAGCCTCGGACGCA
>JAPLGD010000105.1 GCA_026390345.1 Candidatus Bipolaricaulota bacterium | reverse complement strand
GGCGCCCCTTCGGCGGCAAGTCCTTCGTCACCAAGGCCGAGCGCGTGCTTGGCCGCAGACTGCAGAAGCGAAAGCCGGGTCCTTCGCCGAAGAGATAAGGTACGTGTCCCCTGAACTTCGCGCATGACATCGCCGCCCGCTAGTTTGAGTACATTTAGAAGCTTTCTGGGGGCGAGTGTGGGTGGGCAAGGAGGGCACGGTGGAAGCTACGGCGGCGGTGATTGAGCTCGAGAGTGTGAAGAAGCGCTTCGGCGCTGTGCAGGCGCTCGACGGCGTCACCTTCACCGTCGAGCGTGGCGACGTCTTCGGGTACCTCGGCGCGAACGGCGCCGGCAAAACGACGACGATCCGCATACTCCTCGATCTTCTGCGAGCTGACTCCGGAAGGGTGTCGGTGCTCGGCAACCCGACCGACCGCGTCGAGACGCGCCGTAAGATCGGATTCATGCTCGACGCCGACGGGCTCTACGACCAGCTCACGGCGGTCGAGAACCTCCAGTTCTACGCCAAGCTGTACGGCTGCTCCCCGAGCGCGGGAGAGATCACGGCGCTGCTCGCATCGGTGCGCCTGTCCGAACGGGCGAACGACCGCGCCGGTACCTACTCGAAGGGAATGCGGCGGCGGCTTGCGCTCGCGCGCGCCCTCGTCCACGACCCGGAGGTCCTGATCCTCGACGAGCCAATTTCGGGGATCGACCCCACCGGACAAATCGAGATCCGCGCGATCATCCAGGACCTGGTGCACGAGCGCGGCAAGACGATCCTCTTGAGCTCGCACGACCTCGATGAGATCGAGCGGCTGTGCAACCGAATCGCTCTCATCGACCAAGGCGAGATCCGCGTCACGGGAGATCTCAAGCAGCTTCTCGGCGCGGGCGGCGAAGGGCGAGTCACGATCGCGACCTCGACCCCTGTCGCACCAGCGATCCTTGCCGAGATCCGCGGCCGCTTCGGCGTCGAGGCTGGCGGTGGAGGATCGACGACGCTCGACCTGAAGCTCCCGGTCGGCGTGCGCAACGCCGACGTCGTGTCGTTCCTGACTTCCCGCGGCGTCGGCG
This sequence comes from Candidatus Bipolaricaulota bacterium, assembly GCA_026390345.1. GTDB lineage: Bacteria > Bipolaricaulota > Bipolaricaulia > UBA7950 > UBA9294 > JAPLGD01. Next base: position 5,078 of record JAPLGD010000105.1, on the reverse strand, counting down.
TCGAAGGCGTCGCCACCAAGCACACGTCGCTCGAGGAGCTGTACGCCGCGATCCTCAAGGAACGGGAGGCGTAGGATGAGCGTCCGCTCGGTGCTTACGAAGGCCGCCGTCCGCGACCTGGCGCGGTCGCGCAGCTACATGGTCGCCTTCGTCGTCATCTCCCTGTTCTTCGTTGCGATCCTCTACGTGATCGGCGTCCGCTTGCTTATCACTCCGTTGCTTTCGAGACCAACGCTGGATCGGGAACTTCTGGCCGGGGCGGCCGCCGGCCTCGTCTACTGCACCGTGCTCATCATCACGGGGCTCTCCCTCGACATCAGCTCGACGCAGCCGCTCATACGGGGCAAGGCGTCCGGCTCGATCGAGTCGCTCCTCGCGACGCCGGTCGCCGCGCGGGATCTGTGGTTCGCCCTGTCGATCGCGTCGATCCTTCCGGGGATCGTTGCGGGAATCGGCGCAGGCGTGGTCGCGGCGGTCGTGCTGGGCGCCTTGTACCTCGCTCCGAACGGGATCCCGATCGCGACGCCGTGGATGATCGTCAACTGCTTTGTGCTGTTGCCGAGCGTCTACCTCATGCTCGCGTTCCTCGTCCACGCCATCGGCGTCCCGGGGAGGGTGACATCCGGCGCCGTCATCGCCCAGGTCTTCTTGCCGGTCTACTCCTCGCTCATCATCAACCTCGGCGCCCGCGGCGTCGTCGCGGTAACGAGGCTGGACTTGGCGCTCGTTCAGCTTGGACTCATGGTCGCCACGACGGGGATCGTCGCGGCCGTGGTCCGCGGCGTGACGAAAGAGCGGATCGTGCTCTCATGCAGGCGATGAGTTCGTCGCGCCGCACGGCGGCGCGCCGCGTCGCAGCAGTGTGCGGAAGAGAGCTTGCGGAGCTTCGGACGAGCCCCGCGTTCGCCGTCATCGTTGCGGTGTTCGGAGCGCTCTTCGTCGGGATCTCCGTCGGCACAGGCCTTCTGCTTCGCAGCGTGCTACGCCAGACTTCAGGTCTCGATGCGCCGGCGATCGACGAGATCGTGAGGGGCGTGGTCGGCGGATTCCTCGTCGAGAACTCCTTCTACGCCGTCACGATGCTCCCGTACTCGCTCATCGTCTGGGTCTTCGCGAGCACGCTCGTCATGCGGGAGAAGCTGACGGGGAATCTCGAGACCCTCCTCGCGACCCCTCTCGGCCTCTCCGAGATCTGGCTCGGGAAGACCCTCGCCCTCGCCGCGGCATCGACGGGGATCGGTTGGCTGTGCGGGGCTCTTACGCTCGTCTCCGCCCATGCCATCGTCGCGGTTGCGTTGTCGCGCTTCGTCCTGCTCGTTTCGGCGCCCGCCGCCGTGGCGGCGGCACTCCTGAACCCGCTTTTCTTCTCCGGTATGTGCGCCCTCATCATCCTCATCGCCCTCGTGAAGGACGCGGACGCCTCGCTCCTGCCGTCGTTCCTCATCGGCATGGGTGCGATGATCGGGCTGCCGGTGGCCATCGGAACAGGCACGATCGTGATCGGCAGCTGGATCCTCTGCCTCTACCAGCTCTGTGCTGCAGGAGCCCTATGGCTCGCCGTCATCGTGCTCCTGCTCCGTTCGAAGAAGGAGCGGGTCGTTCTCTCGGCACGGCAGTAGCGCAGGAATCCCTTGAGTCTTCGAAGTCCCTCAATCGGCCGAGAGAGGCCTCTCGCGCTTTGAGACGAGGCGGAGACGTGGCAGGCCTACTCTGGCCGCGGCGGACAGCGGGGCGGCGCGTGTCCGGAGAAGGAGAGCCCCATGGCGGAATCTAGCCTGTTCGAGTGGCGACTGCGAGCTCCGACCCCCGATGACTTCGACGGGGTTGTGGCGATGGCCGAGGCCCGCGCCGACAAGCTCCAGAGCCCGACGCGCACGACGCGCGACGGTTGGAGGAATTGGTGGGCGTCCCAAGCGGCGAGTCTCGCTCGGGACAACCTCGTCGCGGCTGACGGCACAGGACAGGTCGTCGGTCTCGCGAGTGTAGAGCCCGCCACCGAGCCGTTCGTGATCGTATTCGCGAACGTCAGCGTCGGCCCAGACCACTGGGAGCACGAAGAGCTGTGGGACGCTCTCTTTGCTTGGGTTGCCGAGCAGGCGGCGGCGAACGTTGACCTGGCACCGCCCAACGCGGAAGTCAATCTCATTGCGGAGGCCGTCGAGGCCGATGCGCCGCGAGCGGCCGCACTCACTCGTGCCGGATTCAGGCGCACGCGGATCTTCTTTCGCATGCGCATCGACTTCGACGGCAACGTGGAGGCGACGCCGCCTCCTGCCGGGGTCGTGATCCGTCGAATCGACATGGAACGCGAGTTGCTCGATGTCGCGCGGGCCCACACCGAGGCATTCCGCGATCATTGGGGGCACGCAGAGGAATCGCCCGAGTCCTTCGCCGAGGAGTGGCTGCACGACACGATCGGACAGCGCCCCGACTTCAGCTACATCGCCGCGGCCGACGGCGCCGTCGTCGGGTACGTCCTCTGCGAGGACAACTACCGAGGCGACCCGGCCATCGGTCTTGTCAGCTACCTCGGCGTTCGCCCGGCGTGGCGACAACGCGGAATCGCGCGCGCTCTGCTTGAGACGGCGTTCCAGGCGCTCCACGCGCAGGGGTATGGCGCCGCACGCTTGGGAGTTGACGCGACGAGCCCGACCGGAGCATTGCGCCTGTACGAGAAGGTCGGCATGCACGCCATCGAGCAGGTCAATCGGTACGAGAGGGTCCTTCGCCCGGGCATCGACTTGCGCCCGCGGCCGGGGAGCTAGAAGAGACGACCCTGGGATGGCAGGCGAAGCACCATCGCGGCTTCTCTCCGAGGTCCTGCAGGCCCGTTCCTGGCGCACGCGTGGCAGCATGGTGTAAGCTCCCAAGCAGCAAGGAGGTGTCATGCACGAAGCAGCGGGAAGCGCCGAGTGGATTTCTCTCTACCTCTCTCCCTTCGCCTGCTTCCTCCTCGATGTCGCTCTCGCCGTCGTCGCAGTTTGGGCGACAGGCCTATTCCTGAAGCTCCGCAAGTCACCTCGCGCCTAGAGCCTCGCCTCTGACGCCCAAACCACGGTGAGACGCCCCGCAACGCGGTACGTTGATTCTTGTTCTCGGAGGTGCCCGATGCGCGAATACACCGTCGCGAAGGTCCAGTACGCAGATCTCCTGCCCCACGAGTTCGAGGCTCGCATGAAGGAGCGTCCTGTCGGGTACATCCCCATCGGTACGCTCGAGTGGCATGGCCCCCAAAGCCCATTGGGCGCGGATTTCATCCAGGCAGGCGCGATTCTCGAGCGCGCCGCCGAGCGCTTCGGAGGGATCGTTCTGCCGTCGATCTGGCTCGGACCGGATGACATCACAACGGGCGATGACGGCCGCTCGCTCATCGGCATGGACCTCGATCCGAGTGCTCCCCGCCAACTGCCCGGAAGCCTCTACTGGGTCCCAGAGGGCCTCTTCCTGTTGTGGATGGAGGCGATCCTCGTTCAGGCCGAGCGGGCCGGCTTCCGGTGCATCGTCGTCGAAGGCCACGGTCCGTCGCGCGACGTGTGGGGGCGCGAGGCAAGGCGCTGGAGACATCAGTATAAGCTGCATCTGATCTCTGCCGCCGACTTCCCGGGCGCGTGGGCGACGCAGAACGATCACGCGGGGCGGAACGAGACCTCGATTCTCATGGCCGTCGACCCCGACCTCGTCGACCTGTCGCGGCTGCCGAAGTCGCGCAAGGAGAAGCCCCTCGGCGTGTTCGGAGAGGATCCCCGCGACAGCACGGCGGCCTACGGCGAAGAGCTGATCGAGAAAACGCTCGCCCTCATCGGCTCGAAGCTCGACGAACTCGGCGTCTAGAGCCTGACGGCGCACCAGCCCCGGAGCCCCGGAACCCCCTAGGCCTCGGCGCGAGCGGTTTCACGCCACGGTCTACTTCTTCCCGGCAACCTTTCCCACGGGCGCGACGTAGAGCGAGATCTCGTCCCGTCCGTCAACGCCGAGGAACTTATCGAGCTCGTCCTATGTGGCCGCAGCTCAGAAGGATGTCCTTGAGTGAGTCGGGGCCGTAGCGCCACTCCGTCCGATACGGGATGGCCGTCCAGACGAAGGCGACGGCGGCGGTGTCGACGAACTCCTGGCCGTAGCAGGCCTCCGCGAGGCTGACCTTGGGATCCGCGCCCGGAGCGTTGGCAGCAACAAGCGCGTGCTCGACGGGGAGGTAGCGGTAGAGGCCCGATGCCAGCGTCTCCACGCGGCGAACCTTGAGGTACGTCTCGAACGGGTGGCGACAGCCGCCGGATGGCACGTTGCGCATCGCCCAGGTTCCCTTGGGGCTGACGCGACGGATTCCCTGCGTTGCCCAGAGGAGGAACGACAGCTCCTCGAGGGCAAGCGCCTCGTCGGCGAACTCGCGGCGGCTCTCGCGGTCGCGAATCGCGTTGACCAGAGGCATTCGGCCGAGCGCGATCCGGTCAACAGGGACGAGGGGGATGAGCTTGGCGCCGGGCGCCGCCGGCTTCTCGAACGGAGGCGGGGTGATCCCCCTTTGCTGATCTGGCGTATGCCCCGTGAGCGTTTCACGCGACGGGTTCCTCAGGTATTGGCGGTTTGTGTTCATTCGGTCTCCTTTGCGCTCTGTCCATCGTGTGTGGCGCCCCTGGGCGCGACGGTTCACGCTCGCCCATGGCCTGCGAAGTGTGCCTCCGGAGGCTACGGCGATGGCGGGCGCTTCTCCACTGGGTACACGACAGCCGCGGGATCTAGCGCGCCGTCGGCGCTCGCCGCCGTGAGGAGGTTCCGAGCGTGCGTCGCAGCGTGCGGTTCGACGCGAGCGAATCGCCGAGACGGACCTCGACGGAGCCGAGGTAGGCGGCAAACTCCGACAGCGCGGTCCGAAGCGCGTCGGCCATCTCGTCGTCCGGGCGAACGCCCGGCTCCCACCACCAGCCGTTGATCGAGAGGATGCGCTCCTTCTTGTCGAACGCCGGCTCAGCGCGGGCGACGAATCGCTCGCCGTAGAGCACGGGGAGAACGTAGTAGCCGTAGGTGCGCTTCTCCTTCGGCTTGTAGATCTCCCAGCAGTAGTCGAAGCCAAACACCTGCCT
>JAPLGD010000069.1 GCA_026390345.1 Candidatus Bipolaricaulota bacterium | reverse complement strand
CGCACGGCTCGTCGCATGTAGAGGCCGTCAGCGAGGACGCCGAGCGCCTGCGACGGCAGGTCGGGAGGGAAGAAGATGGCCGTGTGTTGATCGCGGGGCAGAAGGGAGTTGATCGCTCCGAGGAGCGTGTCCGTCGGGCATTCTCCCCCGATGTGAGAGCCCTCTCCGGCTACGATCGCGGCCGCTCTAGGGCGCTCGATCCGGTCGACGAAGACCCTGCCGGAGGAGTGCCCCGCAAGCACGGATTCCAGGTGAAGCTGCCGCGGCTTGAGCGCGGAGAAGAGCGGACGCAGCAAGTCGGAGTTCAGAGTTTCGAGTTCCTACGCGCGGTGTGCCTTCACGGTGAGACCTCCTGGTTGTCGTTCCCGATCCCGGAACCGAACCGGCCCGCACGACACCGGAAGCCAGAAGGAGAAGACGACCGCAGCGCGGTGACTCGTTCTCGAACCCTCGACGTCCGGAGTTGGGATCTCGCACGGACCCAACAGAGAGGCCGGCAGCTGTCAACGCGTCCGACCGGAGAGACGCCAGGAGGCGCGCACACTTGCTAGAGCATTCCGTCCAGGGGGTAACGCCGCCGACGCCAGAAGTCTGTGCATTCGACACCCCCGTTGTTCACTTAAGCCGCCCGTGGGGCGGCTCTCTACCGTACGGCATGGCGGCCACTCGATCAAGGCTCGCCAAAGGACGGGCCGGCTTGCGCCGGCCCGTCAAAAAGCTCCTTGTGATCTAGGCTAGTACCGTCGTCCGCCCGAATCTCCGCGAGAATAGCCCCCTCGCCCGCTGCCACCGCCCGGCCGGCCGCCCCGGCTACCACCGCCGCCGCCGCCGCCGCCACCACCATCACGTCGCGGCGGGCGACGCTTCCGGTTGCAGTCGCCGCAGTAGACAGGACGGTCGGACGCCGGCTCAAAGGGAAGCTCGTCGATCGCCTTTCCGCAGTCCGCGCACTTGAGGTCGAGATGCCGCACGTCGACCATCCGTCTCTCTCCAAACCCCATTCGATCTCCTTTTGTAGCCTCAGGCCGCCAAGCACCGACTGCCGACGGCGGAGCCTACGGACACACAGTACCGCAATCGTGCAGAAAAGGAAAGCGCCCACGCCTCTTCCGCCCACAGGTTTCGCCACGTGGCCCGTCGGCCACCGACCCATCTGTCTCCGCCACAGTCGCTCTGGAGGGCGAGGCGAGCCGCGCCGCTCACGGCTGCGCTTGCCCCCATGCATTGCGGAAGGTGTAGCCGCCGACTTCGCCGATCGACGGCGCAAAGCTCGGCGCACCCGGCTTCGAGTACCCGAGCGCCAGGTAGCAGGCAGCCTCATACTCGTTGGGCATTCCCAGCGTGCCGCGGATGTGCTGCGTCTCCGCGGGCGTGGAGGGGATCTTCGTCACACCGAAGATTCCCTCGGCCGCGGCGGCCACGAGGATGTTCTCCAAGCACGACCACACTTCCGCGAACGCGTTCAGCTCGTGAAGACTCCCCTTGGCTTCGAGCAGCGGCTCGGTCTGGCGGAAGCACACGATCACCAGCGCGCCCGCCGAGAGGAGCATGGCGGCCTGTTTGGGAAGGGCATCGAGGAACATCGCGCGCTGCTCCGGGGACTCCAGCTCCCAGGAGTCGACGACTGCCGCGGTCTCCTCGTGTGTTCGTTCCCGCCAGAACCCGCGAACCAGCTCCGCCCGCACCGCGGCGTCCTCAACGAGGACGAATCGGCGCCCGTCCTTCGGATCGTGCATCGGCGCCCGGAGACCCGCTCCGAGGATCCTGTCCAAGACCGCCCGCTCGATCGCACGCGGCTCGAAGTCGCGAATCGTCCGGCGCGCACCGATTGCCTGATAGATGTTCATCACGTCCGTCTCCCTTCCACCATCGCAGCGTCACCTCGCTCCGCCCCCTCGAGATTTCCCAGAATGCGCGCAAGGTGTCCCTCGAACCGGTCGATCTCCGCTTTCGAGAACCCCGCGTAGAAGATCTCCGACATCTCGTCCGAGACACGTCGGTAGTCGGCCTCCATGGCGCGATCCTTGGCTGTGCGGGCGATGCGGATCGCACGCCGGTCCTTCCCGTCGGGAATCCGCTCGACGTACCCCTGCGCTTCCAGGCGGTCGAGCATCGATGTCAACGCCGACTTGCCGAGCGCCGTCCGCCGAGCGAGTTCGGTGATCGGGATCCGATCCTCGCGCCACAGCGCGAACAGAACGCGTCCCTGTGCGGAGTTGATCTCGATCCCTCGCTCGCGAAGGAGCCGCGAGAAGACGCGCCCCGCAACACGGTGCGCCTTCGCCATGAGAAACCCACCCTGCCGCCTGTCTTTCACGCGCCTTCCACGGCGAACTCGAATCGGCCCTCGCTGGTCCAGCCCTCAACTCGCCGCGGGTGCAGCGTGATCACGGCGTACCACGGGTCGTCGATTCCCTGCGGGTAGTAGATCTCCCACCCGTCGTTCCACAGCGCCCGCCGGAGGCCGGGGTCCCGACTGACCTCGAGATCGCCGATCAGCGACACGCCGAGCCACCGCGTCGGGTGGCAGCAGTACACGCAGCCGCGCTGGTTCAGCGCAATCTGGCGAGCCTTCGCCGACTCCGGGCTCGACGACATGTACACCAGGAAGTCCTTGCGGTGCGGCGCGAAGAGCTCCACTTGCTTGGGGTACAGGGACGGATTCCTCAGGTTCAGCATCGCGCGCGTTCGCGGGAACCCATCCTCGCCGATCGTCGTCAGGTACGCGCGGTCCGCCACTTCCATCATGAGCAGCGCGAACTCCCGGTCCGTCATGCAGCCTCCTTCATTCGCTACCGTATAGTACGTTAGCGTACTATGTGCTCAGGATCAAGGGGCGCCGCCGCGCCCCTTGACTCTTCCTACGCCGGTACGAACTGCAGCCCGTAGATCGGCTTCCCCGCAGGCTCGCGGACGACGCCGATCGTCGTTCGCACTCGCTTCCCGACCTTCGGGCTCTCGTCGAGGAGTTGGCCCGTCACCCGCAACCCGCCGTCGAGCTCGACGATCGCGAGCCGGAGGTAGCGGGTGTCGTAGTCGATGGCGAGCGCGTAGACGTCGGTATACGTCAGCACGGCGCCTTCCCCCGCGATCTCCACGGGCTCGAACGTCTCGCCTCGGCACTTCGGACACACCGCATGCTTCGGATAACTCACCAGGCCGCACGCGGTGCAGCGGAACGCGTAGACCTTCTCGCTCATCGCTCCTCCTTCCGAAGCACCGTGGCTACGACGTTGTTGCCGAACCCTCCAAAGTTGCAGGCGTACGCCGCCTTCGCCTTCGCCACCTGGCGGCCGGTGGCCTCGCCGCGCAGCTGCCACGTGAGCTCCACGAGCTGGGCCACCCCCGTCGCGCCGACCGGGTGTCCCTTCGCCTTCAACCCTCCCGATGGGTTGATCGGGAGCTTCCCCGTGAGCTTCGTTTCGCCCCGCTCGATCGCCTTGTGCGCTTGCCCGACCTTGAAGAAACCGGCGGCTTCGCTCTCGGCGATCTCGAGGATGGTGAATGCGTCGTGCAGCTCCGCCACATCGATGTCGGAGGGCTTGAGCCCAGCCTTATCGAACGCGGCCGCGCTCGCGAGTCGCACGGCCTTGAGGTCGGTCGGATCCTGCCTCTCGTGGACCGCGTGCGTGTCGGTCGCTTGGCCGATCCCTGCGATCGCCACCCTTGCGGCGCCGAGCTTCGCCGCGACCTCCTCGGACGCGAGCACGACGGCCGCCGCGCCGTCGCTCACCGGGCAGCAGTCGAACATGTGGAGCGGCTCCGCGACCGGCGGGTTGTTCACGACCGCTTCAGGCGACGTCAGGATCCCCTCCATCGTGATCGGCTGGTGGATGTGCGCGTACGGGTTCTTCATGGCGTTGTCGTGGTTCTTGATGGCGACGAGCGCCAGGTGCTTGCGCTCCACGCCGTAGCGGTCCATGTAGAGCCGGGCGAAGAGCCCGGCAAGCGACGGCAGGGTCACGCCGTAGATGTACTCCGCCTCCGGCTGGGACAGGCTGGCGACGAAGTCCGTCGCCTCGAGGCCGTCGACGGCCCGCATCATCTCGACGCCCGTGACGAGCACGACATCGGCCATTCCGGACGCGATCGCCTGGTAGCCGACCTTGACCGCCGACGCGCCGGAGGCGGGGCCGTTCTCCACAGCCTCGGCGGCCGCCGGCCACAGCGACAATCGATCGACGAGCGCGCTCGCAATCGCTGTCTGGCGGTTGATCCGTCCCGCTCCCATGTTGGCGACAACCACCGCGTTCACGGGGACCTTCCCGAGGTTTGCGTGGTGAAGCGCTGCGAGCGAGGCCGCCGCCGCCAGGTCGACGAGCGGCCACTCGGACCGCCCGAACCGGGTCATCCCGGCACCGATGACGTAGACGGACCTCATGCCTTGCCTCCCTTCTCCCCGGTGACCTGGAGCCGGACCGCGTCCTCTCCGGGGAGACGGATGACCGCCGCCGCGAGCTTCTCCGCGGGAACCGGGCGGCGCCCCGAGACGAGGCGCGGCTTCGCGTCGAAGTACGTCTTTCGTGTCAGCACCCACGACGGCACGCCGCCGAGCTCGTGCTGCACTTCGTACTTCTTGTCGAGCGGGTACTCGATCATCCATCGACGGAACCCGATCGGACTCTCCGCCACGATCAACACCTCGTCCTGGCCGCAGTGCTCGATGTGATACTCCATCTTCGCCGCGAAGAGGTGCGATCCGACGCGCAGTCCGCGCCGGATCGTAAGCGTGTGGTAGCTCATGCCTACCTTTGCGTCGACGAGGCGACCGTTCACGAGCCCGGCCAGGACTCCGTCGATCAGCCCGACGAGGACGTACTCGTCCTTCACGCGGTACCGCTTGTACGCGAGGAGCTCCGAGTAGAGCCGCGCCGCCACGATGTCGTAGTAGTCCCGCTCGACAAGCAGGAGCGGGTAGATCGCCGTGAGGAGGATCGGCATCTCCTCGCGGCTTGCCTGGCGAACGATCATCTCTTCGCCGCTCGCCAGCGTGATCGCCTTCGGGGGGTACGGCGGCATCTCCATCGCCGGCGGGCGAAGGAGGGCTTCCAGATCCATGACGCTTGCCATGCTCGCTCCTTTCGCGGACCCCACCTCCCACGAGAGGCGTAGACGAGCGGGGTTCTGCGATCGGCCTTGCGGCCAGGTTGTCTGTCCGGTTGAGACAATAGAGGCTCCGCGCGGAAACTTCAACACAGGGCGGCCTGAGCCCAAGGCCCGAACGGGAAGAGGGCCTCTCTCCGCTACGCGGCCTTGCCGGACACCTCGTCCACGTCGAGCCGAAGCACGCACACCGAGCAAACCGCGTCGTCGGAGATCCCGCCGGACGACCCGCCGTACTGGGCCATGAGCGCCCCGAGGCCGCGGCGCTTCTCCTCGGGGTCCGAGACGATCGAGATCCGGCCTCTTCCGATCACACTCTGGAAGTGGACGCCCCACGAGCACGCCGTGTCGCGCGCCGTCACCTCGACGTCAACCTCTACCGCGAAGCAGGCGTTCGGGTTCCGCCGGATGACGTCGAGCTTGCGGCCGTCGGAGGCACAGTGGAAGTAGAGGCGCTCTCCGTCGTATCCGTAACTCATGGGGACGACATACGGCCGGTCCCCGTCGCAGAGGGCCAGGTGGCAGACCGACGCGGCGTGCAGAACACGGTCGATGGCGCCTCGGTCCCTGATCTCTCGATCGCTTCGCCGCATTTCCAACCTCCTCGATCCCTCTCTCGATCCGGCTCGCGGGGCCGCGCGGCCCCCGATGCGCTTCGAGCCTTCATGCTATACTGCACGGCTTTGCCGCGCGAGCGTCGGCTTGCCTACGTTCTCATGCCCGGCGCGAAGAGGAGAACCCCATGCCCTACGACTACGACGTCTGCGTCATCGGCCTCGGCCCTGCCGGCATGGCGGTTTCGGTCATGGCCGCCGAGATGGGCCTGCGCGTTCTCGGCGTCGAGAAGCGGAGCCTCGGGGGCGAATGCATGTCGGTCGGCTCCATTCCAAGCAAGGCCCTCCTGCGAACGGCCCACCTGCGCCACGCCGTCTCGCGGCTCTCCGACTTCGCACTCGCCAGCGTGACTCCGCCGCCCCCCGTCCGCCCGTTCGAGCGCATCGCCGAGCGCCTTCAGTTCATCGACGAGAAGAAGACCCGCCCGATGCTCGCCAAGGTGGACCTCAAGCTGCGCGAGGGATCTGCGTCGTTCGTTGATCCGCACACCGTCGAGGTCGGCGGCCGTCGGTACACGGCGAAGCGCCTCTTCATCTGCACCGGGACGCGCCCCGCCGTTCCCGCGATCCCTGGGCTGTCGGGCATCGCGTACTTGACGAACGAGACCGTGTTTGGGCTTGATGCGGTCCCCGAGAGCCTCGTCATCCTCGGCGGCGGCGCCGTCGGATGCGAGATGGCACAGGCGTTCCGCCGGCTGGGATCGCGCGTCTCCCTCGTGCACATGGACGAGCACCTGCTCCCGAACGGCGACTGGGACGCCGGCCGGTTCCTCGAGGACGTTTTCGCCGCCGAAGGGATCGACGTCCACAACAGCCGCAGGATCAGCGAGGTGTCGGAAACGAACGGCGGCGTGGTTGTCCGAACGAACGCCAACGAGACCCTACGAGGAGCCAAGCTCCTCGTCGCCGCCGGGCGGCGGTTCGACGCCGCGGAGCTGCGTCTGGAGAACGCCGGCGTCGAGGTCGACGAGCACGGGATCCGCGTCGACGGAACCCTGCGCACGACGCAGCCCCACATCTTTGCTCCCGGGGACGCGAACGGCGCCTACCTCCTCTCCCACGCGGCGACGCACCAGGGGATGGTCGCCCTCCTCAACTCGATGCTTCCGCGCCCGTTCCGCCGCAACTTCCGCCGCTACGCCGTCCCGTGGGCCGTGTTCACCGAGCCCCAGATCGCCCACGTCGGCTGGCTCGAGCGCGACCTCAAGGCGAACGACGTCGAGTACGAGACGATCGAGGCGAAGTACGAGGACTACGGCGCGGCCATCGCGGAAGGGAATGCCGTCGGAGCCGTTCGCGCCTACGTCTCTCCCGCGGGGCGCATCTACGGCGCCCGCATCATCGGCGAGGGGGCGAGCGAGATGATCAACGAGTGGGGCCTCGCCATTCAGAGCGGGCTCCGAATCCACAAGATCATGATGCTCCAGCACACGTACCCTTCGATGTCGTTCCTCTCCCAGCGCGTCGCCGAGCGGTGGATGATGAACCGGATGAAGTCCCCGCGCGTGCGAAAGCTCGTCCGATTCCTGAGATGAGAGGCGCCGATTGCGCTTCGGTACGCCGTTGACACCCCTTGCGACGAGCGATATGATTCACAAACCGCGACGGTATCATTTGCGGACCTCATGAGGATCTGAGAAGGAGAGTCTTTCGTGGAGCAGGGAGACAAGCGACTACCCAAGCGGGTTGGTAAGTACATCCATGCAATCGGTCGCCGAAAGCGCGCCACCGCTCGCATCTACCTCGTGGAGGGCGACGGGACGGTCATCGTGAATAACCGCCCGGCCGCAGAGTACTTCGCGCCGTTCCTCCGCCCGCAGGAACACCTGGAGAAGACGCTCCAGGTGCCGTTTACCCTCACCGGGACCGTCGGCCGATACAGCGTGAAGGCCCGCGTCCGCGGCGGCGGGTTCACCGGCCAGATGGAAGCGGTGCGCCTGGGGATCGCTCGAGCCCTCTGTGGCGTGACCCCCGAGTACCGCACTCCGCTGAAGCAGGCCGGACTCCTCGAGCGCGACGCGCGCGAGGTCGAGCGAAAGAAGATCAACCGGCGAAAGGCCCGCAAGAGCGAGCAGTACTCGAAGCGCTAACCAAGCGGAGGCACCGACGTGAAGCAGGGAATCCATCCGGAAATGAAGAAGGCGGTCGTGCATTGCGGCTGCGGCGCGGAGCTCGAGACCCTCTCGACCGTGCAGGACATGCACGTCGACATCTGCTCCAAGTGCCATCCATTCTTCACGGGCGAGGAGAGGTTCGTCGACACCGAAGGACGAGTCGAGCGGTTCCAGCGCAAGTACGCAGCCTCTCAACCCGCCCAGCCCACGAAGAAGGCCGGGAAGTGAAACCGCCCGTAGGCGGACAAGCAGTTATCGAAGGCGTGATGATGCAGAACGGCGACCGGATCGCGGTCGCCGTTCGTCGTCAGGCCGACGGGCAGATCCTCGTCCGATCCATCCCCGGGCGAGCACGATTCCAGCGCATCGGCCGAGTCCCCTTCGTCCGGGGGATATTCCGCCTGTACGACATGCTCGCTCTCGGCCTCCGGGCGCTCAACCTCTCCACGCAGCTCGCGTACCCGGAAGAGGAGCAGATGAGTAAGGGCGGAACGTTCATCACGTTCCTCGTGTCAATCATCATCGCCGTCGGCGCGTTCGTCGTGCTCCCCCTGGTCCTGGCGAACACCGTTCCGTCGCTGCGGCTCGGGAACTCCATCCTCTTCAACCTCGCCGAAGGCGGGATCCGGCTCGCGTTCCTCCTCATCTACCTCGTCGCCATCTCGCGCATGAAGGACATCCACCGCGTGTTCCAGTACCACGGCGCGGAGCACAAGGTGGTCTACACGTACGAGGCCGACGAGCCGCTGACGCCGGAGAACGCTCGCAAGCACACAACCCTACACCCCCGCTGCGGGACGGCGTTTCTGATGACCGTGTTCGTCATCGCGATCCTCGTGTTCTCGCTCGCCGGGAATCCCACGCTGTGGCTCAAGATCCTGTCGCGCCTGCTTCTTCTTCCCGTCGTCGCCGGGATCTCGTACGAGTTCTTGCGATTCACGGGAAGGCACTTCGATCACCTGTGGGTTCGAGTCCTGGCGCAGCCCGGGCTGTGGCTGCAGCGCCTGACCACGGCCGAGCCGACCGACGACATGATCGAAGTCGCGATCGCGTCGCTCCAGCGCACCATGGATGCCGCGGAACCCGCCGCCGCGCCGGCGCCCGGCGACTAGCCTCACCTCAACCTGTCTTCCTCGTTCTCCTCGATCGCCCGCTCGTCGCTTCAGAGCGAGAGTGAGGCGTCCGGCGTCAGGGAAAGCGGATGCGATTCCCCGAGCGAGAAGTGCCGGAATGCCCCCGCCGCGGCGATCATCGCCGCGTTGTCGGTGCACAGGGAAGGGGACGGGAAGCTCACCTCAATCCCGCGCTTCTCGCCGTCCTGAACCAGGCGCTCCCGGAGGTGCTGGTTCGCAGCTACGCCGCCCACCACGACGAGCTTCGTCCGATGGAACCGCCATGTCGCCTCGAGCCCCTTCTTCGTGAGGACGTCGACCACGCTCGCCAGAACGGACGCCGCGATGTCCTCCCGCTTCTCGCGCGGGCTCTTCCGCAGGTAGTAGAGGACGGCGGTCTTGAGCCCGGAGAAGCTGAAGTCAAACCCCGTTGAGTCGTTCATGGGGCGCGGAAGGGGTATGGCTTTTGGGTTTCCGATCGACGCCAGACGGTCGATCTCGGCGCCGGCGGGGTATCCGATGCCCACCATCTTGCCGATCTTGTCGAGGGCCTCCCCGGCGGCGTCGTCGACCGTGGAGCCGATGACGCGGTACTCGCCGTATCGGGTGACGTCGACGAGCGCCGTGTGTCCGCCGGAGACAATGAGCGCCATGAACGGCGGCTCGAACAGAGGGCGGTGGAGTCGGTGCCCGAAGAGGTGTCCCTCGAGGTGGTTCACGCCGACGAACGGCACGCCGAGCGCGAACGCCATTCCCTTGGCGTGAGACACGCCGACGAGCAGCGGTCCGACGAGTCCCGGCCCGTACGTCGCCGCGACGAGCGACAGGTCGCGCGCCTCGACGTGCGCGGCGTCCAACGCGTCGCGCACGATGTACGGAAGCTTGACGACATGGTTACGCGACGCGACCTCGGGAACAACGCCGCCGTAGCGCGCGTGCAGATCCGCCTGCGTGTAGACGATGTTCGAGAGGATCTCGGTCTCGCCGCGGAGCACCGCGGCCGACGTCTCATCGCACGACGTTTCGATGCCGAGGGTGAGGGCCACCCCGGCGTCCCTCATCGGATGTACTCCGGCTTGAGCACCCCGATGTAGGGAAGGTTCCGGTAGAGCTCCGCGTAGTCCATTCCGTAGCCAACGACGAATGCGTCCTTCTCGAGCTCGAACCCGATGTAGTCGACCTGTGTTTGGATCTCGCGTCGGGCGACTTTGTCGACGAGCGTGCAGACGCGTACAGACGCGGGGTCCCTCGCCTCGAAGTTCCGCCGCAGGTACTCGATCGTGTACCCGGTGTCGATGATGTCCTCGACGATCAAGACGTCGCGCCCTTCGATCGGCCGTTGCAGGTCCTTCACTAGGCGCACGGCGCCGGGGGCCGTTCCGTTGCCGTACGAGGAGACGCTGATCAGGTCGTACTCGACCGGCACTGGCATTGCGCGCGCCAGGTCGGCCATGAAGACGAGGGCTCCACGCAGGATGCAGACGAGGAAGAGCGGTCGGCCGGCCGCGTCACGCGCGAAGCCTCCGGTCGTGTAGTCGGCGGTGATCTGTGCCGCCAGTTCGTGCGTCCGCCGAGCAATCGCCTCCTCGGTGAACAACACCCGTTCGATGCGCGCGGCAAGGTCGATCGAAACCATGGCCTCCTACCCCTTCTCCTGAACGGGGAACACGTCCCACGCGAGCTTGTGGATCGCCGAGTCGTCGGTCCCCCGGCCGGTCGACATCAGCACGGCCACGTCGCCGCCGGTGTGAGGGATGGCGAAGCCGATGACACGTGCCCTCCCGCCGTCCCGTACGGCGCCGAGGAGCGCGCCGCTCGGGCGCCGGTGACCTCCGACGCTTCCGACGTCCGTCTTGATGGCCGTCTGTGTGACCTTCATCCCCCAGACCTCCCAGAAAAGGACCAGTGCCAATAGCCGACCCGGCCAGCTATTGGCACACGTCGCAATTATACACGGCTACCGGGAACGGGGGCAATCGCGCCTCTCGTTTCGGATGGCGAGGGGCCCAGACGGATCCTCCTCAGTCGGCCGGCGTTCGTGACGACGTTGATCGACGACAGCGCCATCGCCGCCTCCGCCACAAGCGGGTGGAGAAGCCCGGCGACCGCAAGCGGGATTGCCACAACGTTGTAGAAGAACGCCCAGAAGAGATTCTGGCGGATCTTCCGGAACGTCGCGCGCGACAGGCGAACCGCGCGAGCGACCGCAGCCGGCTCTCCGGACACGAGGGTGACGTCGCCCGTCTCGATGGCGACGTCCGTTCCCGTCCCGAGGGCAATCCCCACGTTCGCCGCCCGGAGTGCGGGCGCGTCGTTGATCCCGTCTCCCACCATCGCGACCACGTGACCCTCGCGCTGAAGCGCCTCGACGACTCGGACCTTCCCGTCCGGCAACACTCCGGCCACGACCCGCTCGATTCCGACCGCTTGCCCCACGACGCGCGCCACACGCTCGTTGTCTCCGGTGAGCAGCACGACGTCGAGGCCGAGCGCCCGGAGCTCCTCGATCGCGGCGGCCGCTCCGGCCTTCGGCCGGTCGGCGATTCCGAGAACCCCGAGCCAGCCCGATGCGTCGGCCACGACAACCGCCGACTTCCCGTCCGCCTCCAGCTTCTCGACGCTCGAGGCGACCGTCGAGTCCTCGACTCCGACTTCGCCGCGGACCCACACGAGGGAACCGGCGAAGACGTCGCGCCCGTCCACCCGTCCCCGGACACCCTTCCCGGGAAACGCGACGAACTGCTCAACCGCGTCCAGCTTCACGCCGCGCTCTCTGCACGCGGCAACAACCGCTCGCCCGAGCGGGTGCTCCGAGCCTTCCTCGACGCTCCCCGCGAGGCGGAGAAGGTCGAACTCGTCGACGCCTACGGGGACGGCGTCCGTCACGTTCGGGCGCCCCTCGGTGATCGTCCCCGTCTTGTCGAAGACGATCGTGTCGACCTCGCGAAGCGTCTGGATCGCCTCGCCGCTCCGGAAGAGAATCCCGTTCTCGGCTCCCTTTCCGCTTCCCACCGAGAGCGCTGTCGGCGTCGCAAGGCCCAAGGCGCACGGACAGGCGATGACGAGCACCGCGACTGCCGCGAAGAGCGCCCTCGAAAAGAGCGAGAGATCTCCATGGACCCACGGGAGAAAGCCGCTGGCCCAGGCCGTGATCCCCGCGAACACGGCCGGCGCAGCCAGCCAGAGAACGAACGTCGCGAGGGCCAGGACAAGGATCACGGGCACAAAGACCCTCGTCACGCGGTCGGCGAGCGCCTGGATCGGCACCTTGGATCCCTGCGCCTCCTCGACGAGGCGGACCATCTGGGCGAGGAACGTGTCCTTCCCGACCGCGGTCGCTTCTACGCGGAGCAGTCCTTCCACGTTAAGGGTTGAGCCGATGACCTTTTCCCCCGCCACTCGTCGAACCGGGAGCGACTCGCCCGTGGCGATCGACTCGTCCACGTGGCTCTCCCCGCTCGTCACGACCCCGTCCGTGGGCACCTTGGTCCCGGGGCGCACGATCATCACATCGCCGATCGCGACATCCTCGATCGGCACGTCGACCTCCAGGCCGTCGCGAAGGATCGAGGCCGTCTTCGCACCGAGGGAGAGAAGCCGGCGGATCGCCTGCGACGCCCGCCCCTTCGCTCGCGCCTCGATCCAGCGGCCGGTGAGGTGGATCGCCAAGATCATGGCCGCCACCCCGGCGTAGTCGTGGACCGCTGGCGCGGCGCCCATCTCGGCCGCGACCGCGACGAACCCGGTCAAGAGCGACGCAAGCGCCCCAAGCGCGATCAGCGTGTCCATCGTCGGGGTTCGTCGAACGAGCGCGCGCACCCCGGCAAGGATCGTCGGCCCGCCCGCCCAGAAGACGACGGGGAGTGCCAGGACAACCATCCCCGCGTGGTAGCCGAGCGCCGACGGCCACACGATCCCGAGGAGCATCTCCGGAACCATCCAGACGACGATGGGGATCGCGAGCAGCCACGCAAAGGCGGCGCGACGTCGAGCCGCAAGCACGCCTCGAGCGCCGGCGTCCTCGTCCTCCGCGACGCCGTACCCAGCTTGGCGAACGGCCGAGGCGAGCCTGCCCTCGGGGACGCCGGTCGACACTTCCACCCGTGCGATCCAGGTTACCGGGTTCACGGCCGCAGCGCTCACCCCGGGCACGGATCGGAGCGCCTGCTCAACCGCCTGCGCACACGCCGCGCAGTGCATCCCCTCGACTCGCAGTGTCGTTGTTCGTTCCTCGTTCGCCATCGTCTCCCCTAGAAGTGCTTCAGGTACCGAAGCGTCTCCATCATCTCGTCGATTCGGGTCTCGCCGCCGTCGGCCAGGACGGCTTCGCGAACGCAGTGCTTCATGTGCGATGCCGTCAACGCCTGCGCAACCTTCGACAGCGAAGATTGGATGGCCGCGATCTGCTTCAGGACGTCCACGCAGTACGCCTCGTCGTCGACCATCCGAACGACCCCGGAGAGGTGCCCCGACGCCGTGCGCAGCCGTCGCAGGAGATCCGCCTTCAGCTCACCATCTCGGCTCAAGCTGCCCGTATTCTGATCATCCATACATACCCACCCCCCGTGGGATGGGTCCGCGTTCGTTCTGGATCGGGGCCAGGTTCTTCGGATCTGGCATGTACGACACAAGAAGGAGAGGGGGAAGGCGGCCCCTACCTTTTGTCCCCTCAATCCAATCGATGCGACGACGCACCTCGGCAACCAACGAGGAACGAGGAACCAGCTCGCAAGGGACAGCAGAAAAGAACAGGCGGGGCCTGGCTTCTCATCTAGTGAAGAGGGGACGACTCCCCCGAACCAACCCCGCCGCTTTGTGTGTACCACGCCGGAGTGAGGTTGTCAATAGTCGACGCATCGACTGAGGGTACCCGCCACGCGCCGGAGAGCGCCCCCTGAGCCTATCAGCGTTCACACGAGAAGCACCGCCGGCTCCAACCATCTGCCACCGCGAGCCACCGGCCCGTCTCGAGCTCGAGTGCGTCAAGATGGTGCGCACCCGCGGCGTTCCAGCCGCGTCCAGCTGCATTGATACCCACCCCGACCTCGAGAGCCGGCGGACCTAGCATGCTCTCAGGAACAGCGAGCACTCCGTGCCGTCCGAGAACGCGCGAGCGACGGAGCGGACTCAAGCACCCATCTTGCCCGGAGCTGGGAAGAGCAAAGGAGATCAGAGCATGACGAACGTCTTGGTTGTCTACTGCAGCATGTCGGGGAACACGAAGGCAGCGGCGGAAGCCGTGGCGGCCGGAGCTGAAGGAGCAGGAGCCCACGTCACGCTCAAGACGGGCACCGACGCGCAGCCTCAGGATCTTCTCGCGTGCGACGCCGTCGCCCTAGGCTCCTACGATGCATTCAGCTACATGGGCGGTGGGCTGAAGGACTTTCTCGACCGCGCCTTCTACCCGACACAGGGGCAAGTGACCGACAAACCCTACGCCGCGTTCATCACGCACGGCGGAGGAGGGAAGGCAGGTCAGAGCGTCGAATCCCTCGCTCAGGCCTTCAAGCTGAAGAGGATCGCGCCCACGGTGTCGATCAGCGGAAAGCCCGCAGGGCAGGGCATCGCCGACCTCAAGGCACTGGGCGTCAAGCTGGCCG
>JAPLGD010000008.1 GCA_026390345.1 Candidatus Bipolaricaulota bacterium | reverse complement strand
CTCGCCCCACGGACGTGGGACGACCTTTCTCCGTTCTATCGCCAGCTCGCCTCCTACTTCAACGCGCTCTTTGCCTTCCTATCGCTTGCCATCTCGATCCTCGTCTTCTTCATCATTCTCCAGGTCCAGACGCTCGCGTTCCTCGAGCGGACGCGCGAAATTGGAACCATCCGCGCGCTGGGCACGACGCAGCGCGAAGTCTTCGGCCTGTTCTTCTCGGAGAGCGCGTGGCTCGCGGTCCTCGGAAGCAGCATTGGAGTTGCCCTTGGAGTCCTTCTCGTCGCCGCATTCAACGCGGTAGGCATTCAATGGCTGCCGCCTGGGACGATCGAGAAGTTCACCCTGGGAGCGAGAATTGAAGTCAAGACGGCCCTGGTGCCGTTTGCGGTGAGTCTGATCGCGACGCTCCTGTCCGCGCTCTACCCGGCCGCTCAAGCATCGCGCCTGCGGGTCGTTGAGGCGTTGCGTATCGAATAGGAGGGCCTGTGGAACTGAAGCTCGCGCTGCGCAACGTCTTCCGGAATCGTCGCCGGACCGTGTTCAGCTTGACGGTCATCGCCGTGGGCACCGCTGTCTTCTTGTTCGTCCTCGCCTACGTCGGCGAGTCCCTCCTCTCCCAGAGACTCTCGTCGGCGTGCGAGACGGGCGCCGTCCAGGTCGCCGACGAGCGCATGTTCGAGAACCAAGCGAACGGCTACGACGCCCTGATTCCCGCGGACGTCCAATCGCGCGTCGTTGACCTCGTCTCGAAGCAGCCCGGCGTCCTCGGGACGTCGCTCGAGCTCGACTTCGCCGGTCTCATCGGCGACGCGAACGGCAGCACGCTGATCATCGGGCGAGGCTTGACGCCGTGCAACTGCGTACCCAACTACACATGCTACGCGATCGAGGGGAAGACGCTCGCCGACGCCGCACCGCGCGAGGGAATCCTCGGAAAGAGGCTCGCCGCGAAGCTCGGCGTCGGGATCGGCGACTCAATCAACATCGCCACCGGTACCGTCAGCGGGAACTTCACCGCCGCAACGGTGACAGTCGTTGGCGAACTTGCGTACAGCCTGGGGACGGTCGAAGAACAGCTCGGCCTCTTCCCGGTCGAATTCGTGCAGCGCCTCCTGAAGACCGACGGCGTTGAACGCATCCTTGTCGGATTGGAAGACCTAGACAAAGCGCCGCAACTCGCCGACGCCCTCCGCACAGCGTTCGCCGCGGAGGGAATCCCACTCGGGGTCCGGACGTGGCAAGAGCTTTCAACCGGCTACGCGTCGTCGCAATCGTTCTTCGCCGCATTCTCGGGCCTGGCGGGGATCTCGGTGTTTGCCCTCGTCTTCTTCAGCGTCGTCGAGATCCTAACGATCTCCTTCCTCGAACGCACGCGAGAGGTGGCGACGACGCGCGCCTTCGGCGCCTCACGTTGGCGAGTGTTCCGCGGATTCCTCCTTGAGGGGGCAATGATCGGCGCGATCGGCGCAGTGATCGGGGTCATCCTTGCATCGGGGCTCGTGACCGTCTTCAACGCGGCGAGAATCACGTGGACGCCCCCCGGCTCCGCGGTGCCGCAGGCGATCCACCTCTCTCTCACCCTGTCGACGGCGCTGATGCCCCTCGTGACGGTCGTCCTCGCGACCCTGGCGAGTTCGGTGTACCCTGCGTGGAAGAACGCGCGATTGAGCGTCGTGAAGGCGCTCCAGACGATGTAGGCCGCCGCGCGGGCGGACCCGGGTGATCACGGAAAAGGAGATGCGGATGAAGCTCGCTTGTGCAATCGCACTGGTCCTTCTCACGACCGCGCCGGCCATCGCTCAGATCAACCTGTCCGACTCCGATCTACTGAGCGCCCTTGATGAGGCGCGATTCCCCGCCGCCGACGTCAACGTGCTGCGCGTTCGCATTGCGTCCAGCACCCCTGACGCAACGCGCGAGGCCGAGATTCTGCTGCAATTCGGACAGATCGACGCCAAGGACGTCGCCCGAATCGAGTTCCTCGCGCCCGCTGAGATGGCAGGGCAGATCTACTTGAGCACACCGGATGCCACCTACTTCTTCGGACCCGATCTCGCCTCGCCGATCAAGACGTCGGCCACGGCGGAAGTGTTCGGCGACTCCGCGGTTGCGCAAACGAACGGCATTCGGTTCCTCTCGAAGTACACGATCGCCGCCCGCCGGACCGTTCAGGGAGCCGATGGGGCGGAACTCCTGGAGCTTGACCTGGTCGCGGCCGACTACACCGTCGCGTTTCAGGCGATCACCGTGCGCGTAGACCCGGTCACGCTGCGTCCTGTGTCCGCGACCCTGTTCGCAGTCAGTGGCCTCCCGTTCTACGACGTGACGTACGGCAACTACGTGACCCGCGAGAACGGCGATGTCTACGTGAGCGTCCAGGAGATCGCGAACCGGCTCTTCCTCGGACGGGTGACGACCTCCGAGATCCTCGAGGCAACGGTCGCCGAGTTGCCGGCCGCGCTGTTCGACCCGGAGGCTCTCGCCCCCGCGGGAACACCATAGGAACTCCGGCTGTTCCTGCGGAGTGGTCGGGCTAAAGGAGGAGGAGGCCGCGTCCGGGGCGGCCCACCGCACCTCGACAGGTGACCGGCGGGATAGCCTTCGGGGGGATCCTCCGTGGTAGATTGGAATCCTACTCCATCGTGAAAAGGGAGAGGGCATGGACAAGAACAAACGTGTGGTGGTCTTCGGCCTCGCTGGGCTGCTGATTGTGGTGGCGTTGGTGGGGGTCGGCCAGCAAGTGGCGGCACCGCAGGTGAACCTGCGTCCGACGTCGAGCGCCGTTGATCAGGCGCTGACGTTCGTCGACAGCGTGTCGAACTACCTCGGTCAGGGGATGCTCTACGTCTTGAACCTCATTACCAAGGACCGGGTCTCGAAAGACCTCGAGAAGCCGCTCGGCTACATGGCGCTGATCACGCTGCTCCTTCTGTTCTTCGGGCTGATCGAGTTCGCTCGGAAGGTCATCTGGGTGGGGCTGATCGTCGGCTGGGTGCTGATCATCGTCCGCATCATCCTCGACGCGCTGAAGGTGTAGACCTCGCGGAGGGCGCTATCGGGGTTGCTTGGGCGCCGCGGCGACCGGCCGCGGCGTTCGGCCTCGGGTGCCGAGTACGCCCCAGACGCCGAGCAGGACGAGGGCCATCCCGCCGAGGGCAACGGGGGAGATCGGTTCTCCGAGGATGAGGGCGCCGAGGAGAACGGCGATCACGGGGTTTACGTAGGCGTATGTCATGACGACTCCAGTCGGCAGGAGTCGAAGCGCGTGAACGAACGACGTGAAGGCCGCGATCGAGCCGGCCACGACGAGGTACGCCCACGCTCCCCACGCGGCCGCGGTTGGAGTGGGCAGCGGCTCTCGCGCTGCGACCGAGACGGCCGCGAATCCTAGAGATCCAAACAGGAGCAGGTACCCGGAGGAGACGACGGGGGTCGTTCCGACCGGGCGCCGTGTTTGGAGCACCGATCCCGCCGCCCACGTCACCGGAGCCACCAAGAGGAGCAGGACAGAGAGCGCGTCGGCCGGGCTGGCCGTCACGAGACGCGGAACGCTCAGGAGTCCGACCCCGGCAAGTCCCACGCCGAGCGACGCGACGAACCTCCGCGCCGGGCGACGGCGATCGATGAGAGCGTCGATCAGAGCCGTCCAGATCGGCACGGTCGCGACGAGCAGAGCGGCGTACCCAGAGTCGACTCGCTGTTCGGCGACGTTCACGAGGCCATTCGCAAACGGCCACAGGAGAAGCCCCGCCGCAGCGAGGGTGAGGATCTCTCTCCGCGTGAGGCGGAGCCGCGACTTCTTCCACAGTCCCCAGGCAAGGAGCACCGCTCCGGCGACGACAAGGCGCAGCGCGCCCAGCGCAAAGGGCGGAAAGCCGGTGTCCGGCCGGACGGCCACGCGGATGGCGAGGTACGTGCTCCCCCACACGACGTAGACGACGAACAAGTGAAGGAGTCCTGCAGGCAGTGCGCGGGACTTTGCTCTCTCGACCATGCCGACCCTCTTCTCGCGGCCGGCTCGAAGAGTCACGCCGGAGTCGCGCCCGCCGAGGGTACTTGTCTCTCATCGGCGCGTCCAACCCGCGAAGGCAGCCACGGCGCTTGCGCAGCGAGATGGGGATTGCGGTCGCTGCCGGAAGGCGCTATGCTGGCGAGCTAGTGTTGGACGGTCTCGCTAGGGCGGAACCCGAGGAGGGGCGATGGCAGAGGTAACCCTCGCGCACGTGACGAAACGGTTCGGCGATTTCACGGCGGTCGACGACATCTCCATGGTCATCGAGGATGGGAAGTTCACCGTCCTTGTTGGGCCGTCCGGATGCGGAAAAACCACGACCCTGCGGATGATTGCGGGACTCGAGGAGATCACCTCCGGCGAGATCTCGATCGGCGACCGAGTCGTGAACCAAGTCCCTCCGAAGGATCGCGACATTGCCATGGTGTTCCAGAACTACGCCCTGTACCCGCACATGGACGTCTACAACAACATGGCGTTTGGGCTGAAGCTCCGCAAGTACCCGAAGGCCGAGATCAAACAGCGGGTCACGGAGGCCGCGGCGCTCCTCGGAATCGAAGGGAAGCTGAAGAGCAAGCCCCGGGAACTCTCGGGAGGACAACGCCAGCGCGTGGCCGTGGGGCGTGCCATCGTTCGGAATCCGAAGGTCTTTCTCTTTGATGAGCCGCTGTCGAATCTCGACGCGAAGCTGCGCGTGCAGATGCGGACGGAGCTCGAGCAGCTGCACCACAAGCTGCGGACGACGACGGTGTATGTGACCCACGACCAGGTCGAGGCGATGACCCTCGGGGACAAGATCGCCGTCATGAAGGACGGCCTGATCCAGCAGTACGCGCCGCCGCAGGAAACATACGACCATCCGTCGAACCAGTTCGTGGCGGGGTTCATCGGCAGCCCTGCCATGAACTTCCTCCCGGCGAAGGCGGTCCGGGAGGACGGCCGCATCGTCCTTTCCGGAAGCGGGTTCTCTCTTCGGTTGCCGGCGGAGCGCGCTGTCGATCTCCCGGCGAATGTCGTGATGGGCGTTCGTCCCGAGGACCTCGACGGGCCGACCTCGTCCACCGAGGACACCATTGCGGCCAAGGTGTCCGTGAAGGAACAGCTTGGGCACTCCCTGCTTGTGTATGGGGACGTTCACGGAACGCAGATCGTCGCCAGCCTCGATCCCCATCGACAGGTCTCGATCGACGAGGAGATCCGGCTCAAGGCGAACGCGAAGTCAGTGCATGTCTTCCATCCCGAAACGCTCGAGACGCTGATCTAGAGCTCCGCGCGGCGGATGCGCCCGGCGGGGTGGTCCCCCGTCGTCGTTGACTGGGTTCCCACCGGGACGTACCATCCTCGGAGAGGTCTAGGCCAGAGTGGCGGAATCGGCAGACGCGCGGGACTCAAAATCCCGTGTCCCGTGAGGGACGTGTGGGTTCGACCCCCTCCTCTGGTACCACGGGAACCGAACGTACTAGGAGAGAAGCCCCCGGCGGGGGCTTCATCATTCCTCGGCCTCAGAGGAATTGAACACCTCGTGGCTTCGCTCGCTCTCTGCAGGCGGCGAACCCCCAAGGAACGACCGTCTCAACGCTTCCGTCGGTCGCGGTCTCGCTCCCAGTCCCACTCGCGCTTGGGTTCCGGCTTGGCCGCCTTCTCGCCCCACGGAAGGCGCCACGCCTCCTCCTCGCGATCCTTGCGGGTACGACGGAGGAACGTGGGGATGTCGAAGTCGTCGCTTCCGACACGGCTCTCTTGCTCGAGCTTGGAGAGCATCGTCTCGCTCGACAGCGGGGCGCCCTCTTCGTCCTCCCCCCCGTAGGGCAAGGCGAAACCCGTGGCAATGACGGTGAGGCGCACCTTCTCCATTCCATCCCGGATGGCAGTCCCCAAGATGATGTCGGCGCGATCGGAGACGGCCTCGCGGATCAGCGAGGCCGCGGCCGTGACCTCTTCGAGCGTCAGGTCGGCGCCGCCGGTGATGTTCATGATGACCTTGCGCGCGCCGTGGATGGATCCGTCGAGAAGCGGGGACGAGATGGCGTTGCGCGCCGCCTCCTTGGCCTTCCCTTCCCCTTCGCCCTCGCCGATTCCCATCATCGCGGTGCCCGCGTCGCGCATGACGCTGTCGACGTCGGCGAAGTCGAGGTTGATCATGCCGGGGACCGTGATGAGATCGGAGATTCCCTCGACGCCCTTGCGAAGGACTTCGTCGGCCATCTCAAAGGCCTTGGTGATCGGCGTGTCGGCCGATGCGACCTTGAGCAGCTTGTCGTTCGAGATGCAGATGAGAGCATCAACGCTCTGGGAGAGCCGAGCGATCCCAGCCTCGGCCTTCTCGGCTCGCGCGATCCCCTCAAAGGAGAAGGGGCGAGTGACGATCGCGGTCGTGAGAATGCCTGCTTCCTTCGCCATGGCGGCGATCACCGGAGCCGCACCGGTTCCCGTGCCGCCGCCCATCCCCGCAGTGATGAACACCATGTCGACCCCGTGCAGCAAGTCGACGATTTCCTCGCGGCTTTCCTCAGCGGCGAGCTTGCCGATCTCGGGATTTCCTCCCGCGCCGAGACCGTGGGTCAGTTTGCGGCCGATCTGAAGCGTCTGATGCGCGCGGACAACCTCGAGGACCTGGGCGTCGGTGTTCACGACGACAAGATCGACACCCTGGACGCGGGTGTCGAACATGCGGTCGACGACGTTCCCGCCGCCGCCGCCCACGCCGACGACCATGAGGCGCGCCGGCGGGGTCAGGTTCATCTGCTCAGCCATGGCCTACCCCCGGAAGAACCGGTTGAACCACGCGACCAACTTCCCGACGATCGATCCGCCGGAGGATCCGCCCTTTCTTCGGTCGGCGTACTCGGGCTTCTTGAAGTCTTTGGTCTCGATCGCGTAGCGCAGAAGGCCGATCGCCGTGGCGTAGATCGGCGACTCGACGATGTCGCGGAGTCCATGAATCCCCTGCGGGATCTTCCCGCGGCGCACGGGGAGATCGTAGCGCTGGGCGGCGAACTCGGTGATCCCGTTCAGGAGAGACGTCCCACCGGTCAGCACCAACCCGGCGGGGACGAGGTCGCGGTAGCCGGCGTCCTCGACCTCTTGCATGGCGAGGTCGAGCAGTTCTTCGACGCGCGGCTCGATGATCTTGGCCAGCTTCTTCTTCGAGACGAGCTTCTTCTCGTCTCCACCGATTGTCGCGACCTCGATCTTCTCTTCCTCGCCCACGCTGTCGACGAGGGCAGTCCCGTGCTGCTTCTTGATGAGTTCGGCTTCCTCGATCGGGGTCTGCAGTCCCACGGTGATGTCGTTCGTGATGTGCTCCCCGGCAATCGGGATGACCTTGGAGAACCAGATGTCGCCGCCGCGGAACACGCTGATGTCCGTCGTGCCGCCCCCGACGTCCATCAGGATGACGCCCAGCTCTTTTTCGGCGGAGGACAGCACCGCGAGGGAGGACGCGATCGGCTCCAGCACGATCTGCCGGATTCCGATCCCGAGACTCTCGACGCAGCGGACGAGGTTGTGCACGGCGGTGATCGCGCCGGTGACGATGTGAACGTCAACCTCCAACCGCGTGCCCGTCATCCCGATGGGGTCGGTGATCCCGTCCTGTCCGTCGACGATGTACTGCCGCGGAATGATGTGAATCACTTCGCTCTCCGGGGGGATCTGGATCGCCTGCGCCGTCTCGACGACTCGGCGAACGTCATCCTCTGTGATGATGCGGTCCGGACGGTTGATCGACACCGTTCCGCTGTTGTTGATCGACGTGATATGCTTGCCTGCGATTCCCACGTACACCGAGTCGATCTTCACGTCGGCCATGTTCTCGGCCTCTTCGATGGCCTTCCGAATCGACGTGACCGTTCGCCCGATGTCGACGACCACGCCCTTCTCCAGCCCGTGAGACTCGGCCTTCCCCATGCCGATAACTTCGATCGACCCGTTGACGATGTTTCCCACCAGGGCGACGACCTTGGTGGTTCCCACGTCAAGTCCTACGACAACCTTCTCTTTTCTCATCTCTTCACCGCCTTACCCGAGGCACAAGCGTCGCCTCCCCCCCGAATCGAAGGTCAATCTGTTCGTAGTTCCCAATCTTCACCGCGCGGCAGAGAGCCTCAAGAGGCCGGATTCGGCTGGCCGCCACGTCCAAGGCTCCGAGCAGCACCCTCGTCCCCGAGTCGTCGACCAGGACGATCGACGCCGCATTGGAGACATCCAGCTTGCGCACCGTCATTCCGGCGAGCGTAGCCCTCAAGAGCCCATCAAGCAGCCTTACCAAGGCAGGTTCCAGGACATGGGCTCCGGGAGTTGTTCCCGACACCGATCCGCCCGAGAGGAGAATCGTTTCGTTCCAACCGTCACACTTCTCCGAGACCACGATTCCACCTTCTCCGATCAGAAGGCATTTGCCGTCCGCAGACGTCCGGCGGGCGACGGGAACGCGCTCGGTGATTTCAATGCACACCCCGTGGGGAAACTCCCTCACGAGTTCGGCACTCTTAACCCAAGGTAGGGCAGCGATTCGCGCCGCCGCGGTACGCAGAGGAAGGGAAGGGAGGGCGGTGCCACGCTTGAGGCCCGAAATGCTGACGATGTCGGGCCCTGTCGTGTGTCGGTTCCCGACGATCGAAACGTGTTGCAGATCAAAGATGGGCAACCATGATGTGTATAGGGCGATGATGGCAGCAGTAATAAGAACCCCCCCCATGCCGACGACCCACAGGACAGCTCTGCGTTTGCTCTTTCCCTCCTTCACCCGGTGACGACCTCTACCTCCAGATCGAGTGAGACCTGGTATGTGTTATACACCTTTTGACGCACAATGTCAATTAGCTTGCAGATCTCCGCGCTCGAGGCTCCGCCAAGGTTTACGATGAAGTTGGCGTGCTTCTCCGACACCTGTGCCTGTCCTAGCGTAAACCCCTTCAGCTCGGCCCGGTCGATCAAAGCGCCCGCGCTCTCGCCTGGAGGGTTCCGAAAGATGCATCCGGCGCTCGCCTGGCCGATCGGCTGCGTGGCCCTCCTTCGGGTGAGAAGGGCGGCAGGATCATAGACCTGCTCGTCGAATCGGAGCTTGGCCGACAAGACGACGAAACGCCGGTCGCGGATTCGGCTCGTTCGGTAACCGAACCCGCACTCCGAGGGTGCGAGTTGGACTGCCTGGTCCGCGTCGCCGATCACGGTGACGCTTTCGATGACGTCGGCCATCGCTCGTCCGGGGATTCCGGCGTTTGTCGCTGCGGATCCGCCGACCGTGCCGGGGATCCCTGCGAGAAACCCGAGGCTCCTCGAGCCCTGCTCTTCGGCGGCGGCGATCACGTTGGGCAACGGCTCCCCCGCGGCGGCATCAAGCCCCGTCGAAGACGCTGTGATTCCACGGATTGCCCTCATGGAGATGACCATGCCGCGGCGGCCTTCGTCGGAGAAGAGGACGTTCGATCCGGCGCCGAGGACAAAGAACGGAACCGCTCCCCGTTGGCAGAGGCGAACGACGTCGATGAGCGCAGAGACGGACCCGGGCTCGCAGTACCCGTCTGCCGACCCGCCGACCCGAAACGTCGTGTGAGCTGCGAGCGGCTCATCGAAGCGGAACTCGATCCCGGCCGCGCGAAGGTCGCGAGCGACGGCCGCGAGGGTCATGCGACGCAGAAGCTGCCTTCCTTGAGGAAGTGCGCGAGCTCGTCCGTGACGGTCCAGATGTCGCCCGCCCCGAAGCTGATGATGAAATCGCCGGGACGAATCGTCTCCTTGAGGAAGGCGATGACGGCGGGCTTGTCGGGGATGGAGTAGACGTCGGCGCGTGCTTCCGTGGAGGCAACGTCGACGATTTCCTGCGACGAGACGCCGGCCACCGGGGTCTCGCAGGCCGCGTAGATGCTGGTGACAATGGCGACGTCGGCCTGGGCGAGCGCGCGGCCGAAATCGTGGCCGAGGATCTGCGTCCGCGAGTATCGGTGGGGCTGGAAGATGGCGACGATCCGGCGGTTCGGCCACCCGGCGCGGATCGCGTCGAGCGTGGCCTTCACTTCTTCTGGAGTGTGGGCGAAGTCGTCGACGACGGTCACCCCGTTCTCCTCAAGGATCTCGAAGCGGCGGTGCGGAAGAGCGAGAGACGGGATCGCCTCCGCGGCGGCTCGCGGGTCGGCGCCGGCAGCGATGGCCGCTCCCACGGCACAGAGAGCGTTGCGCACGTTGTGCAGCCCGGGGGCGTGAAGCCGATACCGCCCGAGCGTTTTCCCTTTGTAGGACAAGTCGAAGACGGTCTCGAAGCGGTCCGGGGCGACGTTCGATGCACGGACGGACGCGCCGACGTCGAGGCCCACGGTGATCGCGCCGTCGACCAGCGCCGCGAACTTCCTCACCTGCGGATCGTCAATCGAGAGGACGACGCGCTCGGCCTGCTGAACGTAACGCAGGAACGCCGCCCGAATGGCCTCCTCGTGCCGGTACGTGGGGAGGTGATCGCGTCCGATGTTCGTCAGCACGGCCACGAGGGGGCGGATGTCGGTGAAGAGGCCGTCGCTTTCGTCGACCTCGGCGACAAACCACCGGCCGCGGCCGAGGTGGGCGCTTCCTTCGAGACCCGGGCAGTGTGCGCCAATCAAGTAGCTCGGGTCCATGCCGACGGCCCGTAGAAGGGTTGCCGTCATGGCCGTCGTCGTCGTCTTGCCGTGCGTCCCGACGACGCCGACGCTCGAGTACTGCTGCATGACGGAAGCCATCGCATGAAGCCGCCGGACGATGGGAACCTTCCGCTCGCGCGCCGCCACCACTTCGACGTTGTCCATCGGGATCGCGGACGAAACGATGACACCGTCGAGATCGCTGGAGATCCACTCCGCGGCGTGTCCGACGTGAACGTCGACGCCGGCGCTGCGAAGCAGCTGCATCTGAGAGCTTGGGCGCAAGTCCGAACCCGAGACCTTGGCCCCGTGAGCGACGAGGATCGAAGCCAAGCCGCTCATTCCCGATCCGCCGATTCCTACCAGATGGTATCGTTGTCCAAGAGCGGTCACGCTCGCGCCCCTCTCACCAGCGTCTGGATTTCTCCGAGGATCAATGAGTTCGCCTGTCGCTGCCCCAGACGCCGCGCGTTCCCAGCCAGGCGCGTGAGGGCCGCGTCATCTCTTGCCAATCGTAGGATCTGGTCCACGAGTTCACCCTTCCCCGTTGTCTGCGAGTCGGCGAGTCGGCAGGCTTCTGCCCTCTCCAGGACTCGCGCGTTCTGCCACTGATGGTCGTCGGTGGCACCCCGCCATGGGACTAACACGGCGGGCTTTCCGCACGTCGTGATCTCGGCCAGCGTCGTCGCGCCGGCGCGGGCGACGATGAGGTCAGCGATGGCGAACGCCGTCGCCATCCGGTCGATGTACCTTCGCACCTCCACGTTCGTCGCGCCCGCGGCCCGCAACTCACGGCGGACTTCCTCCTCGGGGCGCGCTCCCCCGGTCACGAGGAGAACCTGCAGGTCGTCCCGGCGGGCAAGGTCAGCCTTGGCCGCAAGGATCTGGTCGACGAGCTCCGGAGAGCCGTTAGATCCTCCGAACACGAGCACAGTCCGCCGGCGTGGGTTGAGGCCGAACTCGCGGTACGCTGCGTCACATCGGCGCTCGCGGAGGAACTCCTCGCGAATCGGGTTCCCCGTGACCACGATCTTGCGCGCGTGCGGGAAGACATTCGCGGCCATCGGGTAGGAGACGAGGACGACGTCGACGTAGCGGGACAGCCAGCGGTTGGCCAAACCCGGGATCGCGTTCTGCTCGTGGATGGCGGTGCGGATCGGAAGGATGCGCCCGAGCATGGCGGCGAGCAGGACGGGCGGGAACGAGCTGTATCCGCCCACACCCACGACGACCCGGGGTCGGAATCGGGCGAAGATGAGAACAGTCTCTGCGAAGCTCGCGAGAGTCCATGCGACGGCCCGCAGCGAGGCGGCGCGGCCGCCGCGGTCGAGCCCCCGCGCGTGGATGGGGAAGAAGCGCACCCATGGAAACTCGCGAACCGCGCGCGACTCAAGGCCTCGGCGCGTCCCGACGTAAGCGACGCGCGCCTCCGGCATGCACTGACGGAGGCCCTGGATCATGGCCATGGCGGGGTAGACGTGCCCGCCCGTCCCGCCGCCGGCGATCATGACGCTCTTCATGCGCGGCCTCCTTGCTTGGACACATTGAGCAGGGCCCCGACCATCCCCAGAGTGACCAAGAGCGACGTGCCGCCGTTGCTGATGAAGGGGAGCGTGAGCCCCGTGACCGGGAGCACCCCGACGGCAACGCCCGCGTTGACGAGGGTCTGGAATCCGACGGAGAACCCGATTCCGTAGCAAACAAAGCGCCCGAGGCGGTCCGGGGCGCGCTCGGCGATCTGGAACGCCCGCCAGACGAGGAGCCCGAGGAGCGCTAGGATGGCGACGGTCCCGAGGAGCCCGGTCTCCTCGCCGACCACCGCAAGGATGAAGTCGTTGTGGGCCTGAGGCAGGTAGAAGAGCTTGGCGCGCGACGCACCCAGTCCGCGTCCGAAGAGGCCGCCGGATCCGATGGCGGTGAGCGACTGCATGATTTGGTACCCCGACGAAGTGCTGTACGCCCTCGGGTTCAGGAACGAGAGGAGCCGGGCGAATCGGTACGGCGCGATCCAAACCAACGCCAGAATCGCGGGAACGCACAAGGCGCCGACGATGGCCAGGTGCTTGATCTGCGCTCCGCCGACAAAAAGCATGGCGGCGACCAGCCCTCCGTACATGATGAGCATGCCGAGGTCGGGTTGGCTCATGACGATGGCAGCAAGAATCCCGAGGAGGATCAAGAACGGCAGGACGCCTTGGGCGAACGAGTCCATCCGATCCCTCTTTCGGTCGAGGGTCGCCGCCAGGTAGAAGATCAGCGCGAACTTGACGAACTCTGTTGGTTGAAGCGGGAAGGGTCCCAGGTTGAGCCACAACCCGTCGCTGATCCCGAGCGGGAGAAGCGTGAGGAGGGACAGTCCTACGGCCCCCACAAGCAAGAGCTCGTTCACCTGGGCGATCCGGTGGTAGTCGAAGCGCGCGAAGAAAGCCAGGGCAACGAGTCCGACTCCCGCGGCCATGAGCTGGCGCAACAGCATGTGCATGTCGCTGCCGTAGTGGCGGAGGGAAAAGGGAGCGCTCGCGCTGTACAGGACGATCAGTCCGACCAAGAGAAGGAGCGACGTTGTGAGTATCGTCGCGTAGTCGCTCCGTCCGTTCACGCCCTCGCTCCTTCGCCCGCGTAGATCCGATTGACCCGACACCATGAGTACGGCATCTGTCCTGGGAGCAAAAGGAACCCCGTACGGCGAAAAGCGAAGCTCGGTTCAATGAGAAGCGGACGAATGTCCCGGAGGTTGGGGCTAGACGTCCTTGGAGCGCGACGGGGCGAACCCGGCTCGCTCTCGGCAAAGGCGCGTGAAGGTTCCCCCGCGTTCTTCGTAGCTTGAGAACGCGTCGAAGCTCGAACATGCGGGCGACAGCAGGAGAGCGTCGCCCGGCCTTGCGGCGGCCAGGCCCTCGGCCAGCGCGGTCTGGAGGGAGTCCACCGTCCTGAACCCAACCTGCGCGGCGCGCAGGTGTCCGGCGATTTCTTCTCGCGCCTCCCCGAAGACGATGACGGTTCGCACGCGGAACCCTGAGAGCGCGCGAGCAAGGTCGTCGTACCCGCCCTTCTTCGAGCGCCCTCCGAGGAGAAGCACGACGGGGCCTTGGACGGAGCGTAGAGCGGCCAGCGTCGCGGCGGGACTCGTGGCCTTCGAGTCGTTGATGATGCGGACGCCCGCGATCGATCCGATCTCCTGCTGCCGGAACGGGAGATGGAGGGCCGCGGCGTACTCCGCGATCCGTCGAGCCGAGGCGTCGAACCCGGGAGACAGCGCCTCGCAGGCCGCGACGGCGGCCGCGACGTTGAGGCGATTCACGTGAGTCAGCTTCTCGCTTCCAAGCGGGAGCGGAGGGATCGGCCGATCGTAGACCACGAGGCGGGCCTCGCCGTGATCGATCTGGGAGACGAGTTCCGCCGGGAGGACGGCGACGTCCGACGCGGTCTGCTGGGCGAAGATCCTCTCCTTCGCCGCCTTGTACGCGGCCATGGAACCGTGGCGCTCGATGTGGTTCGGTGCGAGGTTAAGAAGAACGGCGACGTGGGGGTGAAAGAGGCGGCTTTGCTCCAGCTGAAAACTCGATACCTCGAGGACCACGGCATCGGCGCCTCGGGCACTGTCGACGATGGCGACGAAGGGCAGTCCGATGTTCCCGGCGACGGGTGCCTCGAAGCCGGCTCGGCGGAGGATCTCCCCGATGAGGGTCACCGTCGTGCTCTTGCCGTTCGTCCCGGTGACCGCGACGATCGGCGGCGCTGCCCCTGCGGTCGTCGCAAGGTCAAGCTCCGATAGGACAAGCACTCCGCGTTCCGTCGCGCCGCGCAGAAGGGGTGCATCGACGGGGATACCGGGGCTCGGGACGACTGCGTCCACGCCGTCCAGCAAGCGCAGGGTGTGCCCGCCGACCTCGTAGTCGAACGCGTGGGCGCGGATCCAGTCTCTGTCCGTCTCGGGCAGGGCGCGGGATTCGGAGACGGCGAAGTGGATTCCGTGCGACTCGCAGAATCGCGCGATGGCCTTCCCGGTGAGCCCGAAGCCTCCGATGAGGAGTCGGTCGATCCGGGTTCCGAGGGCGAACACGCTCACGCGAGGCCCACCTCCGCAAGCCGCGCTTCGAGGACGTGGGCGGAAGGCTCGTCGTCGAGGCGGAGGTTCCGGCGGGTCGCTCCTTCCAGGGCGGCAGACGGCGCCAGCCCGACGAGCTCGCTGGCCGTCACGGAGGCCCCGAAGGTCGGGGCGAGCTTGCGGACGTGGCGGAACACGTCTACGACCCGCGGGAGGTGCGGACCGACCAGGTTCATGGAGACCTGCGCGCATTCGCGCGTCGCGAGGGAAAACCCGAGGGCTTGAACGCTGCGCATACCGCCCTGGGCTTCCCGGATGGCCGAGGCGATCCGCCGTGCGATGCCGACGTCGGCCGTGTCGAGGCGGATGTTGTAGGCGACCAGGGCGTTCCGCGCCCCCACGGCGGTCGCTCCCGCCGTCGGGTGCGGCGCGGACGGCCCGAAGTCGGGCGCGAATCCCTCGTCTCGCATCCTTGCCTGGAGGGTCTCGAGGCCACGCCCGCGGACGAAGGGCAGCGAGCGTCTCTCGGGACGTGACGCAGCCTCGCCGTAGAGGTAGACGGGAACTCCGAGTTCGGCGGCGATCCGAGCCCCGGCGCGTCGGGCGATCTGCACGCAGTCGCCCATCGGGGATCCGGCGAGCGGCACGAACGGCAGGACGTCGAGGGCCCCCATTCGGGGGTGGACGCCCGTGTGCCGCCGAAGGTCGATGCGCGCTACGCACTCCCGCGCCAGGGCGAACGCCGCCTCTTCCACGGCGCTCGGCTCTCCGGCCAGGGTTAGAACGGAGCGGTGATGGTCAGGATCTACGTGCACATCGAGGAGCGCCGCCTGGGTCAAACGAAGCGCGGCGGCGATCTTCTCGATCGCCGCCGCGTTTCGACCCTCGCTCACGTTCGCGACGCACTCGATCACGTCCGGCCGGTCCTCACGGCTTCGCGGGCAGGAGGGAAATTTGCGCCGACGCCACCTCGGAGTCCCCGACCGTCGCCACGACGTCGGCAACGAGAAGCCCCCGGCGCCGGCGCGACATGGAGGCCTGGATGCGGAGCTGGTCTCCGGGAACGACGTGCTTCCGAAACCGCGCCTTGTCGACGCCGACCAAGTAGCCCAGCGCTCGTGGTGCTTCGTCGGACAGGAGGAGGAATGCCGCGACCTGCGCCATAGCTTCGAGGATCAGCGTCCCCGGCATGATAGCCGGGAGAGGCTCCGGGAAGTGGCCCTGGAAGAACGGCTCGTTCACCGACACGTTCTTCAGGCCCACGACGCGATCCGGAACCTCCTCAAGGATCCGATCGATCATCAAGTAGGGAAAGCGGAGAGGGATGAGTCTCCGAATCTCCTCGATGTCGCGCATGGCAGGATGAATCCCCGCTCGTCCCTAGAGATAGTTGGCGATCTCGGCCTTGACCGCTTCCGTGATGTCGGGGACGGTCGCCGGGTTCGCAAACGCGAGGCCCTTAGTCGGAAGCACGATGTCGTACCCCTTCTGCGCGGCGATCTTCTTCGCGGCCTGCTGGATCTTCAGCGTCGCGGCCTGCGTCAGAAGCGTGTCAAGCTGCTGGAACGCGCTCTGGACCTGGGTCAATCGGCTCTGGAACTCCGCGGCGTCGGCAACGCCGAGCTTGGCTGTTGCGACCAGGTTCTTCACTTCCTCGACGACCGGCTGGGCAGCGTCTCGGAGCTTCTGCAGGTCGGCGCGGATGTCGGCAAACCCTTCCGACGCGATCATACGGTCGATCGTGCCGACGTCGATGTCGAGCTGCGCTTCGATGAGCTGGACGTTGAGTTCATTCAGGCGCCGCTGGTACTGCTCCTTCGAGATCGTGCTCTGCATGAAATCGCCCTGAAGCTTCAC
>JAPLGD010000006.1 GCA_026390345.1 Candidatus Bipolaricaulota bacterium | reverse complement strand
CCGTCTTTGCCGGCCAGATCACGGCTTACCAATGGGACTTCGGAGATGGAGCGACGTCGTCGGAGGAGAGTCCGATGCACGTCTATACGAGTCCAGGTTCGTACGCGGTCGCCCTGACGATCCACCCGGCTCAGGGGGCCGTGGTCTCCTCCACGAAGGAGTCCTTCATCCACGTGACCGCGGGCCAGCTCTCGCCCCTCCTCTTCTGGGGCGAGAGCGGGAGCGGGCGGATCTACCGAGGAGATCGCGCCGGCTCTCTCAAGGAACCCATCGTGAGTGACTTGATCTCGCCGGAGGACGTTGCCGTCTACGCAGGCAGGATCTACTGGATCGACTACGGGACCGGCAAGATCGAGTCCGCGAACTCCGATGGCACGACTCGGCAGGTGATCGCCTCGGGCGAGCGCGGCGTGACGGGGATTGCGGTCGATCGCATCAACTCCAAGCTCTACTGGACGTGCCTCCCGAGCGGGCTGTCCGACACAACCCCCTTCGACGGCGCGATCCAACGAGCGAACCTCGACGGCAGCAACGCGGAGACGCTTGTGAGCTTCTCGCCGAGCGATGCCTTCGCCTGGCAGATTGCCGTCGATCCTGTCGCGGAGAGGCTCTTCTGGATCTCTCTTAGCTGGGAGGAGCTGGATGCAGGCGCGTGCTCTGGCCGCATCATCCGAGCCGGTCTCGACGGGGAGAACCCCGTCGCCGTCGTCTCCGGCCTGTGCGACCTGACCGATCTCACGCTGGACGGATCGATCGGAACGGCGTCGACCCACGTCTATTGGACGTCCGAGGATCCGGGGACGATCTCGCGTTCTCGGGTGGACGGGACGGGCGTCGTCACGCTGGTCACGGGAGTTCCCGGGGCAGAGTCCGTTGCCGTCGACCCAGCCGAGGGCAGGATGTACTGGACCGTGGGCACCTCACTCCAGCGTGCGAGCCTCGACGGAAGCGGCGTCACGACGATCTACTCGGGCTTGAGTCTGCCTGAGGGAATCGCGATCGACCGCTAGCATGATGCGGATCTAGAGCGTGTCTCTCGTCGGTTCGCGTTCCCAACGCTCTCCGATTGGGCTCCAACACGGTCCTCAGCGCCACACCTTCTCCACGCTCCGGGCGCGGGTTGTTCACGCGCTCCATCTACGGTGATCCAAGCTGAGACACAGGGTCTCAGCACTGGACATGAAGGAGTCACGCATATGGATACGGCAATCAAGAGCGCTGCGAGCCCGTTCCGGCTGGAGCGCGTTCTATCTTTGTTCGACCGTTTTGCGGCGTGGGGTTCCGCGGCGATTCTTGTGCTCTACGTGGTGAGCGGATTCGGGCTGACGCGGACGGAACAAGTCTCGAATCTGACGGGAGGCGTGATCAGCCGAGGGTTCGCGTTCACGCTGCACAACAACCTGTACATCCCGCTTCTCGTCTTCTTCGGGTTCCACACGTTCATGGGGCTTCGGCGTGCCTTGATTCGGACGACCCGCCAGAAGTCGCTGGCCGGCTGGGTCGCGGTCGGCGCGGGGGCCGTCGTTGTGACGTACCTCGCCGTCCTGGGATTGGCGTAGCGGCGACGCGTGGGGATTGACCAGGCGTCCGACAACCGCGTGCTCTCGACGTCGCGCACGATGCCTTCGAGGAGGGGATCTGGAGGGCGACCCGCTCTGCATCGCTTCGGGAGTTCACCCAACCCGTGGCCGAGGTTGCGGGGAACAAGCCGAGGGCCAAGCGGTTCGCCGAGGCTAAGGACGAGCAGGAATGAGCGTTCCTCGCTATTCGGAAGGATAGCGGGTAACATAACACTGTTGTTGGTTCTCTTGCAGCCGTTTTACCTCGAGGGCGTGTTACTTCACCTTCTATCTAGAACCCCCCTGCTCAGATCAAGCCCCAACATCCAAGGAGCGAGATTGACATGGCAGACCGAGAGAATGGCACCGTCAAGTGGTTCAACGAGATCAAGGGGTTCGGCTTCATCACGAGAGACGGAGGCGGAGATGCGTTCGTTCACTTCAACTCCATTCGCGGCACAGGCTTTAGGACGCTTGGCGCGGGGCAGAAAGTGGAGTTCGTCGTGGAAGAGGACCAGCGAGGTCCGAAGGCGCTTGACGTGACCTCGAATGAACTTGCGAAGGTTGCATCGATCCACAGCATTCCGGACGACGGCAACGTCGCAGCCTCTGCGGTTGCGTTGGCAGTAGGCATGGCCGCGTAGAAGAGCTAGGGCAATCTGACATCAACGGCGGCGTGGGTGAGAAGCCTGCGCCGCCTCTTTCT
>JAPLGD010000103.1 GCA_026390345.1 Candidatus Bipolaricaulota bacterium | reverse complement strand
CCGCCGGGATGAGCAGCATGAACGCGAGCACGCGCCGATCGTGCCACAACTGGCGCAGCACTCGCTCCGTGACCGTGAGGATCCGGTTGAGCTTCATCGGGGGCCTCCTGTTCCGCCTCGGGTCAGGATGAGGAACACGTCCTCCATGTCCGACGTGGCCGTCCCGCTCGCGGACGTGGCCCACGCCCTCAGATCAGCCGGGGTTCCCTCGGCGGCGAGTCGACCTCGCTGAACGAGGCCAACCCGCCCGCACCGCTCCGCTTCGTGCACATAGTGAGTTGAGACGAGGAGAGTCCGTCCCGCATCGCTGAGGCCTCGGAAGTGCTCCCAGAACTCGATGCGCAGCGCGGGATCGAGTCCGATCGTCGGTTCGTCGAGGAGCAGCGCGTCCGGCTCATGGATCAGCGTGCAAGCGAGGGACAGCCGCTGCTTCTCGCCACCCGAGAGGCGGTCGGCGCGCTGCCTCGTTCGGTCGTCGAGCCGCATGAGCGTCAGCAGCTCCCGCGTGCGGCTCGCGACGGCTCGGCGGGTCATCCCGTAGATCCGACCGAAGAAGAGGAGGTTCTCGCCCACCGACAGGTCCCGGTATACGGCCCGCTCCTGGGGCATGTACCCGAACCGACCCTCCACGGCGCGGCGTTCCTTCGGCATGAGGTGCCCCAAGAGCCGTGCCTCGCCGCTCGTCGGTGTCGTCAGTCCGCACAGCATCCGGATCAGGGTCGTCTTCCCCGCGCCGCTCGGGCCGACGAGCCCGTAGATCTCCCCGCCGCGGACCGCAACCGTGATCCCGTCGACGGCGCGAAGCCTTCCGAACGTCTTGACCAGGGACCGACCCTCGAACGTCGCGTCAGCCATTCGTCGCCTCCGCAGGAAGAACGAAGAGCGCAGGGTCGAGCGGCTCGTTGGCGACCAGCTCCTGGTACGTGATCTCGTTTCTCAGGACACCGTTCGCGTCGTAGGCCTCGACCCTCCGGGCGAGGAAGATCCCTGGAGCGACCTCGACGACGTTTTGGATACGGACGTCGGCGATCAGGTTCCCATCGACGTCGTACAGAAGGCGACGAGTCGGGACGAAGGTCTCCGGATCGATCCACAGCTCGATCGAGCCGTAGACGGCGTCGTCCGTCTCGGGGTTTCCGACGAGGTGGTACTTGCCCCCGTCGAGCCCGGCGAGTGTGAAGCCGTAGTCGTTGAACTCGTCCTGCACGTCGCGCAGGAGCTGCCGGAAGAGGAGCCACGGCTGTTCGGCCGTCGAGAGGTCCGACAGTTTGGAGTCGTGCCACGTCTCGTTCGCGGCGATGTAGACAAGCATCGCGTCGCCCACGATGAGGGCCATGTTACCGGCCATGTAGTCGGGGGCGACGTACTCCTGACGCATCTTGTCCGGCTGCTCGAGGTAGAGCCTCATCTCCTGGATCAGGTTCACCTGCCCGTCTTTGTAGGTCTGGACGACGATGCGTGCCTGCAGCGTTTCGATGGCCGTGGCGTTCGCGCGAAGCCGATCGAGGACCTCGTTCGCCGACGTCAGCGTCTGCGCGCCGGCGGCCAGAGCCGCCAGGGCCAGACAGGCAGCGCCGAGCCAGACGGCTTTGCGGATCAGCATGATGTTCATCGGTTCTCCTTCTTCTTGGCGGCTACGTATCGGCGGCCCTTTTCCGTGAGGAGCCCGTCGCCGTAGATCGTCTCTAGGGCATGAACGAGGGTGGGAAGAGGGATCCGCGTCTCCAAGAGGACCGCGGGGGTGAGCGCCGACCGGATCGTCGCGGTCAAGAGCAGGAACCAGTGAGCGGGGTCAATGTCGTCCCTCAGGAACCCGTCTCGTTGGGCTTGTTCCATCAAGTCCCGGAGCCGAGCAACGCGCTCGAGGCGCATCGCGTCGATCTTCTCCCAGAGGGATGGCGCGATCCGCCCGACCTGTTCGATCACGGTCGTTTGGATCTGGGGCAGAAAACGGGTGACGAGGTCGAGCGAGGCGATGATCCGATCCATCGCTGTTTTTTCACCCTCGAGGACCTCATCCCACCGAGCCAGGTTCGCCTGGATGAACGAGACGACGACCGCCTCCACGAGCGCATCCTTGCTCGGGAAGAGGCTGTAGAGCGTCTTCTTGCTTACGCGGGCGCGGCGCGCGACCTCGCCGGTCGTGATGGCACGCAGCCCCTCCGAGAGGAGAATCTGCCGTCCCACGCTCAGGATCTCGGCTTCTCGTGTCACTATGCCCTCCACGGATACTGCTGGATACCAGCATCGTACTCCGCAGTATCCATCAAGGTCAAGTCCTACAGAGCGAGACCGCCGGAAGTTAGGCTGGCAGGGGTGAATCCCTCTCCCGCGGCGGTCTCTAGAAGCCGACAGCTATGCTGTCTCGCCGAAGACGTCCTTCATCACGTCCATGGCGAACCGAGCGCGCACGGTCGTCGCGCCGTTCCCTATCATGATGGCCACGTCGACCGCTTCCAGGACCTCTTCAAGGGTCGCGCCGTGCTCGACGGCTTTCTCGATGTGCCACTGCATGCAGGACTCGCAGTCGATGGTGACGGAGATGCCGACGGCGATCAGCTCCTTGTGCTTCCGGCTGAGCGCGGCGTCCGACATGATCGGATCGTCCATGTCCGACACGGCCTTGTAGCCCTTCGACTTGTGGGCGATGAACCAAGAGTAGGCTTCTTTGCGGTTGCGTTCGATCTCGCGAAGCTTGTCCATGATGGACCTCCGGAGGGCCGCGGTGTGTTTGCCTCAGGGCCGCTCGACGGGATCAATCATCCCTGGTTCGGCGGGGCGGCTCCAAGGTCTTCGTCTGCGTTGAGCCAGTCATCGATCAGTCGGCGGGCGATCGACTTCGCCGACGCCAGAACGAGAGCTCCGCTCTGCGTTTCTCGGCGTACCGCGTCTCGTGTCATCCACTCGGCCGATTCGATCTCGCGCCCGTCCACGCGGATTTCGTCCCCAACGGACTCCGCGACGAAGCCGACCATCAAGCTGGTGGGGAACGGCCACGGCTGGGATCCGACGTAGGAGAGGGTCGCCAGGTCGAGGCCCACTTCCTCCTTGACCTCGCGGCGGACGGCGTCCTCGAGCGATTCGCCCGGCTCGACGAACCCGGCGACGATCGAGCGCAAGCCGGGGCGGTAGGCGGGTTGGCGCGCCAGAAGACAGCGGTCCTCGTGAGTCACGCGGACGATAACGGCCGGATCGGTGCGCGGGAAGTGGAGGACGCCGCACGCGGGGCTCGGGCAAGCGCGCACGTACCCTGCGTCCCTCATCTCCGTCGGTGCGCCGCACGCCGAGCAGTACTGCGTCCGGGCGTTCCACGCGAGCAGGGCGCGAGCCTGGGCGAGAAGGGACCAGGCCTCTCCATCGATGGGGTCCTGGATTGGGCCGAGCGCGACGAATCGACCGAAGCCGAGAAGAGGCGCGCGCGCCTCCTCTGGAAGACCGGCGACATCGATCGCGAACCACGCCACGCCGTCCAGAAGGCCGAGGAACACGGAATCCGCCGTATCGACGCCGAGTTTTGCGACGACGCACTCAGGCACGCTGGCCGGGGCGATCGGCAGCGAGGGTGCCAGGAGCGCGTCGGATCCGGCGTACACGACGTAGCAAGATTCGGCGGCGTGGCGCGCCGCGTCAACGAACGAATCGTCCGCTCTCCGAGGATCGGATCGATCGATCATGGGCCTCCCTCGAACGTTCCTTAGGGTACTTGGTTTCGCGAGGGCGAGTTCACGTTTTCGAGGACGTCTCCTCCCGGCTGACGTCGTAGTCCGGCACCAACGCGTCGAGGTTGCGTACGGCGGGGACGAAGAAGAGGACGACGAGACAGGTGAGGCAGTAAAGGGCTCCGGCGAGGACATACTGCAGGCCGAGCCCAGAGCCGGCCGAGGTGCCGACGGCCCAACCGAAGGCGTGGGACATCCATGTGTCAGAGACCATCGCGGGTTCCGTCACGTAGTCGGCGACCGCGCCGGCGAGCACAGGGGTCACGGGAATCAGCGACCAGGAGATAGAGCGGCGCGCCGAGAAGACTCGCCCCTGGAGATCAGGGGGAACCTTCGACTGCCAGATCGCCTGGGCCGTGCTGTTCGTCAAAGCGGCCGCAACGGCGCCCAGTGCCACCGTCGGGATCCAGAACGCCAGGCTACGTCCGAATCCGAACAAGAAGAAGCCGAGGAATCCGAAGAGGAACTCGCCGACGAAGACGTTCCGCATCCGGCGCTTGAACCCTCTCCAGGTGCTCATCAAGAGACCGCCGGCGACGCCTCCCAAGGCCGCGGCCGACGTGACGGCGCCGAGCGACATGCTGTTGTTTCCCGTCCGCGCCAGGATGAAGGGGACGACCAGCCCGAACCCGGTCAGGAAGTTGAGCGTTACGAAGAAGAGCTGAAGCCCGAGGAGGCTCTTTCGCTGGAAGATGTACTTGAAGCCAAAGACGGCCTCGGCAAGGAGGTGTCCCCGGGCGGCCTCTCCCTCCGCCGAGCGCGGCGGTGTTGGGATCTCCACGGCCAGAAGCGTGCCGACGGCGAGGACGAACGTCGCGACGTCCAGCACAAGGATTCCCGTGAGTCCGGCGATCGGGTAGAGGGCGCCGGCGAGGAGTGGCGCAAGAACTCCGGGACCCGAGTCGACGAGGCCCATCATTCCGTTCGCTCGCTGGTACTGCTCCTTCGGCACCATCGTTGTGATTGCCGCTGAGTACGCGGGCCACTGGAACGTGTTTCCGAGTCCGATGAGGATCGACGTGAGGTAGAGGTGCCAGATGGCAAGCCCCCCGGTTGCGTGCAGAACGAGGACGGCGACCGTCGCCACCGCAGCGGCGAGGTCGCTCACCATCATCATGAGCTTGCGGTTGTACCGATCAACCATCGCCCCGGCGATCGGCGACAAGAGGAGAAACGGGATGAGAAACGACGTCGAGATCACGCCGAGGGCGGTTGCACTGCCCGTCGTTTCGTAGGCCCAGATGCTGAGCGCAAAACCCGTCGCGCTCGATGCGAGGACGGAGACAAGCTGTCCGATCCAGACGAACGTGAACCCGATCATACCGGTCGGTCTGCGTCGAGACGCCATTCCGCCCTCCTTTCGAGACGTCCTGCATGGTCAACGCGTCCACCCTGTGTCGAAAAGATGGAGGCGAGCGGGCAGTGACAGCCGCCCGGTGGATCCCATCCTGCGGGCGCCTCGTCTCGGCGCCGTTGCGGGCGAACGCGTCGAGTGCTACTGGGGTTTCGTTTCCGGCGGGTACAGGGTGTCGTTCCGGAACGGGACGAGCGCCAGGACGACGGCGTGCTCGTAGAGCGCGGTTCGATCGATGACACCGCCGGTCAGGAGTCCGATCGCGCCCAGGTCGCGTTTGGAGTCCGTCCGCCCGAACACGCGGTCGTCGGCGTCACCGAGCTCGACGCCCTGGCGTACGAGGTCCGCGACGGCGCTGGGGAGGAAGAACGTCCCGGTCCGGGCTCGCCCGACGCGGTCGGCCGAAAGGACGACGACCCAGGCAAATGCGGCGAGTCGGCCGTCGCGCTCCTCGACGCCGCCCTCGATGCCCACCCAGAACGCCGCATTGGGCTCGAGGGCTCGTGCGCTGCGCGCTCGCTCCTCCGCGCCCGCCAGCGTCTCTGCGTCGGAGAAGGGTTGGGAACCGACCCCCGACGGAACGGCCCTCGCCACGACCTCGATCGCCTCGTTCGGAAGCGCCCGGCGAAACCCCGAGCGCGTTGCTTCCCGCTTCACGGGGTTCGTCGACGCAACGACCACCATCTTGCCGGAGCCGCAGGGCATCGGACTCACGGGCGGCCGCCGCTCCCAGCGTCGTGCGTGTGCTTCCAGTAGCCGTACTCAGCCTCGTAGCAGGTTCCGTCGATTTCGGACACCATGTCCTGCATGCACGACTGCGCGTCGGCGATCGCCCGGTTGTAGATGGAAGGACCGATCTCTTTCAGGATGAACTGCAGCAGAAGCGACGCCTTGAGATCGCCGATGTCGAGGTCGAGAGCCTCGGCGAAGTAGCGTT
This sequence comes from Candidatus Bipolaricaulota bacterium, assembly GCA_026390345.1. GTDB lineage: Bacteria > Bipolaricaulota > Bipolaricaulia > UBA7950 > UBA9294 > JAPLGD01. The sequence continues at coordinate 10,882 of JAPLGD010000103.1, read as the reverse complement.
TGAGCGACGCGGCTAGCTGCTTCTTCGTCTCTGGGTCGAGTTCGATCGCCATCCGTCTCCGGGTCGGCCACCTAGTCCGTGCGGTTCGTGATCTCGATCAGGTGGTATCCGAACTGGGTCTGGACGGGACCGTGAACGATGCCGACCGCGTCATGAAACGCGACGTGGTCGAATTCCGCCACCATCTGCCCGGGGGAGAATTCCCCGAGATCGCCCCCCGCGGTTCCGGAGGGACACTTGGAGTGCTCCGCGGCCAACTCCGCGAAGTCCGCTCCACCTTGGATTTGCCGTAAGAGATCCTCCGCCTCCTCATAGCTGTCCACCAGGATGTGCCGTGCTGCGGCTCTTGCCATTCGGTTTCCTCCGTCTGTTCGTGGTTTTGCGCTTCTCTCAGACACCCGGTTCGATGCGTGATGATAGCGAGTCTCTCGACGAGGACCAGGGGACTATCGCGCCGGCTTTCGAGTAGGTCATTCGTCCGAACCGATCGCGCTCTTCTGCGCCGCACTCGGAAGGGCGACCCCAACCTGCGGAATCCCGTAGAATCTCAACCAACACCGCCGGATGGGGAGGGGCATCGTGCGAGATCGGGGGGCGTGCGCGTCCGTTGTCTTCGTTCTTTCGCTTGTCGTTATGGGGATTCCTGCTGCGGCATCGCAGCCGCCCGACGTATCGGGGTCGTGGGTCCTGGTCGAGGTGATGCCTGCGGTGATCGATCTGCCGATCGTCGGGCCGGTCGAGATGACGACGATTACGGCCTTCCTCGTCCGAATCGAGCAGGTGGGGACGGAACTCACGCTCAAGCGGACCTACTGCTTCCAAGAGGTCCGGACGACGCCTCCTCTCGTCACGACCGTCATCCCCGACCTCTTCGTGGCCTCGCTCGGTCCCGACTCCGTGACGGCTTGGCTGGAGGAGACGCCCGAAGGCTGGCGGTTCGTCCAACCGTTGTACGTCGACGTCCGCGGCGCGTGCCTCGTGGACCCCGGGCATGAGGATCTTCCGACGGAGGCGACCGATCCTCGCGTGATCGATCAGGACGAGGACGGCCACCCCGGGCTCACGATTCACGTGGCGCTCGCCGGGCTCTTGGGGGGGGACGCCTACGTTGTCAACCGAACCTGTACGGTTCTCGAAGGGTGGGTGCTCGAGGATGGATCCATGTACGGCGCGATCCGCTGGTCGAGCGAGCAGAACGTGATTGCCGCGCGCGATTCTCTCCTCCTGGCGTCCTACGTCTACACCCTTGATCCGGATCCGGCAAAGCACTTCTTCCTCTTCCGCCGCATCTCGGAACCCGATCCCTGCCGTGCAATCCGCGACAGCCTCGCGAACCTGCTGAGCTTGCCGCCCGGATAGACACCGTCGTTTGCTCCGTTCCCGGTGCTGTCGCTACTGTGGGACGACCTGTAGCGCAGCGAACGGAGGCGCTCATGCGAATCGTGTGGGGTTTCCTCGGGCTGATGACTCTAGCGGCCATCGGGTTCGTAGGCGTCCTGCAGACGTCACCCGCGCCGGTCACCCAAGTCAATGTGGAACGGTACATGGGGTTCTGGTACGCCATCGCGCACATCCCGACGTCGTTCGAGCGCGGCTGTGCTCAGGGGACCACGGCGCACTACCAGCTCCTGCCGAACGGCCGTGTCGTCGTCACGAACACGTGCTACCGCGTGGACAGGACGCCGAGCCGAGTCGTCGGAGAGGCGTGGATCCCAAATCCCGCAGAGCCCGGCAAACTCAAGGTCAGCTTCGTCAAGTTCCTCGGGCTGTGGCTCTTTCCGGGAGACTACTGGATTCTCGACCTCGCCCCCGACTACAGCTACGCCGTGGTGGGCCACCCGCGGCTCCGGTACGGATGGATTCTCTCCCGCACTCCCACCCTTCCGAGCGACGTCCTTGCGGGAATCTACGACCGGCTCGAGGCGGCCGGCTACTCCCGCACGGCGTTCGAACCGATCGACCAGACCATGCACCTCTCGAAAGCGCTCCGGTCCGGAGGCTGAGGACCGTTGCGGGACCCGCGTCTCGGCGGTACCGTAGGACGTTGGTTTCCGAACGGAGGGCCACCGACATGAAGCTGCTCGAAGGGAAGCGCGGTCTCGTCTTCGGCGTCGCCAACGAGCGCAGCATCGCCTGGCACATCGCGCGGAACGCCGCGGAGCATGGGGCGACGTGCGGGTTCCCGTACCTTCCGGGCGAGAAGATGGAACGGCGGGTCGCGAAGGCGCTCGCGGACGGGGGATTTGCCGAGCCGTGGTTGCGCGCATGTGACGTCTCGAACGACGCCGACCTCGATCGGCTGTTCGCATCGTTCGCCGCCGACTTCGGAACCCTCGACTTCGTCGTCCATTCCGTAGCCTACGCCGATCGCGAATATCTCCAGCCAGGGACCTTCGTCGACACGCCTCGCGCAGCCTTTGCGGAGGCGCTCGACATCTCTGCGTACTCGCTCGTTGCGGTCGCTCAACGTGCGAAGCCCCTGATGAAGAGCGGCGGGTCGATCCTCGCGCTCTCGTACTACGGCGCCGAGAAGGCCGCACCCGGGTACAACGTCATGGGGGTTGCCAAGTCGGCGCTCGAGTCGTGCGTTCGCTACCTGGCCGCCGACCTCGGCGCGCTCGGGATTCGCGTCAACAGCCTGTCCGCAGGGCCGTGCCGGACGCTTTCCGCGATGGCGGTCGGCGGGTTCGACCAGATCCTCGACAAGGTCGCCGAGTCCGCCCCTCTGCGGCGGAACATCGAGACCGACGAGGTGGGCAGAGCCGCCGTGTACCTGTTATCGGATCTCTCCTCCGGTGTAACCGGCGAAACCCACCACGTCGACGCCGGCTACAACGCGATCGTGACCTAGGAGACCCGCCAACTTCGGCCCGCGTTCGGCGCCCCGGCAGCTCACCGCGCTGTTCGTATTTGGCCGAGCCGAAGGCCCGCCCGTTGCCACTCCCCCCATCGATTCGTAGAATCCCTTTCATATACGCCCAACTCGTGCAGAATCGAATGGAGGCCGCGTGCGCAGCCAAGGACCGTCGATGACGCCGCAGCAGTTCGTCGCCAGATCCTCGCGACACGGCGTCGGCAACGATCCAACGTACAACACGACGACCTGCTTCGAGACCTTCCCGTTCCCCTGGCCGCCGGGGAAGGAACCGATCGACGATCCCCGCGTCCAGGCCATCGCCGCGGCTGCGAAGGATCTCGTCGAGAAGCGCGACCGCTGGCTTAACCCCGAAGGGATGAGCGAAGCCGAGCTCAAGAAGCGGACGCTCACCAACCTCTACAACCAGCGCCCCACCTGGATCGACCTCGCCCACAAGCGCCTCGACCAAGCCGTCCTCGACGCCTACACCTGGCCCCACGACCTCACCGACGACCAGATCCTCGAACGCCTGCTTGCGTTGAACTTCGAACGTGCTGCCGCTTCCATGAAGGAGGTGTGAGAATGGAGGTGCGGTCTGATCAGGACACGTGTACCGACTGCGGACTCGCGTTGCCCAGTGAAGATCCCCGTCCGAAAGGTGTGCTCCAGACGCCTTGCGCCAGCTGTGGGTCTGTGAGGCGAACCAAGGGCCTCGCGGCTACCATAGCTTCGAAGGCGGACTTGAGGGTGAATGTCAACGTGATCATCGGCTGGCAAGAGGTGGATAGGCTTGTGGAGAAGGGGGAGTCCGCGGCTGCACTCCTCGTTGCTGCGGTGAACGTGGAGTCCATCTTGTGGGAGCACCTCCGTCGCTCCGCGCCAGCGACAGCCCTGACGAAGGCGCCCCACGAGGTCAGATCCATCTGGGGCAAGATTCAGGCGAACCAGGACAAGACAGTCACTCTCTCCAGCCTCCTCAGAGTGGCGGAGTACGTGGCCGGATTCGACACGTTCACGCTTTCCCCAACATGGGACCCGATCGTCAGTGAGATCAACGAGGCGCGGAACAAGATCGCCCATGAGCGTGGGTACTTCGCGCTACTCACCCAGCTTAAGGACCCGACCTGGCCCGAGGCCCGCATCCGTCAGGTTCTGGAGAGCGCAAAGGAGTTCTGCCATGGCAACGCGCCGTAGTCTGCTGTCCGCTGCAGCCGGAATGGCCGCGGGGGTTGGCGCAGTGTGAGCACCTTGGCGGGAGCACGCGGCAAGCTGGCAGAGACGAGGTTCTTCCTGGGATTCCTGAAGCGCATCGAGGACAACCAACCTGCCACGACTGAGCTGCTCGACAACGAAGCTACGTACTTCACTTCGGCTCTGCTCAACGCCTGCTACTCGGTCCTGGAGCATCTCGAGTGCCAAGGGAAGCGGGCTCTCAGGTCGATTGACACGCCAGAGGCGAAGCTCTGCGAATCTGATCTCGAGAAAGCTGTGCGCCACCTGGAGGACTCCGACATCTGCCGCCCTGTGAGGCGTGGTGCGCCACTCGAGAGAGCTGGGCTGCGCACTCTGGCGGTTCATCATGAGCTGGTTCAGGGGAAACATCAGAAGCAGACCCACGGAGGGTGGGGATCTGCGCGATGGGGAACTACCAGATGGGGGGCCACCACGAGTACATGTCGTCTGTACGCGGACCATCCCATCTCCAAAGAACGAGTCTGGATTGTGCCAAGGATGACGGAACACGTGCAGGAGCTTGAGGAACTCGTTACTCACTGGGAGAACCGGATCGCGAGTCTGGACACACCGAGTGCGGCCACGCACTTGTGCAGCTAGTGGTCCCAGTGGGGCGTGTCTTTCCTTTGGCGTGCTCCATGCACCCGGTCAATTGACGGCTGCGCTGCTGCTCGCCAACCAGGGCAGGGACGAGGCCAACCCAGTGCGCCAGATCCTTGGACTTCAATTCGTCGAGTAAGGATGACTCACCCGCTTGATCTTGCGTGCTGCGCGTCCTACCCGCTAGGATGCTCAGACCTTGGGAACATGGGGGCGCCATTGGGCAATTGTGTTACTGACACTTACTGCAACAAGTGCCATGAGCCAATCATTGACGAGGACTCGACAAATCGAAAGCCGTGTCCGAAGTGCGGGGCGCTTTCGCGGACGTACGCACTTACCGCGAGTATCACGGTGGCGGTGTCCGTATCCGCCAAGACAGGTCTGATCTCATACCCACAGTCGATGCTCGATACCGCAAGGAACTACATTACGGAGGGCAAAGACGGCCTACTGTCGATGGCCGTTATTCTCTGCCACGTGGCGTGCGAGATCGCAAGCGAGCGCGCCCTGTCTGCTGCATTCGCTGGCCGGGGCATTTCGGATCTCCAAGATGTGGTGTGTCGAAGATTCCGCAGCACAAGAGTAGCCAATGAGGAAGTGCACAAGCTGTATACGTCGCTCAGCGGAGACGACATTGCTCAGGCGCCGTTCTGGGCCGAGTACATAGAGTCTACGAAGCTGCGGGATGGGATAGCGCATGAAGGTAAGTCAGCGTCGCGGAATGATGCTGAACGGGCGCACAAAGCAGCGACAGGGCTTGTGTCGCATCTGGACCAATAGGGCGACGGGGTCGCGTCTTGCCTTCTGACGTTCGCCGGGCGGCCGACTGCCCCTTCGTGGCCTGAGTGACAGGCAGGTACGCACGATGCGATGATGCCGTCAGGGCGCCGGTGCGCGTCTTGCCTCTTGACGTTCGCTGGGCAGCCGACTGCCCCCTTGTGACCTTGGTACGAGGCAGTTGCGCAAGACACGGGGCTGACCGGTGTTACGCATTGGGATAGAGCGCTCGTTCGGCGGCGTTCTCCCCTGTTGTCACGCAACCACACCCCGCGTGGCGCACTTCCAGGATTGATAATCGTTTACCAATGTGGTAACCTTCTTCCTCCGAGGACCACGGAAGGACATGAATGGAAGTCCTCTTTAGAACCGGGAAGTTGCAGAGAACCTCGAACTCGGAAGAGCTGCTGAAGCGAGAGTACGGAACAGAGAACGGCAGGCTGATCATGCACAGGTTGTCCATCCTAGCTGCAGCGAACTCGCTAGCCGATGTGCCGTCCGTGCGGCCGGAGCGCTGCCATCGGCTTGAGGGCAACCGGAAAGGTCAGTTTGCAGTCGACGTGAAGCATCCGTTTCGCATGGTGTTTGAGCCCGCGACTGATCCGCTTCCGCTGATGGAAGACGGTGGGCTGGACCTAGCCCGCATAACATCAATCCGCATCCTGAGCATTGAGGACTACCACAAATGAGCAAGACGAGGTACGCGTTCACCCCGGACTACTCTGTACCTCCGGGCGAGATCCTGGCAGAGATGCTCGAAGCGCGACAGCTTTCGCAAGCTGAACTGGCTGCGCGTTGCGAGTTGTCCGAGAAGCACGTGAGCCAGATCATCACGGGCAAGGCGTCGATCACATCGGACACCGCGCTCCTGTTGGAGAGGACTCTGGGCGTCGCAGCGAGCCTCTGGCTGAACCTCGAATCGAGTCATCGCCTCTATCTTGCAAGGCAGGCAGAGCGGACGAAGCTCGAGGAGTACGCTTCTTGGGCAGCCGAGTTCCCCAGGCGTGAATTGGCCGCTCGTGGCTACGTGGCCTCGGCGCGCACCGCCGAGGAGAGGGTGAAGGGACTGCTTGGCTTCTTCGGGGTTACAAGCCCTGACGCATGGGAGAGGCAGTACGCGCAGCTGGCTGTCGCGTACAGGGGAACAGAAGCATTCGCGAGGTCGCGGGAAGCGGTGGCGGCTTGGCTCAGAATCGGAGAGATCGACGCCTCCCGTATCGACACGGCCCAGTACGACCGAGCGGCGTTCCGTGGGGGACTTCAGGAGATCCGTGGACTCACACGCCTCGACCCAGCTCAGTTCGAGCCGAGGATGGTCGCGCTGTGCCAGGCTGCGGGAGTGGCACTCGTGTTCGTACCGGAGCTGCCGAAGACAAGGTTGTCGGGAGCGACTCGGTGGTTGTCCGCGGACAGGGCGATGATCATCCAGAGCCTGCGCTATCGGACCGATGACCAGTTCTGGTTCACGTTCTTCCATGAGGCGGCACACATCCTTCTGCACGGGAAGCGCACGATCTTCGTCGATGAGGCTGGCGCAGAGAAGACGGCCGCAGAGGATGAGGCAGACAGATTCGCTGCGGACCTCCTCATTCCGCCAGCTGCATATCGGCAGTTTGTCGAGGGAGCCCCTCCATCAAGAGCGCGGGTTGAGAAGCTTGCGAATAGACTAGGCATCGCCCCTGGAATCGTCGTTGGCAGGCTTCAGCATGACGGGGCTGTCCCATTCAACTGGTTCCAAGACCTGAAGCGGGCAGTTCAGTTCGCGTGATTGTCCTGTGTCCTGTGTCATGGCCTGTCGCGCGGGCACCTCACATCGCATGAAAGCCGAATGACAACCTTGAACCCCCTCCCCGACTACGTCGTCCGTGAGAGCACCCGCGCGAAACACGTCCACCTACGAGTTTCAGCCCGCGCCGGGCTCGAGGTTGTCGTCCCCGTCGAGTTCGACCGACGGCACGTGCCCGCGCTCTTGCGCGAGAAAGCGGCGTGGATTGCCCGAGCGCTACGAGAAGTGGATCGGGCACGAGATCTCGCCCTCCCGGATTCGGCGGAGGAGCCCCCCGGACGAATCGTCCTTCGGGCGATCGGCGAGACCTGGACCGTCGATCTGGGGAGCGTCGAGCGTGCCTCAGTCTCCGTCCGGGAGTGCGGCGACGGTCGCCTGCGCATCGAAGGCCGGGTCGGCGATCCCGTGGCCTGGCGCCCGGTCCTCCGGCGCTGGGTGATGAGAAAGGCGCGGCGGCATCTTGTCCCGTGGCTCGAATCGGAGGCCGCGGCGCTGGGCGTTCGCGTCGACCGGGTCTCGATCCGTTCTCCCAAGAGCCGCTGGGGCAGCTTCTCGTCGCGCGGAACCGTCTCGCTCAACGCCCAGCTTCTCTTCCTGCCGCCGGAGCTCGTCCGCTACGTGCTCGTCCACGAGCTCTGCCACGCGACGCACCCCGACCACTCGCCGCACTTCTGGAGGCTCGTGGAACGACACGTTCCCGACGCTCAGGCACTTCGATCCACGCTGCGTGACGGGTGGCAGCTCGTTCCTGACTGGATGCACGGCCCGGCGTGCGGGCCCGACCGGTCGGGCTAGCGTGTGGTGGGGTCGGTGTCCGGACGGAGTCTATGCTGGTCCATGATCTGGCGGCGGAGCAAGTGGGTTCCGGCTCGCTGGAACGCGCTGGTGACGCGGTCTGCTCAGGGGCTACGGAATCCGCTCGTATGGGGGCTGAGTGAGCGTACAGTGGGGCGAATGCCGGTCCCTGGAGCCACTGGCACCGATCCCCCTCGACCAAGTACCGTTGACGAACTGCCCCAACCGAGGAGGAGCCATGGATCACGTGCTCGACTGTTCGGGGTACGAGATCGTCAAGACGGACATCGTCCGCGCGCAGGGCGCCTACCTGTTCGACGCGGCGGGAAATCGCTACGTCGACTTTGAGTCTCCACACGCAGCTCGGGCGGGTCAGCCACTTGGGGTATCGCGTCGAGAGCTTCCTCGCGGAGGACGCAGCCGTCGCCGTCCTCAGCACGCTCCCGTTCTCCGACGGGAAATGCCTCTTCCTCGCCTCGGGGAGCGAGGTGGTTGAGTTGGGAGTTCAGATCGCACGCGGGCTAACAGCGAAGCCCCTTCTTCTCTCCCTGGCTGACTCGTACCTTGCCGCGTACGGGTCGGCCGCGAAGCGCGATCTCTCGGAGTGGCACCTCTTCGATTGGCGGGGGTGTGCGAACTGCTCCCGCGCGGCCGACTGCTCAGAGGAGTGCCCGCGGGTTCGCGACGTGCCGTTCGACCGGATCGGTGGATTCGTCTTCGAACCCGGGAACGCGGGCGGGACGGTGCGCCTTCCCCCGCGCGGCCTGATCCAGACCCTTGAGAGGTCCGTGCGAGCGAGCGAGGGTCTGGTCGTCGTCGATGAGGTAACGACCGGCTTCGGCCGAACCGGTCTGTGGTACGGATTCGAGCACTACGGAATCTCGCCCGACCTCGTCGCCCTCGGCAAGGGACTCGGAAACGGCTACCCCGTGAGCTGTCTCGCGATGACGCGCGCGATCGGCGCCCGGCTCGAGAAGGAGCGGTTCCACTACGCGCAGTCGCACCAAGACAACCCGCTCGGGTGCGTCGTCGCGAAGACGGTGATCGACACGCTGCGCCGCGAGCGCCTGATGGAACGCGGTGCCCGGACGGGCGAGGTTCTTCTCGACGGCCTGCGGTCGGTTGCTCGGTCTCGCGACGCCGTCACCGACGTGCGCGGGCGCGGGCTGATGATCGTGCTTGAGGTTGATGGGGCGGGAAAGAAGGACGTCGTGACGCCTCTCTTCCGGAAGCTCCTCGACAGAGGGTTCCTTGTCGGCTGCAAGCCGGCGGCGGGGCTCCTGCGCTTCTACCCGCCGCTCGTCATCTCGGAGGACGACGTCGACGGACTTCTCACCGCCCTCGGTGAGGTCCTGGAGGACGAAGCGTGAGGATTCTCTCGATCGTCGCCGTCATCGCCACCAACCTCTTCATCGGCGTCTCCTACTGGCGGCTCCTGCGCGCACGCCGTATCCAGCCTGCCCTTGCGATGTGGGTCTTCTTCACCATCGCCGTGGTGGGGAGCCTCGTCACGTACTTGGCCGAGGGCTCGTACGGCCTGCTCGACAACATTCTCAACACGACCGACGTGGTGATGGTCGGATCCGTCACGATCCTGATTCTGATCTACGGCGACCGATCGACGCGCTTCACCCGGTTCGACCTCGGGTGCCTCGTCGCCGTTGTCGGAATCGTCGCGTTCTGGGCGGCGACGCGACAGCACGCCGTCTCCCACCTTCTGATTCAGGCGATCCTCGTCATCGGATACTTCCCGGTGGTTCGGCGACTGCTCAAGTCATCGCGGAACACCGAGTCCTTCGCCATCTGGATCGCCATGTTCCTCGCCCCGGCCTTCGGCCTCCTGTCGAGCAAGGGGTGGCTCGCCACCGTCTACTCCGTTCGCAACCTCTTCTGCACGGCGGCGCTCCTTGCGCTCATGGCGCGCGTAGAGTGGAAGGCGCGTCGCGCGCAGCGACCGACCGAGGAGGATGCGGAATGAACCCGATCGAACGGCTCCACGCGCTTCCGCGGACCCGCCTCGCGTTCCTACCTACTCCGCTCGTGCAACTCCCGCGCCTGTCGGCGAACCTCGGCGGGCCGTCCCTCTGGATGAAGCGCGACGACCAGACTGGCCTCGGCCTTGGCGGCAACAAGGTCCGAAAGCTCGAGTTCCTCGTTGGGGAGGCCCGTGCACGGGGATGCGACACGCTCGTTACGAGCGGTGGGATTCAGTCGAACCACGGCCGCCAGACGGCGGCGGCGGCCGCAGCCACGGGCCTCGGCTGCGTCTTGGCGCTCGGCGGCGAGGAGCCCGGCAACCTCCTTCTCGATCGCTTGTTCGGCGCGACGGTCCGGTGGTGCGGTGAGAGCCGGAAAGGCGAGAGGGTTCCTGCGATCGTCGAGGATCTGCGCCGTTCGGGACGCCGCCCGTACACGATTCCCTACGGCGGATCCGACGAGATCGGAGCCATGGGGTTCGTTGCCGCGATGGGCGAGCTCCAAGCGCAGCTCGAGGAGCAGCGGGCGCAGCTCGTCGAGCGACAACTTGATAAGGCTACGATCGTTGTGGCGTCGAGCTCCGGGGGGACGCAGGCGGGGATGGTCGTCGGCGCCGACCTCTTTGGGCTCCCCGTCCGCGTCGTGGGCATCGGAATCGACAAGGGCGAGGCGGGAGCCGGGCCGTACGAGGAGTGGCTTGCCGAGCTTGCCGGGCGGCTTGCGGCGCGGCTCGGGATGTCAGCTCGCTACACGGCGGATCGCTTCGACGTTCGCGCCGGCTACCTTGGCGGCGGGTATGGGGTCGTCGGCGACCTCGAGCGCGAGGCGATCACGCTCGTCGCACGGACGGAGGG
>JAPLGD010000001.1 GCA_026390345.1 Candidatus Bipolaricaulota bacterium | reverse complement strand
AACTCGGACTCGAGGGAAGGCTCGCCGTCTTCGAGGAGCATGGAGATGACCTCGGCGAGGTTCTCTTTCAACTCGCCAACCGTCTCCCCCTGGGAGTGCGCGCCCGGCCAGCCGGGCACGTAGCCCACGTACAACCCGGTCTGGGCATCTCGTTCAATTACGATGTTCCAGGAACGCATTTCGGCACCTCCTGAGGGCATCATAGCATTGTGCGTGCCTGCCTGTCACTCAGGCCACGAAGGGTGGTCGTCGACCACGCGCCCAACGTCAAAAGGCAAGACGCGACCCCGCCGCCCTGGAACTCGCCAGGGAATCGCCGGACACAAAAAGTGAAGGTCCGCCCCCGCGGCCTGTGATAGCATCCGTTCCTGGCGAGAGAGTTCACGGAAGATGCCAGACAGGATGCTCACAGGGGGTTGGCATGGCAAGAGAGCAGTCGCCGGATGATGTGCGCGCAGAGCATATGCGGACGATGGGGGCCGATCTTGGCGAGCTGTACTACGGCCTATGGAGCGAGGTGTCATGGTTACACCTCAAGTGGGCGCGCTTTCTCGCGCTGTTCGCGGAGAAGAAGGAGCGAATCGATCTCATGAACAGCACTGCCCCCGCGTTCTTCGCCGAGCTTCAACGGCTACTGGCTGAGGATGTGCTCGTTCACATTTCTCGCTTGACTGACCCCCCTGAAACGCGACTGGGTAGGGTGAAGAAGCCGAACCTCACGTTGCAGCGGCTGCCCGGGTTACTGCCAGATGACGCCGTTCGCGCCACTGTCGCTCGCAAGCTTGCAGAACTAGACGGCAAGTGCTGCTTGGCACGCGACTGGCGCAACCGGTGGATCGCACATCGAGACCTTGATCTAGCGATGAAGACGACCGACTGCAGACCGCTCGATAGGGCCACCAGGGAAACGATCGAGGAGGCGCTGGCCGGTATTCGAGATGTGATGAACACCGTCCTAGGTCACTTCAAAAGGGCCAGAACCCTCTACGAGTACACCATGGTCGCACCCGGAGATGTCGAGCAGCTGGTCTACTTCCTTGAGGAGGGACTCCGGGCCCGCCGCAGGGAACCAAGTTCGCTCATCCAGGCGGTCTCGTCTACTGCTCAGAGCCACAGGTCACTCCAACGTAGCGTGAGTGCCTTAGCACCATCCCTTCGGACTTCCCTGGATGGCACAGATGACGGGGGCGGCATTTCAGAGTCGAGCGGTGTCTCCGAAGAGGCCGCGGACCCCAGGAGCCACACCCCCGTCGAGGTCAGTCTACCCCGCCGGGGATGTTCCCGTCTCTGGCAAAATCCGATGGTAGACCCCGCCGGCTCCTCTTCCTTGGCTTGCCGCACTCGATCCTCAGCCATGCGCAACGTCAGCTTCGTGTTCATGACGTACATGGTAGCAGCTATAGTACGTCACATCAAGTTCGTCCCTTCCAGAGCGCGGTCTGCAGCGGTAAGGATGAGCGGCAACCACTCGTCAAGACCGAACATGGCGACACGTGGAATGAGTGGGAACAGCAGGAGGCAGGACGCGTCCTCGTCGTCCAGCGATGGTTCGTTGTGCCAGGGTTCCATCGAGCGCGCTGCCAAGCGCTCTCTCATCGTTTCACAGCAAGACCAAGACCCGCGGCCTCAATGAACGGGGCCGCCGAACGGCCCGTGCTACTCGGGGATACTGAAGGACGGAGACTTCACGTCCTAATCGAGATGCCGCGAGACACCAAAAGTGAAGATCTGACCCCGCCGCCGTATCGAGATGCCGCGAGACACCAAAAGTGAAGATCTGACCCCGCCGCCGTGGATGGCACAGATGACGGGGGCGGCATTTCAGAGTCGAGCGGTGCCTCCGAAGAGGCCGCGGACCCCAGGAGCCATACCCCCGTCGAGGTCAGTCTACCGCGCCGGGGGTGTCCCCGTCTCCGTACAAAACCAATGGTAGACCCCTCCGCCGAGGACGCGAACGGCGTGCTTCACGACTTCCGCAGCGGGGGCTGCTGTGCCTCGTTGCTTTTGGTGACTAAGTCTGCGATGGCAGACGGCGCGACATAATGTTGCAGTGCAAGACCAGACCCCGTCGCCCCTCGCGCCCTCTACTGCGAAGGGTGTGCCATGCCAGGCTTCTCATCGGGCAACAGACTCGTCATCACTGCCTTCTTGCCCGCGCTGCGGCTCGTTGAGTACTGGACATGAAAGCGGTCCGTGTCCCCATCTCGGACCTCTACACGGACACGCATGCTCGAGTACCCTGGGACAACGACCGGTGAACTCATGGGATCCCCGCCATCTGCGGTGTCTGCGTCCCACATCCGTGCGCTTGATCCCGGCTGACCGGCCTCAAGGCCCCATGACATCAGCACAATTGGGGGTTGGGCCCGGATTGCACAAGAACAGGTTACCCTCCCACCTTGAGCTTCCGCCGAGCTGCTTGCCTCGCCACCAGCCCTTTACCATGAGCTCCGGGTCATATGTCGCTCGAAGTGATTCCTCCTCGATACGTGCGAGCTTCCTGTAGACCACGTACGTGAGGCCCGCGAACAAGACCAGCAGAGTCGACAGAACGATGTCTGCGTAGACCATAGTCCTCCCCGCTGCTGCCGCTTGCGTATGACGAGACGGCAGCAGGACTGGTGCAATAGGCTGCCCGCGGTTGCTGTCGCTTGGTGGGCGGAGAGTCGGCCCCACTCTTAGAGTGAGCCAAGCCCTTCACGTGCCAGTTCCTCGACCTCCTGCGCGACGCCGCGGTAGCCGGGCCATACGCTCGATGCTGAGACACCCTCACAACTCAGGAGGTGAAGGAGCAGCCAGGCGTGCTCCGTCTCCAGACTGAACCTGTGGAGAAACGTCTGGCTCCGGAGCACATTGCTGCCCAAGCTCTTCACATAGCCATCCACACTCATGTTAGGGATCCCGTTTGTCTCACTCGCCCCGGGCCTGAGGAGTGTGAACACCCCTTCCTGTGCGCGAAGGTTCGTGTTCCCCGCGGCGGGCGCCGTGACGAGCTCGATCGTTCCAGATGGAAGCAGCGCATCAAGCCGGCGCGCCAGCAGATCTGCATCGCAGACGGCTCCATCCAACGCATACACGGCGAAGATGTCGGTTGGCATCCTTCGCCCTTTTTGCAGGGCATGGTATGCGCCTGCAGCTGCGAAATAGGCGGCCACGTAAGGATTCCATGTCCAGTCGAGAAGCCTCGTCGGGAGTCCATAGTGGCGTGCGAGTGCCAATAGCGAGTACCAGTGTTCCGGTGGCCAAGTCTCTGCGTCAGGCTGCGCCTGACCTGTCCAGATCTGACGGCGTATCGCCTGCGTATCCTCAGGCAAAGCAAGACCGCGCGCGTCCGCAAGCACGAAGAACCGCGCAGCGATACGAAGCTCGATTTGGAGCAGCTCGCGGTAGCTGGCCGGGGGAACCCCGCTATTGAATGTCTGGAGCACGTTTGGTCTCCAGGCAGACGGGATGAGAGGTAGAGCTGAGGACTGGCCGCGGAAGAGCCAGTAGTACTTCCCCTGCGCCGCGAACGTCGATCGACTCAACGAGACAGCATTGAGAAACGCCTCCGCGGTGTCACAGTAGTGCTCTCGGTAGTGGTTCATTCTTCGTCTCCAGAGGCCCGTTCCAGGTTGAGCGCGAGGAGGCGTTCGAGGATCTGGTCGTCGGTGAGGTCGTGGGGCCAGGCGTAGGCGTCGAGGACGGCTTGGTCGAGCTTCTTGTGGGCGAGGTCGAGCCAGGTGGGGCGCTGGTTGTAGAGGTTGGTGAGCGTGCGTTTCTTGAGCTCGGCTTCGGTCGCGCCTTCGGGGTTGAGCCAGCGGTCGCGCTTCTCGACGAGATCCTTCGCGGCGGCGGCGATGGCCTGAACGCGTGGATCGTTGACGGGTTCCTTCCCCGGCTGCCACGGGAACGGGAAGGTCTCGAAGCAGGTGGTCGGTGTGTAGCGCGGTCGATCCTCGAGCTGGGTGCCCTGTCGAAGGGCCCACAACTCGTGAAGCTTGGAGTGAAGGACGCCGAAGAAGTAGTCGTCGTCGCGAGCAAACGCGAACACCGCCGAGTCAGGAACTACCGGATTACGAAGCCAAGCAACGAGGTGGTGCTTCGTATGGCGCGGGATCACCAGGAACCGGGCAAGAGGAGAGATCGCCGCCCTCATGGTTGGGCGAGCCTCGACATGGATCCAGTACCTCTCCCGATACGCATCTCTCTTGTTCACGTCGCGCCCCGGTCTGACTTCGCGGACAACGTAGGAGAACGGAAGGTCGTACCCCGCGGCCCACTCCTCCGTCGAATCCGTACCGAAGTCGATGATCCACATGCCCCGCGAGCGGCCTGTGATGTCACGGGCGTTGATCCAGGGCAGCACCACGTCGGAGTTTGGCCTGCCGTTTGGGTTTCCTTGTGCAGCGAGCATCTGCCGAGCTACAGCGTCTGTGATGTCGAAGGGCCCGCCCTTCGTGTCCCCCATGAAGGCGATGCCGGAGTTCTCTGGGAGCCGGGCCGCCTTTGTGAAATCGAGTGACGCAGTAAGATCAGGGTTGACCTTCTGAACTGGATGACCGTCCAGTTCGCGGGTGGGCTCTGCTCCGCCGTCGAAGCCGACCATCGACACATGGACCGTCGCGCCGTCGAGGATCCAGTCGCGGTCGGACTGCGCCCAGAAGATGTCACCTGAGTCCTTGATGCGCTCAAGGCTCTTTCGGTTCGCGCCGCCTCGGATGCCTTGCGTGGCCAGCAGCCCGGCACGCTTGAGCGTCCCTTCCTCGATCATGGCGTGAGCCTTCTCGAACCAGTAGCAGCAGATGTCGGATTCACGTGCGACGCGCCCATCCCACAGGGCGAAGAGGTGGTCGACGTACTCATCTCCCAACCCGTTGCGCAGCAGCTTCCCGCCCAGAAACGGCGGATTCCCGATCACGACCGTCGCCTCAGGCCACTCGGGCTCGATGGGGTTCCCGTCCGCGTCAAACGCGAGGATGGCGTCCTTGTGCTCGATGTTGCCGAGCTTCTTCAGGAGTGGCTCGGCCGGCCAGCCGAAGCCGTTCTCGTGCAGCCACTGGATGTAGCCGATCCAGACAGTCGCTTGCGCCAGCTCGTGGGCGTACTCGTTGATCTCGATGCCGTAGAGCTGCCGCGGGTCTGACGTAGGGATTGTGTACGGGAACCCGAGACTCATCCCGAGCGCAATGACTTCCTTCTCAAGGTTCAGGAGCTCGCGCAGCGCAACGTAGAGGAAGTTGCCGCTGCCGCAGGCGGGATCGAGGACCTTCGTGTCGGCGATCTCGTCGGCGAAGCCGTGCAACAGCTTCTGGAGTTGGTTCCGCAGCTTCGCCTTCTTCCCTCCCGCCGCCGGGGCGACGCGCCACTCGGCGGCGACCGCCTCGACTTCCTTCCTGACTTCCTCCCAGCGGCGACGCAAGGGGCGCATCAGAACGGGCTCGACGATGAGGAGGATGTCGTCGCGGCTCGTGTAGTGGGCGCCAATCTGCGACCGCTTGCTCGGGTCAAGCCCGCGCTCGAACAGCGTGCCGAGGATCGACGGCTCGATGCTCGACCAATCGAGCTGCGAGACGCGATGAAGAGTCCGCAAGTCGTCGCGCGAGAGGTCGAGGACGGTGTCATCGTCGAACAGGCCGCCGTTGAAGTGCGGGATGCGGTCAAGGCCGAAGTAGCCGCCCTTCGCCATGTGGCCGAACAGCTCCCGGAGCCGGCGACCGAACGTGGTCGGGTCTTCCCGAGTCTCGGCGACGAGGCGCGACACGAGCTTGTCGGGCAAGAGCTTGATGTCCTCGGCAAAGAGGCAGAAGAGGATGCGGATGAGGAAGTGGGCCGCCTCCTCTGAGTCAACGCCACGGTCGCGGAGGGACTCCGCGAGTTTCGAGAAATCGGCCGCCGCCTTCTTCGTGACGCCCTCGGGCGTCTCGTCGGCCCGCAGCCTTTCCGGCTCGGTGAAGACCGCTCGCAACGCCGCTTGGCCTGCCTCGGTCGTGAGGTCGTCGAAGGTCAGGCGGATGTCGCGCCTGACGGTGTTGTTGAAGTTCGTGTGGACGACGATCGTCTCCATATCGGAGACGACGAGAAGCGGTGGGTTCAACAGGGCATCGCAGTACCGGAGGAGCTGGGCGTAGGCGGCGTCGAGGTCCTTGTGCTTGCCCTTGTACTCCCAGGCGAAGAAGCCCTTCTTCCAGACGTCGGCCCACCCTTGGCCGCCCGTCGATTTGTCGGCGCCCCTCTCGAACGTGAACCAGACGCCTTCGCTATCGGCCTGCGCCGGCGTCTCGTGCCCCAGCATCCGGCAGAGGTCGATGAAGTGCTCTTGAGAGGCTGAGCTCTCCTTGAGCGTGGAGGCGCGCCACTTGGCGACGAACTCCTGCGGCGTGATGGCCGGCGGTTTCCTCGGCATGTCCCCCTCTGCGACCGTTGTTTCGCGTTGAGGCAGTTGGGTTCCATTCTAGGGAGGATCGCGAAGGCCAACAAGAGCCGAGTGCGCGCAGGCGGCGAGATGGGACGTCGCTTCCGAGTGCGGCACGTGCGCGTGCGAGGCTACTCCTGCACGAGCCAGAGGATTACGAAAGAGAAAGGGCGGCCGCTTGGCCGCCCGACGTATGTCATGACGTTGGATGGAGCGCTACTTGCTAGGAGCAGCCGCCTCCGCATCCGCGGGCGCTGCCCTGCATGCGGCCACACCCCTGACCGCCCATCATTCCGGCTTGGGCATTCGGACAAGATGCCGAGCAGGACTGCACGCCGGCGGGCGTCGTCCCGATGCCTGACCCGCACGTCGCGACCCAGTCGGGATCCTGGCCGTTCGGGATTCCGTCACCGTCGTCGTCGAGATTCGCCGGGCATGTTGCCGCCTGCGATCCGCTGCCCGCGCCGCGTCCGAAGCCGTTGCCGGCGAGTACGACGGCTCCCATAGCGAGAAGGCCCAAGGCGACGGCTCCGACGATCCAGCTTAGTCTTCGTTTGTTCATGACTTGCACCTCGTGCTGCATAGGATGATGTCAGGGTGCCGGAGGGAGATGGCGGAACTGCGGGCGCGCTGTGGCAAAGACGTGCGCAGCCCGCGAAAGAGATGTCGGGTTCGTGTGTGGTCGCCGTGAAGAGGCCCGGGTCCTTGCCTCACGGCGTGCGTCGTGGCGCAGCTTCGGCGACGATTGCCGCACGGAGGTTGAGGGAAGACGACATGAATGCGATCCGTTGGCAATCGGTGATCTGGGACTTCAACGGCACGCTCGTCGATGACTGCGCGCTCGCGGTCGAGGCGATCAACGTCCAGCTGGCGCGAAGGAATCTCGAGCCCTTGAGCCTGGATGAGTACCGACAGGTGTTCGGGTTCCCGCTGGCCGACTACCACCGCAAGCTTGGCTTCGATCTCTCGGTCGAGACGATGGCGGGGCTTGCCGACGAGTTCCACGACGTATACCTGGCGGGCGCGCCCGCGTGCAGCCTCCACGCCGGGGTGCGGGAGCTCCTTGAGCGACTGGAGGCAGTCGGGGTCCGTCAGTTCGTGCTCTCGGCGATGGAAGAGGCGACGCTGTGCGACGCGCTTCGCCGCCTCGGAATCGCAGGGTGCTTTGAGGCGATCTACGGCCTCGACCATCGAATGGCCGATTCGAAGATCGCACGCGGAAGGGACCTCCTCGCGCGGTTCCGCCTGTCCGCCGGCGAGACACTCCTCATCGGCGACACGGACCACGACGTCGACGTTGCCCGCGACCTTGGGGTTTCCGCGGTCCTCGTCGCACGGGGGCATCAGTCGGGGGATCGCCTCCGCGCCCTCGGCGTACCCGTGTACGAGAGTTTCGCCGACCTCGAGCGGGCGCTGTGCAACAACGGCGTGGCGTAACGCGGGCCGCGCGCTACTCGTCGAGGCGGAACGGCGGGTACGCGTCGGTCAAGAGCGCCGCGTAGGCGAAGACTCGGTACGTCCAGCGGTCCATGCCCACGATCAGGCGCCTGAGGTCCTCGGGGTACTTGTCCGTGAAGAGGAGCATCACGCCGGCGAAGACAGACAGGATGGGAACCAGGCCGATGCGCCACACGCCTGCTCCTCCCTGTAGGAACGCCACGACCACGTAGTGCGGGATGGCCAAGAGCCACCACTTGACGAGGACGAGGCCCGGCGACAGCCGCTCGGGATAGGTTACGTCAAGGTCGGCGGGGTGGCCGCCGGCGCGAAGCGTGAACGGTGGATAGCGGTCCGTCGCGAGCGCCTGGTATCCGTAGTAGCCGACGCGCCAAGCCCAACGTAGGACGCCGACGTTGTAGTCGAACAGCCCGCGCGGGTACCGTCCCGTAAAGAGGATGGCGAACAGAGATACGAGCCACGACACCGCGAACCCGACGAAGAGGAAGCCGAGGACGATGCAGTGCGGGATCAGGAGGAACCACTTGACGAGCCAGAGCGCCGGGGAGAGGACGTCGTCTTTTTCGGCTTGAAAGGTGAGCGGGAAGCCTCCCGATCCGGCCGGCGCCGCGGGAGTGACTTGAGCCTCTGTAGGAGCCCCGCCTCGCGAACGGCGAGCGACGAAGAGAACGAGGGCGAGGCCGATGGCGAGGAGGATCAGGCCTGCTACGAGCAGTCCGATCCCGACGCTGCGAAACCACGGGGCCTTGACGCCGATCGAACACGTGACGTCGACGGTACGCGAGCCATCGGCGTTCATCGCGACAAGGACCCAGTCGCCGGGCTCGATGTCCCAGAGAAGCGTTTGCGGCCCGCCGCCCGTTGCGCTGGCTCTCCAAAACGACTGCGCTGTCGGCGCTGTCGGGACCGAGTCGCCAACCTGGTCGTGGTACTTGATGGTCTCTTCGGTGCCTTCTTCGAAGCGGAACCCGTCGATCTCGGCGTACGGTATGCTCTTCAGGTACGTCTCCACCTCGGCGCGAGAGGCGACGCCAATGAAGACCCCGCCGTGCGCCGCGACGGCCTTGGCCTCCACGCGAAGCGTCGTTGGGTGGTTCCACCACCACCAGTAGCTCTCGCCCTCGATGGTCGCGGGGGCCGTGATCGCGAACGTGTCGCGGTGGAGGGCGATCGCGTTGATCGCCAGGAAGCCGTCGTTGTCCCCGAACGTACGCTCCACGATGAGAATCGCTCCGCCGCCGAGGAGAAGCCCGATCGCGACGAGGATGACCAGCGATCCAACGACGAGAGACACCACCCTGCCTGCGCTCATGCCCCCTCCTTGTCCATGCTCCACGACTCCGGCGGGGCAGCCTCCGCTCGCCGGACTCCCTCGATGGTAGTTGCCGAGAGGGACGCAGCCAAACGGAGCTCGGCGGTGCGCCCCGGGCGGCGCGGAAGGGTCAACCGAGCAGCTTGCGCTCGAGCTCCTGCCATCGCGCGAACAAAGCCTCGAGCTCGCGACGTGCGGCCTGGTGGGCCTCGTACGCCGCGTGGAGCTTCTCGTGGTCGGAGGCCAGGGCGGGATCGTCGAGATCCGCCCGCCGACGTTCGGCCTGCTGCTCGGCGGCGAGGATCTGCTCCTCGATCGTCTCCCACTCCTTCTTCTCGAGGTAGGTGAGCCTCGGCGAAGGGCCGGCGTCCGTCGCGGATCGCCTGTCCTTCCCGCCGGTCTTTCGCGCGTCACCGCCGCCTGGAGATTCCCGCTCGGCGCGGATCTCCGTCTCCCGCTCCATCCACTGGGCGACACTCCCGTAGTTCGCCCAGCGACCGTCCCCGTGGAGGCCGATGAGGTCGGTGCAGGCGCGATCGAGCATGTACCGATCGTGGGTGATCAGGACGGCGGCGCCGGGAAACTCGAGGAGCGCGCTCTCGAGGACTTCGACCGACGAGACGTCGAGGTCGTTCGTCGGCTCATCGAGCATCAGAACGTCGGCCGGCTCGCGGATCATGAGTGCCATCAGGACCCGCGCTTGCTCGCCTCCCGACAACTCGCCGACCGGCGTGTCGAGCTGGTCGGCGCGGAAGCCGAATCGCTTGGCCCAAGCGACGATGTGCGACTTCCGGCCGAGGTATGAAACGGTGTCGCCCGACGGGGAGAGGGCTCGGCGGAGGCGCTCGCTCGGGTCGAGCTGCTCGCGCTGCTGATCGAAGAATGCGATGCGAAGGTCCGTCGCATGGCTCACCGTCCCACCGTCCGGTGGCGAGAGGCGAGCCAATGTTCGCAGGAGCGTTGTCTTCCCGGTTGCGTTGTTGCCCACGATTCCGAGTCGGTCCCCGCGGCAGAGGTGGACGTCGAGATCATGAAAGAGGTCTCGGCCGCCGAGCGCCTTCGAGATTCCCTTGGCCGTAACCAGGTCGTGCGTGCGCCGGCCGCTGGCCGCGAAGTCGATCTCGATTCGTCCGTCGCTTCGCTGGCGACGGCCGACCTCGGCGAGCTTGCTGATCTTGTCCTTGGCCGAGTCGATCCGAGCCGTAGACTTCGTCTCCCGCGCGCTTGGTCCACGCCGAAGCCAGTCGATTTCGCGGCGGACCTCCGTGGCGAGCGCCTGCCGCTCCGCGTCCTCCATGTGCAGGAACGCCTCTCGCTTCTCGAGGAAGTCGCTGTAACGCCCGGAGACGCTGAAGAATCCATCCGGGTAGCGGCGGTTGATCTCCACGATGCGATCGGTGACCCGTTCGAGGAAGTACCGGTCGTGGCTCGTGACGACGTAGGCGAGATCCGCGCGCTCGAGGAAGTGCTCGAGCCAATCGATGCCTGCGAGGTCGAGGTGGTTCGTGGGCTCGTCCATCAGGAGGAGGTCCGGCTCCTGGACGAGGTGGCACCCGATGGCGAGGCGTTTGCGCCATCCGCCGGACAGGGAGTCAGCGCGGACGTCGCCGCGCTCGAAGCCGACGCGACGGAGCATCTTCTTGGCGCGGACCGTCTGCTCGTACTCCTCGGCGGGAACCTCGCGGGACGCCGCGAGAAGTGCGCCCTCGGCGGTGACGTCGGCCGGGAAGACGTCGACTTGGGGCAGGTAGGCGATGCGCGCGTCTCGGGCGCGCTCGACGACTCCCACGTCGGCTGTCTCGAGGCCGACGAGGATCCGCAGCAGGGTCGACTTGCCCGCCCCGTTCGGCCCGATCAGGCCGACGCGCTCGCCGGCGTGAAACGTCAGGCAGAGGCGCTCGAACAGTGTGTGCGACGCGTACGTCTTCCCAAGATCCCGCACCGCCAGCAGCGCCATTGCGACTCTCCCCTCCGGCCGGGATGGTACGCGATCGGCGGCAGCGCGGCGTAGACCAAGGGACATGCGCTCCGTCGAATCGGGCGCGTCCGTGATGCAGTTGCCTAGGGGAGGCCGAGGATGCGAATCGTCCCGTCGGCGCCCGCACAGGCCAGGAGCGTGCCGTCACTTGAGAACGCGACCGCGCTCACCTTTTCCGGGAGGGGAAACTCGGCGAGCAGACTGCCGGACGAACGGTCCCAGAAGCGAACCCCGCCTTCGTCACCGGCGCTCGCGAGGAGGCGTCCGTCGGGAGAGATCGCGGCGCCGTGGCTCCACGCGCGGTGCCCCGCGATGTCCTGGATCTGCGTCCACGTCGCCGTGTCGAACGTGAGGATCCCGTACGTACCGGATGCAGTCAGCGCCGACCCATCCGGGGCAAAGTCGAGGTCGAGGGCGTTGGCGATGGCCGGCGCGGGGAGCGTGACGGCGAGCGCTCCGGTCGTCACGTCCCAGATCCGGACGACGCAGGCATTCACCGTGCCTTCGATGCGTCCGGTTCCTGTGGCGAGAAGGCGGCCGTCGGGAGAGAACGCGAGGCTGAACAGGCTCGACGTGTCACCCGGAAGGATGTGCACCAATCGGCCGGATGCGAGCTCCCAGATCTCGGCGTCGTGGCTCCGCGTCTTGATCGCAACGAGGCGTCCGTCGGGGCTGAACGCCGTCCGCGGGCGGTGGGATCCCTCGAGGGGGCAGAGAACCGATCGGCGCTCCAGACTCGCTGCGTCCCAGACCGCGACCTCTCCCGCGCTCGTGTGGATCAGGAGGATCGTTCCGTCCGGTGAGACCCCAACAACGCCCCCGGGTCCGCCGTCCCGTTCCAGGCAAGCGATGCAGGTCCACGTCTCCGTATCCCAGATGCGCGCTTCGCGCCAGCTTGCGGCAAGGAGTCGATTCCCGGGGAGGAAGGTGAGGAGATGAACCCAATCGGGTGAGATCTCGAGGGTGTGAAGGGCGACGACGGTCAGGGGCGCCGAGGGTTCGGCAGTTCCGGGGTTCCCGGCGAAACACGCAACGGCTAGGAGCATACCCACGATCAGTGCGACGCGCGGCACAAGTCGTCTCATCGGCTCTCGCCTCCTCGATGGACTCATCATACAAGCTGTCGGCTCTCGAGCCATCGGGCCAGGCAGCGGAGCGAGACCTTGGTCCGCGGCCCGCCAAGAAGAGAGCGGCCCCCGAAGGGGCCGCCCATTCTGAGGACAACAGGGTTTCTCTAGGAAGCGTGCTGCGCGATGTACTCGTCAACGAGCTTGTCGAGGATGTCGAGAGGCAGCTCCCCGTGCCCGAGAACAACATCGTGGAACTCGGCGAGCTTGAACGCCGGTCCAAGCTTCTCCTCGGCCCGTGCCCGAAGCTCGAGGATGTGGAGCATCCCAACCTTGTAGGTCACGGCCTGCGCCGGCGAGACGATGTACCGTTCAACCTCGGCCCGGACGTAGTCCTCACTCAGTCCCGTGTTCTCGACCATGTACTCGACCGCCTGCTCGTACGTCCACCGCTTGGCGTGGATTCCGGGGTCGACGACGAGACGCACGGCGCGGAAGAGCTCATCCTGCAGGCGCCCGAGGTTCGCGACAGGGTCATTGGCGTAGACGCCGAGTTCCCATGCGAGGCGCTCGGCGTAGAGCGCCCAGCCTTCAGAGTAGGCGGTGAAGCTGAGCCCTAGAAGGTAGGGGGGAAGGTCGGCGCCGTAGGCGTACGCGGCCTGGAAGCCGTGCCCGGGGATCCCCTCATGGTAGGTAATGGTCGGAAGTTCGTAGATTGGCTGGGGAGTCTGAGTTGGGGCGAAGAACATCCCGGGCCGCGAGCCGTCCGGGGTGCCCGGAGAGAAGTAGGTATCGGTCCCGCCGTCCGCGACTTCGATCTTGCCCGTGGGAACGCGAGCGAATGCCGATGCGATCCGCGGACCGATGTCATCGAGAAGCGCCTGGAAGCGCCGGACTGTGTCCTCGCCGAGGCTCGACCCTGTCTTCTTCTCGAGCTGTCCGGACAGCTCGGGCATGGAGAGCCCGGGAGCGAAGCCGAGGGCCACGGAGGCTGTCTGGATCTCCGCTTGGATGCGGGCCACTTCTTCCTTTCCCAGGTTGAAGATCTCGTCGGCGGAGAGGGTCGTCGTTGTGTAGCTTCTGAGGAGGTACTCGTAGTACGCGGCCCCGTTCTTCTGTTTCCACACGCCGGCGTCCTCCGACGCCCGCGTCGCCATCTCTTCGACGTAGTCGGCGAGGTTCTCATACGCCGGCAGGACGTACGTCTCGAGCGTGTCCTGCGCCTGCACCAGGATCTCATCCTGGTCTTCCTTGCGGACTCCGGCCATCGAGGCGAATGCCTCGTCGAGGGTCACGTAGTAGCTCGTCTCAGCCGGCTCCGTTTCCGCGACGAGGCGGAGCTGATCGACGGCCTTGCGCAGCATGAACCGAGGCGGGACGGCGTTCAGCTCCTGGCTCAGCCATAGACGCTTCTCAGCCTCCTCGAAGCGGACCGGGATCTCCGACAGGCGCGAGACGTAGTCTTCCGCATCGGCGAGCGTCGTGAGCGGGTGCATGCTCGTAAGGAACCACTCGATGTAGGTCGGGTAGCTGTCCAAGTACGAGCTGACGAGGTAGCCGTTGTTCGCGAACTCCCTCGAGGCGAGAGCGTCCTTAACGTGCCAGGTATAGATCTGCGCGTTCGTCCGCTCGGTCGAACTGACCTTGGACAGGTCGTACGTCGCGAGCTGGTCGGCGATTCTCTGAACCTGGGCGTAGTACGCTTCCTCAGCCTCTACCGTCATCGGGTCGAGGTGGTTGTTGCGCACGCCGAGCTGCTCGGCAAGCCCGTAGAAGGTGATGGTCTCCGGCGACAGGAGGACGAGCGACTTGTCCGCCTCCGTGAGGAACTGCTGGAGCGGCATGCCCTTCCACGGATTGGCCGGGGTCGCTGCTGTTGCCGGCAGGGGCTTTGGTGCAGGAGAGGCCGCGGGAGTCGGTGCGGGCGCCTGCGCCACGGAGGGCTTTGCGGTGGGAGCTGTTGCCGTCTTGATCGCGGGTGTCTGCTCCAGGAAAACCAGCCCGAACAGGGCGGCAATGGCCAGCAAACAGAGAACCCATCTCGTCATACGTCCTCCTCGGCGCT
>JAPLGD010000024.1 GCA_026390345.1 Candidatus Bipolaricaulota bacterium | reverse complement strand
TACGCCCGACAGGGTTCGAACCTGTGACCTTTGGCGCCGGAGGCCAACGCTCTAATCCGCTGAGCTACGGGCGCTGGCGGAGAGGGCGGGATTCGAACCCGCGGAGGAGCGTGAACCCCTCGACGGTTTAGCAAACCGTTGTCTTGGACCGCTTGACTACCTCTCCAACGCCGCGATTCTACCGCTTGTCCGAAAGGTGGGCAAACCCGTCACGCGTCCCCCTGGGCGAGCCAAGGTCTTCGTCGGTCCCGGGCTACGTACCGTCATCGGTCCCGGCTAGGAGTTCCGCGACAAGACGACGGAACTCCCGAGCGACTCGCCGTAGGGCTGCGAGTCGCCTCGGACGGAGGGGGCGGGATTTGAACCCGCGAGGCCCGAGGGCCTGCCGGTTTTCAAGACCGGTGGCTTCGACCGCTCACCCACCCCTCCGGGGCGGATTATAGGGGCTGGGTCGCCGCGGCGGCACGTCGTGGGCGGATGATCCCACCGCCGAGGAGGCGGTCACCTTCGTAGAGGACGGCGAGCTGCCCCGGCGTTACGGCACGCTGGGGAGCGAAGTTGAGCGCGAAGGCGTCGGACCCCCGCGGGAAAAATGTAGCGTCGAACGTGGGCGACCGGTACCGGATCTTCGCCCCGATCCTAGCGTTGGGAGACGGCGGATCGCCGAGGTAGTTCGCCTCATCAGCCTCGAGGGACGAGGCGTACAGGGCCTCCTCGGGCCCCACGATGAGCGCGTTGCGCCGGACATCGAGGTCGAGCACGAAGAGGGGTCGGTCGGAGGGGATCCCGAGTCCTCGTCTCTGTCCGACCGTGTAGTGAATCAAGCCGTCGTGCCGTCCGAGGACGCGCCCCTCGCGATCGACGACGTTCCCGGGAAGCGAGTCCTCCGAATCGAAGACGTATGCGGTGGATCCGTCGACCGCGAAGCAGAGATCCTGGCTTTCGGGCCGCTCGGCGGCCGATAGGCCTTCGCGGCGCGCGATCGCGAACACATCCGACTTGTCGAACTCCCCGACGGGGAAGAGAAGTCGCGGGAGCTTCTCCTGGGTCAGCCCGTACAGAAAGTACGTCTGGTCCTTGCGAAGGTCGTGCCCTCGGTAGAGCGCGAAGCGGCCGTCGGGCTCGCGCCGGATGCGAACGTGGTGTCCGGTGGCGACGTAGTCAAACCCCTTCTCTCGGGCGTAGTCGAGAGAAGCCTCGAAGCGGAAGCTGCGGTTGCAGCGGCCGCACGGGTTCGGCGTCTCGCCTCGACGATGGCGCTCGACGAACTCCGCAAGAACGATCCGTTCGAACGCATCGCTCCAGTCCACCACTTCGTGGGGAATGCCGAGGTCGCGCGCCGCCTGGGTTGCGGCGTCGAGCGAGCAACAGGGAGACATTCTGTTCCCTTGTGGGGCATGCGAGAACGACCAGAGCCAGAACGTCAGTCCGGCAACCTCGAAGCCT
The DNA here is from genome assembly GCA_026390345.1 of Candidatus Bipolaricaulota bacterium. Classification (GTDB taxonomy): domain Bacteria; phylum Bipolaricaulota; class Bipolaricaulia; order UBA7950; family UBA9294; genus JAPLGD01. The sequence continues at coordinate 10,152 of JAPLGD010000024.1, read as the reverse complement.
TGCTGCTTCAGAAGGTGCGCGGCGACGGCGCTGTCGACTCCGCCGCTCAGACAGACCACGACGGACTTCATCGCGCCCTACTCGTTGTCCCCCTGCGTGGGCACGACGCAGATGAATTCGAGCGGCGCGTCGCCCGCGTTGGCGAACTGGTGCTCGTCCATCGGGGGGACGTAGACGAAGTCGCCCGGTTCGACGGGGCGGCTTCCCCCGGAGAAACGCACGGTGCCGCGGCCTGTAAGGATGTACACCTCATGTTCCCACGCGTGCGAGTGGTTCGGGCTGTACCCGCCTTTGGCGATCGTGAAATGCCGCATAACGAAGTTGGGGGCGCCGGCCGCGGGTCCGATGAGGACGCGTTTCTCCGCGCCGCGCACCGTGGCGCCGTCATCGAAGAGGCGCGGCTTGACTCGGCTCTTGTTGTCGATGAACACCATCTCGGGCTCCTTTCACTTGAGGGGCGAAACGAAGAGTGGCACGTACAACTCGTCTTCCGTGAGTCCGCCATGCATGCCGCGCAGGAAGGGGGAGTCCGGGTACGGATGGTAGAGGCCGTCTTTCCCGGTAGAGACAACCAGCACGTCTCCGACTCGCGACAGGATCTCCGCGTGAGGCACGCCGGGTCCGAGAAGCCCCGCATCGACGGCGGCGCGGGCGCCGAGGACGACCAGGCCGTCGTCCAGTGTGGCGGGAAGCGCCCACGGGGCCTCGCTCCCCTGCCGAAGGAACAAGTAGCTGGCCCTCGGCTCGCCGACCGGTCGAAGAAGGAGGCGTTCTTGAAGCTCGGGCAGGCTGGACAAGGGCCGGTAGTCCTCGGGCTCCATGGTTACGAACCCGTGGTCGGAAGACAGGATCAAGAGCGTACGGTCAACCCGCCCGAGGAGCTCGCGTCGCAGGGCGTCGTCAAACGATTGGAGTTCGGCTTCGTAGGCGTCGGAATCCGGCCCGCGCGTGTGGGCGACGGAATCGAGTTCCGGCCAGTACAGGGTGACCAACGTGCGCCGTGCCGCGCGTTCCAGGATGTGGCGGGCGAACGTGAGCATGTCGGAGAGGCTCACGACGGGGTGGATGTGGGTTGCGCCGCGGTACAGGATGCGGGACAGCCCGCTTCCCGCGATGTAGCGCGGGAGGAGCGTGTGGGTTGTGACGCCCTCATCTCCCAGGCGCTCGTACACGGTCGGACACGGGAGGAGTGCGTCCACGTCCAGCCCCGACGCCGCTGCCGGGGCGTCGTCTCCGCCGACGACCGACAGCTGGATCATGTTGGTGACGGCCGAGATCTCCCGTAGGTAAAGGCGGTACCCGATGAGTCCGTGCTGCGCGGGCGCGAGTCCCGTGCTGTACGTAGACAGCGCCGCGACGGTTGTAGAGGGGAAGACACTCGTGATTGGTCGCAGAGAGCCGGTCTTCGCGATTCGGGCGAGGGCAGAGTCGTGGGCGCGGTCGAGGAAACGTGCCGTGCGGTGGAATCCCAATCCGTCGACGATGACAAGAAGAACCCGGTCGAACGTCTCCGGTGCGACGGCCTCCACGAGGGATCCGGGCGCGGTCGAAAGACCAAGCGCCGCGCGCGCAAGGTCGGGGATCGCGGCGATCGACAGGCCTGCGTAGTCGGGGAATCGGACCGCGCTGGGGATGCCGGTGGGAGTAGGATGAGACCGAAGTCGATCCAAGTCAGTTCCTTTGGCGCTCATGGCAAAGGGATTATACGGGGTCCCGCCTGGCAGGCGTGGCGCGAGCGTGTGCGGGGGACGCAGCTCGTCCGAGTACTCGGACGCGGCGTTCGTGAACGGGAGACCGCTCGGGTATGCTTCTTCCGTGACGAAGAAGACCGGGTTCGACGTCGTGGTGATCGGGGGAGGGCCGTCGGGGATGACGGCCGCGTACTTCGCGGCGAAGGCTGGCGCGGACGTCCTTCTGGTCGACTCCCGTCCCTCCCCGGGGGAGAAGATCCTTCTCTCGGGCGGAGGGCGGTGCAACGTGCTCCCTGTCTCCGTCGGGCCGGAGGCGTACGTCACGGACTCGTCACCCCATTCGCTTCGGAAGATCCTCCTGTCCTGGCCGTTGGAGGAGGTGCGGGGGTTCCTCGAGGGACCGATCGGACTCCGCCTGATCGAGCAGAAGAGGACGGGGAAAGTCTTCCCGGCGGGAAGCGGAGGCGGCGCGGAGGTGCGGGACGCTTTCATCAAGGCGATCCGACGGACGGGGGTCAAGGTTCGCGGCAAGTGTCGCGTCGTCGATGTGTTGCCCGATGAACGGCGGCGCGTCGTTGTGGAGTCAGGACCAGGGATCGTCGCGTCTCACGTTGTCGTAGCCACCGGCGGGATGTCGTACCCGAAGACGGGGAGCACCGGGTTTGGGTTCGAAATCGCACAGCGTCTCGGTCACAGCCTCATACCTCCATACCCGGCTCTCGTGCTGCTCTACGGTGGGACGCCGGCGCACCATGGCCTGGCGGGGCTGTCCCTGCCTGTCCGGCTTTCGACCGGTGACGGCAACCAACGGACGTCGTCGGTTGGGGACTTTCTGTTCACCCACCGCGGCTACAGCGGTCCGGTGGTGCTCAACGCAGCCCACGCTATCGCGCGTTGGGGACGCGCCAAGGCGGCGCCAGCGGCGCCAGCGATGTCGCCAAGGCCGGCGCTGCGCGTCTCGTGGTTGGATCGCAGCGCTTCGGACTGGGAGAGCGTCCTCGCTCCGGGTCCGGGAACGGTCCGTACGGCGCTGAGCGAAGCACTTCCCGGGCGCCTGGGGGACGTCCTGCTCGATGAACTCGACCTGCACGAGGCCGAGAAGTCGACGCTCCGCCGAGACGATCGAGCACGGATTCTCAAGGCGCTTTCGGACTACGAACTCCCGATCCGGCGGGCCGGTGGCTTCGGCGAGGCCGAGGTGACGGGGGGCGGGGTCCCGCTCGGCGAGGTGCTCCCAAGAACGCTCGGGAGCCGGCTCGTTCCTACGGTCTTCTTCTGCGGCGAGGTGCTCGACGCGTTCGGGCCGATTGGCGGGCACAACTTCCTGTGGGCATTCGTGACAGGTCGACTTGCGGGATCCGGCGCGGCATCGGGATAGACGTCACTCCTATGAGTGGAACGGATGTCCCCTCTACATCAGTCATGTGGGCTCGGTCGGCGTGCCCCGACCTGCGAAGGTAGTCGTAGGTGATGTGGATCACGCCCATCGGAGTCGGCTCCGGGTGGTGCCCGACGCGGGAATCCGCATCGCCCACGCAGCACCTCCTTGCAGGCGCGGCGGAAGCTCGACGTGTGATGAGTGGGGTTCCGTGAACGCGACTCGTCACCATGAGGACCGGTTTGACAGGTGGTCGACTTCCGCCGCGCGTCCGCTTTTCGGAGTGCCGTCGCTTGCGATCCTGGCGTTCGTTTTGCAGAATGGGGCACGGCTTCCGGCGCGTACTGCGGCCGGAGGCATCCTACAGACGGGAGCTGCGAATCGATCGGGATCCTGTGCCTGACTTGGCGATGACGGACGGGGCAATGGGCAGGGCTGAGGAAAACATCGAACGGCTGCGAACGGTCTACCCCGACAAGTTCGTCGCGCCGGAGCGCGCGTTTGCGCACATTCACCGCGGCGACCGGATTTTCATTGGAACGGGGTGCGGCCAGCCCCAGTACTTGCTCGACGCGCTCGTCGAGTACACGGAGACGAACCCGAAGGCGTTCTTCGACGCCGAGGTCATTCACATCTGGACTCTTGGGCTCGTCCCCTACCTGCGGGAGGAGGTCAAGCGCAACTTCCGCCTCGACTCGTTCTTCATCAGTGCGCCCACGCGGGAGGCGGTCAACCAAGGCGACGCGGACTACACGGCGATCTCTCTGTCGCGCGTGCCCGAGCTGTTCTACAGGGGAGTCGTACCCATCGACGTTGCGCTGATTCAGACGTCGCTCCCCGACGAGCACGGCTACGTGAGCCTCGGGGTGAGCGTTGATATCGGCCGCGCGGCTGTGGACTGCGCTCGCGTCGTCATCTGTCAGATCAATCGGCACATGCCGCGCACGCACGGAGACAGCTTCCTTCATGTCGAGGACATCGACTGCATTCTGGTCCACGACGAGCCTCTGCTCGAGTATGGGACGGGTGGATCGGACGAAATCGCCGATCGGATCGGCAAGTACGTCGCGCGGCTCGTGGAGGATGGGGCAACGATCCAGGTCGGATACGGGAAGATCCCCGACGCGATCGTGTCTCACCTGTCGGGGAAGAAGCACCTCGGGGTTCACACCGAGCTCCTGAGCGACGGGATTGCAGGACTGATGCGAGCCGGCATCGTCGACAACACGCAGAAGCCGATCGATCGGAACAAGACCGTGGCGGCCTTCTCGATGGGCTCCACGGCGACCTACGAGTTCCTCGCCGACAATCCGGCGGTGTCGTTCCGGCCGGTTGACTACACAAACAACCCGGCCGTGATCTCGCAGATCCGTAAGATGACGGCAATCAACAGCGCGCTGCAGATCGACCTAACCGGACAGGCGACGGCCGAGTCGCTCGGGACGGAGTTCTACAGCGGGATCGGGGGACAGGCCGATTTCATGCGGGGCGCGGTGCTCGCCCCGGACGGGAAGTCGATCCTCGTCCTCGAATCGACCGCGAAGAAGGGCGAAGTGTCGCGCATCGTCCCGGTGTTGAGCGAGGGCGCAGGCGTCACGCTGACGCGCGGCGACGTGCATTACGTGGTCACGGAGTACGGGATTGCGTATCTCCACGGGCGCAACATGCGTGAACGAGCGATGGAGCTGATCCGCGTCGCCCATCCGAAGTTCCGCCCGTGGCTCCTGCGCGAGGCCAAAGCGCGGAAGCTGATCTACAGCGACCAGGCGTATGTTCCGGGCAAGCGTGGCGAGTATCCGGAACACCTCGAGACCTACCGCACGACGAAGACCGGTCAGGAGATCCTCCTGCGACCGGTGCGGATCAGCGACGAGCCGCTGCTCAAGGACTTCTTCTACTCCCTGTCGGACCAGTCGGTCTACCAACGGTTCATCTCCTCGCGGAAGGACATGCCGCACGAGCGGCTGCAGGAGTTCGTCGTGATCGACTACACGGCGGAGATGGTGATCCTGGCCGTGATCGAAGAGGAGGAGCGGGAGATCGTCGTCGGCGTGGGGCAGTACGGGATGGATCCGGACACCCACACGGCCGAGGTCGCGCTCGTCGTTGGGGATGAGTACCAGAATCGCGGCATCGGGTCAGAGGTTCTCCGCTACCTGACCCTGCTGGCGAAGAGGGAAGGACTCCTGGGATTCAGCGCGGAGGTTCTGGTCGACAACCGGGCGATGATGCACCTGTTTGAACGAGCGGGGTTCTCCATTGAAAAGAAGCGGGGGGCTGGCGTGTATGAGCTCAGGATGCTGTTCGGGTGAGTCGGAGCGCGGTGCAAGCATAGACCGCCTGTTCCGCCCGCGCGGCGTCGCGGTCGTCGGCGCGTCGACGAACCCGGCAAAGATCGGGTATCGGGTCGTCGAGAACATGGTGAAGTCCGGGTATGCGGGGGGGATCTACCCGATCAACCCCAAAGGGGGCGAGATCCTCGGCCGGACGGTGTACTCGTCTCTCGGGGCGATTCCGGGTCCGGTCGACATCGCCGTGTTGTGCGTCCCCGCCGAAAGCGTGTACTCAACGCTCCCGGAGTGCGCCGACAAGGGCGTCGGGCACCTGGTCATCATCACGTCGGGGTTCTCCGAGGTGGGGAACCTCGACTTGGAGAAGAGGATCGTCGAGTACGCGCGGGCACACGGGATGCGCGTTCTCGGGCCGAACATCTTCGGGATCTACTCGGCGGCGAGCCGGTTGGACGCAACGTTCGGGCCGGGGAAAATCCTCCCCGGGCACGTGGCGATCGTCACGCAGAGCGGCGCGTTGGGCATCGCCATGATTGGGAAGACGGCGGCCGAGTCCCTCGGCCTGTCCGCTCTGATCTCCGTCGGAAACAAGTCCGACATTGACGAGTCCGACCTCCTCGAGTACCTGGCGGAGGACGACGAGACGAGGGTCGTCCTCATCTACATCGAAGGAGTCAAGGGTGGGGAGCGACTCGTTCGGACCCTGAAGCGGATCACGACGCGTAAGCACGTCGTCGCCATCAAGTCGGGGCGATCGAAGCGCGGTGCGATGGCCGCGGCGTCGCACACGGGGTCCCTTGCGGGAGCGGACGCCGTGTTCGACGACATCATGCGGCAGTGCGGCGTTCTCCGCGCGGAGAGCGTGCAGGAAGCGTTCAACTGGGTCCGCTTCCTGTCCGACGCCCCGCTTCCGACGGGCGAACAGGCGGTGATCGTCACGAACGGTGGGGGAATCGGCGTGCTCGCCACGGACGCCTGCGAGAAGTACGGCGTCCAGCTGTTCGACGATCAAGCGATCTTGAAGCGGACGTTCGCCGATGTCATGCCGGACTTCGGATCGTCGAAGAATCCGGTCGATCTGACCGGCCAGGCGACGGCCGAGGACTACGCCCGGTCGCTCGAGGCGGTCCTGGACCGAGACGACATGCAAGCGGCGATCGCTCTCTATTGTGAGACGGCGCTCTTCGACACCGAGCAGTTCGCGTCCATCCTGCGCACGGTGTACCAGCGGTATCGGGGGCGCAAGCCCATCGTGTTCTCGTTGTTCGGCGGAGAGCGGATCGAGAAGATCCTGCGCGAGTTGCGTCTGGAGGGAATCCCCGTGTTTGGGGACGTCTACGAGGCGGTGTCCGTCCTCGGTGCGCTCTACCGCTCGTGGAAGCGCCAGAGCGAGGTCGTGGAGAGCGAGTCGCCGCCTCCCGACATCGACGTGGCCGGGATCCGTGCCGTCCTTCGCAAGGCGGGTGAAGATGGACGAGGCTTCCTCCTTGCGAACGAGGCGGCGGTGGTGGCCAAGATCCTCGGACTTCGTATGCCGCGGTCGATCCTCGCGCGGAACCTGGACGAGGCCGTCCGCGCCGCGGGGGAGATCGGATACCCGGTGGTCATGAAGGTCGTGTCGAAGGACATCATCCACAAGAGCGATGCTGGCGGCGTCGCCCTCGACCTCGAGACGCCGAAGGAAGTCATCGACGCGTATCAGGCGATCCTGCAGAGCTGTCTTGCGCACAAACCCGACGCGGTGATCGAGGGGATCGAGGTCGTCGAGATGGTGAAGGCGGGGGTAGAGACCATCATCGGTGCGAGACAGGACTCTTCGTTCGGTCCGGTCGTCATGTTCGGCCTCGGAGGGATCTACGTCGAAGTCATGAAGGACGTCGCGTTCCGCGCGGCGCCGATCGGACCGACGACGGCACGGATCATGATTGGCAGCATCCGGTCGTATCCTCTTCTCCTTGGCGTACGCGGGGAGAGCCGCAAGGATGTTGGAGCCGCCGCGGATGTGGTGGTGCGACTCGGACAGCTGGCGGCGCAGTGCAGGGAGATTACCGATATCGAAGTGAACCCGCTCGTTGTCTACGACTACGGCAAGGGAGTCGTCGCGGTGGACGTGCGGATCCTGTTTGAGAATCAGGGGGGTGACGCAGGGTGAAGTCGCTGATCGTAGCGTCGACGCGTGAGGGTGCTGGGAAGACGAGTGTGTTGGTCGGCCTGGCGAACGCCATCGATCGGCGTTTCGGCTACATCAAGCCGCTGGGCGATCGGTTCCTCTACCGCAAGAAGCGTCTCTGGGACTACGATGCCGCGCTGTTCTCGCGGCTCCTTCAGCTGGGAGAGGAACCGGAGACCATGAGCATCGGCTTCGACCACTCCAAGCTGCGCTTCATGTACGACCGCTCCTCGATGGCGAAGGAGCTGCGGCGGGTGATGGAGTCGCTCAGCGTGGACCGCGACACGGTGCTGATCGAGTGTGGGAAGAACCTGTCCCACGGGGCGTCGGTGTACCTGGACCCGCTCACGATCTCCCAGGAGACGGGGTTTCCCGTCCTGATCGTGGCCGGAGGAAGCGAGGACGACATCGCCGACGACCTCGCCTTCATCGAACGCTTCGTCGGGTCCGACGAGGCGACCGTCGCGGGTGTCATCGTGAACAAGGTCCTTCACGCCGACGACTTCCGTGAAGTCCAGCTTCCCGAGATCGAGCGACTCGGGGTCAACGTGTTCGGTGTCATCCCGTATGACAAGGAGCTGACGACGATGACCGTAGCGACGGTCGCGGAGCGGCTCTTCGCGCGCGTGGTGGCCGGAGAGGACGGGCTCCAGCGCGTGGTCCGGAAGGTCACGGTCGGGGCGATGTCGGTCGCCGCGGCGATGAGCGGAGCGACGATCAAGGCGCCCGACAAGATGGTGATCACGAGCGGGGACCGCAGTGACATGATCCTCGCGGCGATCGAAGCGGGGGGCACGTCGGCCATCGTCTTGACGAACAACATCCTGCCGCCGTCGAACGTGACCTCGAGAGCGTCGGAGAAGAAGATCCCGCTCCTCTTGGTTCCGGGCGACACCTACGCCGTGGCGATGCAGGTGGAGAAGATTGAGCCGCTCCTTACGCCGGACGAGACGAAGAAGGTGGAGCGGCTGCGCGACCTCGTGATGAAGCACGTGGATCTCGCCGCGATCCGGGAGTTGCTGTAGACAAGTCGGGGCAAACGAAAGGACGGAAGGGGGCAACCTCTTCCGTCCCGCTCTCCGGGCCGACGTCTCATGGATCGAGCGTGCTAGCTGCGGTTCTCCTCGCGCTCGAGGTACTGAAGGATGGCGTCGACAACGAGGTAGTTGATGGAGCGATCCTGCTTCTCGCCGAGTTTCATGAGCCGCTCAACGGGTCGGTCGCTCATCTTTTTCTGAGGAATGTAGATCGAGAGCTTGTCAAGAATCTCCTTCTTCGGCACGGAGTTCACCCCCTCTCCTCAACAGCCAACCCCTTTGGGGTCGCTTGCTTTTCTTCTCCCAGAAGCTGGGGATGGGGCTAGCGTATCTCAAACCGCGGAGGTATCCATGGAGGTGAGTGGAAAGTAAGATGGAAGAACCATGGAAGACGGTGTCGAAAGAGTGCAAGACGCTGGCCCGAGCGGAGATGACTGAGATGCGAAGCGAAGCCGGGAGGTTCTCAGCTGCCGAGGGCGGGGGCCACTCCGTTACGCTGCGGGGCGCCGAGGTCTGGGGACACCCCGACGCCGATGCCGTCGCCCTTCGGGAGGGACGCATCGCGTGGATCGGCAGAGGCGACGAGATGGATGGCTCGACCGACGAGGCGATCGACGTGCAGGGAGGCACCGTGATCCCGGGCTTCGTGGACGCGCACGTGCACCTCGCTCAGACGGGACTTGCCGAGATCGGCTGGCACGTGGACGTGTCGGAGCGATCGAGGGAGGAAGCGATCGCGGCCGTGCGGGACGCGGCGCGGGGGCGCGGACCCGGAGAGTGGGTTGTTGCGACGGGATGGGACGAGAGTCGCTGGCCGGAGGCCCGCGCGCTGACGCGCCGGGAGCTTGACCGTGCCGCGATGCGAAACCCTGTTCTCGCGGTCCGCGTGGACGGACATGTTCTGGTCGCGAACTCGCGCGGCCTGAAGGACCCACCGGTTGCCGCGATTCTGGCGGCTCGTTCGGCCGACGTGGACGAGGACCTGGGACGCGTGCGCGAGGAAGCCGCGATGGCCGCCGTGGCGGCCGTGCGGCCCGATCGCTCCACGATCGACGAGGCGCTCCGGGCGGCGGCCTGCCTCTGTCACCGGATGGGGGTTGTCTCGGTGCATACGATGTGCGACGGCCTGGCCCCGGAGATCTTCCTTGGGGTCGCGGAGGCGCTGGCGCTGCGCCTGGTCGTCAACCCTCCGGTCGAGTCGCTGTCGCGGCTCGTCGCGGCGGGTAGAAGGACGGGCGAGGGAGACGATTGGGGGAAGTGGGGCGGCGTCAAGCTGTTCCTCGATGGGTCAATCGGCGCGCGGAATGCCGCCGTGTCCGAGCCGTTCCGGAGCGGAGGAAGCGGGACTCTCCTGCGGGACGATGCAGTCGTCACAGCCCTGATCCGCACGGCGGATGCGGCGGGATGGCAGACGATCGCCCACGCGATCGGCGATCGCGCCATCGAGCAGATCGTGAAGGCTCACGAGGCCGTAGAAACACGCGCCGTGCTGCGACACCGCGTCGAGCACTTCGAGCTCGCGTCGAAAGAGCAGATCGCGCGGGCTGCCGAGGTCGGGCTCTGTGCATGCATGCAACCGAACTTC
>JAPLGD010000049.1 GCA_026390345.1 Candidatus Bipolaricaulota bacterium | reverse complement strand
CGCCGCGCCGAGCGCCCCCGCGGCGATGAGGTTGTGGCCGCAGGCGTGGCCGAGCTCCGGGAGAGCGTCGTACTCGCCGAGAATGGCCACCGTCGGCCCGGGCGCCGCGGCCGGGTGGACCGCTTGGATCGCCGTGGGGAGGCCGGCCGTTCCGACCTCGACCTCGAACCCCGCCGCACGCAACTCGTCGGCAAGAAGCTTCGAAGCCCGGACCTCATCGCACTTCTCCTCCGGGGGCTCGAAGATCTCTCGGCTGACCGACCGGAGCCGACCTTCCAAAGCGTCGACGGCCTCGGCAGCACGCGTCTTCGCGTCGCTCATCTCACTCCCTCCTCTCCAAGCCTAGTTCCCACGTCCCGCGAGCGCGTCGCGAACCGTGGCCTCGACCAGGGCGTCGAGCGCGTCGATCCACACGAGGGATTCGTCGACCCGCGCGCTCCGGACGCCTTGAGCGCGCCCACGACGCAGCCGAGGTCCTTCCGGAGCGCCTCCGGCGTGGGGCGTGCCTTCAGCGCGGCGATGACGCGCGTAACGTCCGCCTGGCGGTCTGCGTCGGGCACCAGCACCTCGAGGCCTCGGCGCCGCCCGACGTCCTGGTAGAGACCGAGGCGGACTGTCGCCGCCGTGGCGAGGAGTCCCACCGGTCCTTTCCCGATCTTCGCCGTCGCCTCCTCCAGCATGTCGAGGACCGGAATCGCTACGGCGTCTCGGATCGCATCGAGGTAGGCGTGGGCCGTGTTGCACGGCATGGCGAGGAGCTCCGCGCCGGCCGCCTCCAAGCCCCGCGCGATCTCGCGCAGTCGCGGCGCGGGATCCGGGCCGCCATGGAGGATCGCCGCCGTTCGCCCGGGGATGCGTGGATCGCTGTCGATGAGAACCCGCAGGTGCTCGTCGTCGCGCCTCGCGGGAGTTGCGGCGATCAACCGCCGAAAGAACTCGGCAGTCGCCGCCGGTCCCATCCCTCCGATCACGCCCACCGTCTTCGGCCTGTTCATCGTCCGACTCCAACTCCCCTTTCGATCGTGCCGGTGAAGCGTAGAAGGTCGCAGCCCCCGGCGCAATCGGTCCGCGATGCGCGCCGCAATCCCTGCCCACTCCGTTCGGCGCCATCGAACACGTCACGCGCCGTAGCAGACCAGGGCGGACGCGACGAGACAAGGCGGCGCGGCGCCGAGAATGGGGGCGTAGTCCGACAGGTCGAACGACAGAACTTCGAACGGCGCGGGAACCCCGAGGTACTCGGCAACGACGGGGAGGATCTCCCGCTGGTCGTTCAGGAGCCTGCCGCGCGACAGGGCGTACGCCTCGGCCTGGTCTCCACGGGAGAACGCCGCGTCGAGGCAACCCTCGACCTCGGGACGAATCGCTGCGACGAGAGATCCGCGGTCAACCGGAGCCCCGGCAACCCACGCCTCGCCGTACCCCGTCCCGTAGTGGACGAGGTCCCCGGTCGTCACGACGGCCGTCTTTCCGTCGCATTCTGCCTCGACCCACGCCGCAAGTTCGTCCGCCACCGAGAACGCCCCACTCACCGGATCGCGCGTCATGCCGACGTACGCGGCAAGGACTGGAATCGGGCGCCGGCCGAGGGCGTCTGCCCCCGCGCGGCATACGGTGAGGAACGTGTCGAGCGAGAACTCCGCGTCGAGAAGGCCGCCGCGCTCGAAGCGAACGAAGTCGCCTGGGTGGTTCGGGCGCCACGACGGGACTCGACCGAGAGGTGTCTCCGCGGCGGCTTCCGCGCGAAAGAACGCTCCGCGGACGACACCGAATGCCTCGGCCCTCCGATCCGCCGACTCCCCCTCGTCGAGCGCCGTCCGATAGACGTCGACGCCTCCGCTGTGCAGAACGCCGAGCGCCAGAATCCGTTCAACCCCGGCGTCGAGAAGGCTTCTCACGACACGGGCCTGCAGGGGCCCCGCGTACGCGAGCGCTGTGTGAGGGAACGACGGCACGGCGCCTCGCCGCACAGCGGCCACGAGCGACGCGTCGGCGCCCTCAAGGACCCAACGGGCCATCGCGTCTCGTGCTCCGGGAGCGGCGCACTCGCGCTGGTAGTAGGGCTTCCAGTCCATGTTGTCCTCCGCAAGCGAGCATACCCCACGCGCCGGGAGGAGGAGGGAGTCAGAGCTGACGCCGCGTCGCGCGGGCTCTTGAGAGCTGAACCCAAAAGGGGCGAGTGGAGAGGCGACGCCCCTCCACTCGACTGGGCACCGGGTGGTGCTAGCTGTCTGTGACTGGGATCATGACACGCGGCCGCATTCAAATCCCAGGCACGAGTCCGATCCCGAAGGGACAACCGCCACGACGCAAGCGGCGATCGGCTACGGCTACGTGGGTCGCGTTCCTTTCTCCGCTAGACCCCGAGCTCGCCGAGGCGGCGGTCGACGATACACGAGATGCTGGCCGCCGTTGTTCCCGCTGCTGCGCCTCCGCGCATCCCGCGTCTGATGTCCTCCATGGCGGTCCTCGCGAGCGACTCGAACTGTTGCGGATACGGCCCGCCGCCGAGCGCATCGGCGAGTTGGACGAGCGTCTCCCACGTTTCCTGCTCGAACGGGCTTCGCGCGACCCTTGCGAGCGCTTTCTCCCCGGCCGCTCCGATGACGTGCCCCCGCGTCTCCCACGGCAGCTGCATCGGGAGCACGACATGCGCACGCCCAGTGGTCGCGGTTTGAACGGAGCTCAGCGCGACGAGCGTCTCGACCCCAGGCAGGTGCTGCCGGCCGGCGGCCGTCGCCACGGGATCCGCGCCCACGGCAAGCCAGGCGCGTGCTGAGGTCCGTAGTTCCTCCGCGAACCCGAGGCGCCTCAGCCCGACCGCGTTCGCTGTCGCGGGGATAACGAGCAGGCGGGATCCGGCGCTCTGCACGACGAACTCTGCGACACGCTCCAGCGCGTCGCGGGAAACTGTCTGTTCTTCGACGACAACGATCATCTTGCGGACGCCGGGGCCGGACTCGACCGAACCGACGGCCGACGGAAGATCGATGTCGCCGAGGCCGTCGACGAGATCGACGGCGCCCGAGAGCCGGTCAAGAAGCGCAGCCAGAGACTCCACCGGCAACTCGACCTGGGCGCCCGGCACCTCACCGCCGACGCTGAGTATGGCGCTCCCGCCACGCATCGCCCGGCGCAGCACCACGTCCAGCACCACCTTTTCGTGCCGCTTGCGCGGTCCGACGACGACGATCAAGGTTCCAGGCTCGCCGAGCGCATCCAGCGTCGCCATCCTCTCCGGCGGGATGTCCGTCTGGGGGAGCGTCGCGTTGACGTCAAACAGCGGTGACCCGGCCGACAGCTCGACAGCGATCCGCGACACGAGCCATCCCTCTTCGCACGTCAGGAGCCCCGTTCCGAAAACCACGGCGCTCCCTCGAGCCGCCGCGAGGCGCTGCGACGCCTCGCGCAAGGCTTCGGCCCAGGACACTTCCCTGAGCGCGCTTCCGCACCGAATCATGGGCACCGTGATCCGCTGTGCGCCTTGCAGCGCATGGCCGGCGTAGCGACCCCGCGCGCACAGAACGTCCGACCGCTCTCCCGGGACGATCCGCGTGAATCGGTCGTTGTGAGTCAGAACGTTCAGATCACATCCGAGACCACAGAGGGTGCAGACCGTCCTCGCCCCCACGAGATCCAGCGGGACCTGCTTGTCAAGCACCGTCCGGTCGTAGAGCGCCCCGGTGGGGCAGGCATCGACGCACGCGCCGCATGTGACGCAGTTCGAGTCCTGCCAGGCACGGTTGAACGGTGCTTGCACCTCCGTCTCGATGCCTCGTCGGACGAAGTCGATCGCGGAGACGCCGCACACGTCCGCGCAGACGCGGAGGCAGCGTCCGCAAGAGACGCACTTCCCGACTTTCCGCACGATGAAGGGGTGCCGTTCGTCTCGAAGCGAACGCGGCACATCGCCGGCGAACGCCTCCTGCGACGCCTCGGCGAGGGTTGCGTAGTCGCGGAGGAGGCAGTCGTTGAACGTCATGCATCCGCACTCCAGGCATCGCTGCCCGGCGGCCACCGCTTGAGCCGCGTCGAGCCCCGTCTCGTACTCTTCGAAGTCCCTGAGTCGGTCGGTGACGGAGCGGACGGGGGTGCGAATCCGCGGAGCGGTCGCCGGATCTCCGATGTCGTGCCGCGTGACGCCGTGCTTCACGTGAACGTACTTCCGCGGCGACGAGGACGCCTTCCCCGTCAGGAGCATTCGGTCGATGGCTTCCGCGGCGCGCCGGCCAGCGGCCACCGCCTCGATCGCGATGCTGGGGCCAGTCACCACATCGCCGCCCGCAAACACCTTCGCCCTCGACGTGCGCCCCGTGGCGGCGTCGGCTACGACGTTTCCCGCCTTCGTCACCTCGACGTCCGTCGATTGGAGGCTCGTCGTGTCGACGGACTGCCCGACCGCCAACAGCACGGTCCCGGCGTCCACGACGAACTCCGATCCGTCGACGGGAACCGGCCGCCGCCGGCCGCTCTCGTCCGCCGCGCCGAGCTGCATCTCAACGCAGCGGATGCCCACGAGGGCTCGCCCTTTGGTCACGAACTCAACCGGCTGCGTCAGGAACCGCAGCTCCACGCCCTCGTCCACGGCCTCCTGCACCTCGTGGGGCTGGGCCGGCATCTCCTCGCGAGTCCGTCGGTACACGATGGTCACGTCCGAGCCCAGCCGCCGCGCGCACCGCGCGGCATCCATCGCCGTGTTTCCCCCGCCGATCACGACGACCTTCTGGGCGAGCCGAGGACGCTCCCCTTCGTTCACCTGCCGCAGGAAGTCCGTGCCCTGCACCACGGCAGGGTGCGTTTCACCCGGAAGCCCCATCGGGTGCGTTCCCCACGCTCCGAGGCCGAGGAAGACGGCGTCGTACTCCTGCTCAAGTTCCTTCAGCGCCACGTCCTGCCCAAGCCGGACCTCGCTGCGGAAGCCAATGCCCATCTTCTCGAGCACGGCCAGCTCACGGTCGATGACGGCCGCCGGGAGCCGGTACTCGGGAATCCCGTACCGCAGCATTCCCCCCATCCGAGGCATAGCGTCGAGCACAACGACATCGTGGCCGCGTCGGCGGAGGAAGTACGCGGCGCTGAGCCCCGCGGGTCCGCCGCCGACCACGGCGACGCGCTTTCCGGTCGCCTCCGCCACCGAGGGGACGTAGGTGCTTTGGAGATCGCCGAGGTACCGCTTCATCGTGCGGATCTGGACCGGCTCCTCCGCCACCTCGCGTCGGCACGCGTCTTCGCAGGGAGCTGGGCAAATCCGGCCGAACGACGCCGGGAAGGGCAAGTACTCGTAGAGCACTCGGAGCCCGTCCTCGGGCCGGCCGTTCGCAGCGAGGCTCACGTAGGCCTGGCAATCGGTGTGCGCGGGGCACGCCTCCTGGCACGGACCGACGCAGTCTCCCCAGTGGTTGGAGAGAAGGAGCTCAAGCGCCGTCTTGCGAACGTCCCGCGCCGCGGGCGAGTCCGTTCGAACCACCATTCCGTCGGCAATCGGCGTCGAACACGCCCGCACGATCCCGCGTCCCTCCACCTCGACGCTGCACACGCTGCACGAGTCGAATGGCGCGAGACGCTCCTCGTCACAGAGAGCCGGGATAGAAATCCCCTTCCTTCGCGCCAGCTCGAGGATGGTCTCGCCGGGGTGCCCCTCCAGCCTTCGCTCGTTGATCGTCACCGGGATCATGCCGTCACCTTCCCCGTGCTCACGTTCACTGCGCCAAACGGACAGACCTGCTTACAGCGCCCGCACTTCACGCAGGCGGCAGCGTCGATGCGCTGGACACGACCGTCGCCGTCGGAGATCGCCAACACCGGGCACTGCCGCGTGCAGAGCTTGCAGTTCTTGCACGCTTCAGGGTTGATCTCGTAGCGCAGGAGCGGCTTGCAGACCTTCGCCGGGCAAGCTCTCTCTTCGATGTGCGCCGCGTACTCGTCGCGGAAGTACGCGGCCGTGGTCAGAATGGGATTCGGCGACGTCTGCCCAAGGCCGCACAGCGAGTTCGCTTTGACCTTCCGCCCCAAGTCGAGCAACCGCTCAAGGTCCTCGGTCGTTCCGCGGCCGGCGCAGATCCGCTCCAGGACTTCGAGCATCCGCTTCGTTCCCACCCGACAGAACGTGCACTTGCCGCACGACTCCTTCTGGGTGAAGTCGAGGAAGAAGCGCGCCACGTCGACCATGCACGTCTCCTGGTCGAGGACAATCATCCCTCCCGACCCGACGATCGCACCCGTCGCCTTGAGCGCTTCGTAGTCCACCGGCGTGTCCGCCAGGGAGGCCGGGATGCACCCTCCCGAGGGCCCTCCCATCTGCACGGCCTTCAGCTCCCCGTCGTTCTGGATTCCTCCGCCGATGCCGAACACGATGTCGCGAATCGTCATTCCCATCGGGACTTCGATCAGGCCGCAGTTCTTGATCTTGCCGGCCAGGGCGAAAACCTTCGTCCCCTTGCTCTTCTCCGTGCCGTAGGCGGCGAACGCCGACGCCCCGTGCCGGATGATCCAGGGGACGTTGGCGAGCGTCTCCACGTTGTTGATGCACGTCGGCTTTCCGCGCAGACCGGAAGATGATGGGTACGGCGGGCGGCGCCTAGGCATTCCGCGCCTCCCTTCGATGGAGGCAATCAGCGCCGTCTCTTCCCCGCAGACGAACGCACCGGCACCCTCCTTGATCAAGAGGTCGAACGAGAAGTCGGAGCCGAGGATCCGCTCGCCCAAGAAGCCGGCGGATCGCGCGTCGGCGATGGCGCGCTTCAGCCGAGTGATCGCGATGGGATACTCGGCACGCACGTACACGTACCCTCTCGAGGCTCCGATCGCATACGCGGCGATGACCATCCCCTCGAGCACCCGATGAGGATCCCCTTCGAGAACGCTTCGGTCCATGAACGCACCGGGGTCTCCCTCGTCGGCATTGCAGATCATGTACTTCGGCGTCGCCGTTTCCTTCGCGGCCAGCGCCCACTTCGTCCCGGCGGGAAAGCCGCCGCCGCCGCGACCGCGCAACCCGGAGGCGGTCATCTCAGCGACGACGTCGCCCGGCGACATCTTGCGCAGCACCTTCTCCAACCCGCGGTACCCGTCGCACGAGCGATACTCGTCGAGCGACTCGGGATCGATGCGGCCGCAGTTCTCGAGCACGATGCGAACCTGCCGACCGAGGAAGGCGTCGGAATCCACGATGAGGTCGGCGACCAGGATTCCACGGACGATGCCCTCGCGCACAATGCGCGTCGCGTCACTGGGGCCCACGCGGCCGTACCGGTCCACGGTCCCGTCGGACGTCACGACCTCGACCAACGGCTCGTTGAAGCACATGCCGAGGCATCCGACGCGCTTTACGGGAACCGCCGCCCTCGCCGCGCTGATCTCCGTAACCAAGGCCTCGTAGACGGCCTCGGCACCCGCCGCGATGCCGCACGTGGCGAGACCGACACGCACTTCGCGCACCGTCCTCATGCCCCGTCCTTTCTGCAGTCGGATAGGATCTTCTCGATCTGCTTTCGCCCAACGCGCGCGTGGGTTTTCCCGTCGACCATGACCGCCGGAGCCAGGCTGCAGCACCCGAGGCAGCGAACGCTCTCCAGAGTGAAGACGCCATCGGCCGTCGTCTCCCCCACGTCGACCCCCAGAAGCTCCTTGAACGTCTCCATCACGTCGTTCGCCCCGAGGACGTGGCACGCGGTTCCCTCGCAGACTCGGACCGTGTGGAGACCCGGCCGGCGCAGCCGGAATTGCGAGTAGAACGTCGCTACCCCGAACACCGTGCTGATCGGCGCTTTGGCATACTCGGCAACGCGCGCACAGTCCGCCTCGGAGAGGTATCCCGAGGTTTCCTGAACCTCCTGCAGGAGAGGAATGATGCTCTCCGGATCCCGTGGGAACCTGGCCCATCGCGCGTCAAGATCCGCTACTCCCTGGGAGCGCTCGTCCACGTCACGATCTCCTTTCGAGTCCGGCGGTGCTCCGAGATCCAAGAACGTCCGAATGCACTACCCGTCTCATCCGCCCGCCTCGGCTGGGCGGCGCATTATCGCCCTCCCGAGGTGGGCCCGCAACCGCTCGAACCGGGTTGCGTTGCACGTACAATCTGCCCCGGTGACTGCATGCGGTGCTACGTGGAAAGCGACGGACGGCTCTACTTGGTGCGGCGGAACGGCCTTCTCGACCTTCCGACCCCCGAAGAACTGCCGTTCCCGATTGAGCGGATTGCGCCGCTGGGACCCGAACCCGACACGTGGTTCTGCGTTCCGAAGCTCGACGCTCACCCGGCCGCGTGGCCCAGCAAGGACGATGTCCCGTTCCTGTCCGACGTGACGGCAAGAGTTCGCGCGGCGGTCCACGCCTCGATGCCGCGCGTCGTCGTCGAGGGGATTTGCATCGAGAACGGCCGAGCGCTTCTCGTCCTGGGAAGCCGAGGCCTCAACGAGGGCCGCTGGTCTCTCCCCGGCGGATTCCTACGGTACGGCGAATCCCCGGAGGAAGGCCTTCTTCGGGAAGTCTGCGAGGAGGTCGGCGCCCCGGCGAGGATTCTTCGGCCCGCTGGTGTTCACGCCAAACTGGGCCCGAAGACGCTCCTGCACTGGATCATGTTCTTCTATCGCTTCGAGCTCCGCGGAACCCCACACCCGGACCCGGACGAGATCGCGGAAGCGAGGTTCGTAGACCTTCGCGAGGCGCCGGGCATGCTCCACGACCCCGCGATGGCCGAGGCCGTACAGCGAGAGGGCCAGCTCCCGGCATAGTCGCCGGAGCCTCCGTGCGTGGAGTTCGGCCATTCCTTCCTCCTGCCGAACTCCCCAGCCGTCCGACAGGCTTCGCTGGGTCACGAGTGGATTTCGTCCGTTTCCCTCCTGCCGAACTCCCAACTGTCCAACGCTGCCCACAAACCGTTCGGCAGGACTCACGACTGGAGTTCGGCGGGGCACTTCTCTTGCCGAACTCCCGAGCCGTCCGACCGAGTTGGGTGCAGGAGCTCGGTGCAGGAGTTCGGGGCCATCCATCCCCTCGCCGAACTCCCGAGCCGTCCGACACGTTTCAGGACTGGAGTTCAGCCGCTCATCCCTCTGCCGAACTCCCCAGCTGCCCGACACCGAAGACCGTCGGGCAGCCCACAGCCCCCTAGAGCAGCTCGATCGAGATTTCGAGCGTCGCGTCCACGTTCCACTCGGTGTAGTAGGGGCGATGCTCGAAGACAAGTCCCACGATGACGGAGGCCGTGTCGAGCGGCGTCATGACGAGGTCCAGCGACACCTGGTGGATGTCCGTCGGAACGCCGGCGTTCGTCTCGCGGACGAAGTCGTACGCCGCGCGCAGGGTCAAGTACTCGTACGCCATGTAGTCGTACGAGGTCGAGAGGTCGATGCGATTCGTCGTGGCGAGCGCCGGGGGACCGGACAGGGTCCCCTGCACCAGGAACTGCGTGTTCGGAGCCGTGGAGAACGCGTAGTTGAATGCCGCGGTGACCAGGAACTCGTTCTCGCCTCCGGACGGGTCCAGGATCTCGTAGCCCAACCCGACCTTTGCGTCCCATCCGCAATAACGCGAGAACGACTCGTCCTGGATGAACTTCGTCATCTCCGAGATGTCGATCGCGTCCAACCCGCCCTCGCGCACGAGTCCCGACTCCTCGATGATGTCCTGAACTACGGTGAGCAAGTCGGCCGTCGAGTCGTACTCCGCGGCGCTGCTGATCTCGTACGCGAGGATTTGCAGGTCGACGGCGTGCAGGTGGTCGATGAGACTTCCCCGGCGCACAAGGTACGTGTCGATTCGCGTGGCTGTAGCCAACGGCGTTACGTCGGAGAATCGCCCGTACCCCACTCCCGCGCTCGCCGTCAGCCCCAGAGCCCCGCTCGACGACAGGCTGCGAGCGCTCACTCCGGTGAACGCAAAGAGGTCCTCCTCCGAGGCAAAGTAGCGCTTGTAGTTCCCGTCGGCACGTAGCGTGTACGTGAGCTTGTCCTTCGTAACCGCCATCGCGCCGTCGACATCGATGTCGAAGCCGTACTCGGGTCGGTCATACAGCCGGACGAAGCTCACGGCGAAGTCGCCGTCGCTCTTGTCCTCTTCCGTGAGTCCGTACGGATTGTTGTGGTACTCGTAGGAGAAGGAGAGCGCCAAGTCCGACAGGTCCGTCAAGGGTGACTGGTAACTGCACAACGGCACGGCGGACACTGCAAGCGCCGGGCCCAGCGTGGCAACAGCGAGACCGAGCAGGAACCCTCTCATCCCCATCACCTCATCGTAGAACGTAGAGCGGCAATCAGGGACCGGCGGCCGAATCCTTCCGCTTCCGAGGTGCGGGTTGTCCCCCATCGCGCCGCGACCGCCGTCCGCTTCGCGCCGCGACCACCGTCTCGTCCGCTAGAAGAGTGGCAGCTGGCGGGCCGTCGTCCCGACGAGGTTCCCGACTCCGACACCGATCAGCCGAACTCCCCGCTCGTCGAGGTCTACACGGTGCCGCAGCAGGTGAACGGCGACGGCCTCGATCACGCTCACGGAGTCGACAGCCACGCCAAGTCGAACCTGACGGGTGACCGTGCGGAAGTCCGGGTAGCGGATCTTGACCCGAACCGTGCGGCAGAGAAGAGATTCCTCTTCCAGGGACGCCGCCACGATCCGCGCCATGCGCTGGACCTCGTTCTGGATCTCGTCCGTCGAGACCAGATCGACGGCGTACGTCGTTTCGCGGGAGATCGATCGCGACTCCGCCTCGCCCGCGAGGGAGGTGTCGTCGCGCCCGTGAGCCAGCTCGAACAGCCTCTCGCCGTACGATCCGAACTCGCGCACGAGTAGCTCTACATCGGCCTGGCGTAGGTCCACAACCCGCAAGAGCCCCAGGCTACGGAGCCTCTTCTCGGTCACTTCGCCGACGCCCCAGATCCGTCCCACCGGGAGCGGATCGAGAATCTCCCGAACCGCGGTCGGCTCGATCACTCGAAATCCGTTCGGCTTGTTGAGCTCGGAGGCAAGCTTGGCCAGGAACCGATTCGGCGCGAGCCCGACCGAGCACGTCAGCCCGGTCTCCGCTTCCACGCTTCGCTTGATCTCACGTGCCGCCAGCTCGACCGCGTCGCCGTGATGGGACAGGTCGAAGAACGCCTCGTCAAGCGAGATCGTCTCGATGACGGGAGTCGCGCGCAGGATGACGGCACGGACCCGCTCGGACACCTCGTAGTACCGCTCGAACCGCCCGGGAAGGAAGATGCCTTCCGGGCAGCGCCGGTGCGCGAGCGCCATCGGCATGGCGCTGTGAACCCCGTACGGGCGCGCCTCGTACGAGGCTGTCGCCACCACGCCCCGCGGCCCGAGGCCCCCGACAATGACCGGCTTCCCGCGATAGGCAGGCTCGTCGAGTTGCTCAACCGAGGCGAAGAACGCGTCCATGTCAAGGTGCCCGATCCATCGCTCGTTCTCGCCGCTCACCGTCGCCGCCTTCTCGCGCAGGCGGGGCCCAGGTCCGCCGGCAGCTTCCTGGGCGAGGCCGCCGGCGACAGGATAGAATCGGATCCCATGGGCTTCAAGGGACGAATCGCCCTCACGGGGCGCCCCGGCGTCGGGAAGACGACCCTCATCGAGCGCCTCCTCGAGCGGCTTCCCGTCTCGGCCGGCGGGATGCTGACCAAGGAGATCCGCGTGTGCGGCCACCGTGTCGGCTTTGCCATCGTCGACGTCGCAACCCACCGCGAGGAGGTCCTCGCCCACATCCACCAGCGCGTCGGTCCGAAGGTCGGCGCCTACACCGTGAACCTCACGTCGCTGGAGGAATTCGGGATTCCGGCGATCCTCCGTGCCATCGAAGAGAACGACCTCGTCGTGATCGACGAGGTCGCGCCGATGGAGATGTCGTCGCCCCGCTTCATCCCCGCCGTCGAGGCCGCGCTCGCGAGCCCGAAGGGACTTCTCATCTCCACCCACGCCCATGCCGACTGCCCGATCGCCCACCGCGTGCGGCAGGAGCTCCACCTCGTCCGCGTCCGCCTCGGAAACCGCGACGAGCTGGTGGACTCGATTCTCGCGTCGTTGGGCGCGCAGGAGCTCGCCGAGCCTACGCCACAAGAGCAGGCCTGAGCAGATCGGAGTCCGCACGTCACCGCCCCGACTTCGGCACGCCCTCCCAGTCCTTGAGGAACCGCTCGATCCCGACGTCGGTCAGCGGGTGACGGAACATCTGCTTCAGCACCGTGTACGGGACCGTCGCGATCTCTGCACCGAGAAGGGCGGCCTCGAGGACGTGTCGCGGGTGGCGCACGCTCGCGACGATCACCTCGGTCCCGAACGCGTAGTTCTGAAGCGTCTCGAGGATCTCCGCGACGAGGTCCATGCCTCCGCCGCCCACGTCGTCGACCCGGCCCACGAACGGGGAAACGAACGACGCGCCGCACTTTGCCGCGAGGAGAGCCTGGTTCGCCGAGAAGACAAGGGTCACGTTGGTGCGGATGCCGTCCGCGGCGAGGGCCTGCACCGCCTTCAGGCCGTTCTCGGTCATCGGGACCTTGATCACGACGTTCTTGTGAAGCGCCGCGAGCGGCCTCGCCTGGGTCACCATCCCGTCGGCGTCCATGGCCGTCACCTCGGCGCTCACCGGGCCGTCGACCAGGTCGCAGATCTCCTTGATCACCTTCTCGAACGGCCGCTTCTCCTTCGCGACGAGCGACGGGTTCGTCGTCACTCCGTCGATCAACCAGGCCAGGTCTCGGATTTCCTCGACGTTCGCCGTATCCAGAAAGAGCCTCATGATCCCTCCTCGCCTCGTCGTGCGTTGCGTGCCCACCGCAAGCTTACTGCGTCGGCGTCGCGGTGCCCATCGAGCGTCTTCGGCGTCTCGAGGATGAACGGAACGCCCGCAAGCGCCGAATGACGGACGAGGGCCGCGAGTCCGGAGCCGATCGCTCCCCGGCCGAGGTGCTCGTGCCGATCCCTATGGCTTCCGAGCCCGTACGCGGAATCGTTCAGGTGCACGAGGCGCAAGGACGCTAGGCCGATGATCCGGTCGAACCTCTGCAGCGTCGAGTCCACCGCCCGCGCGGTTCTCAAGTCATATCCCGAGGCGAACGCGTGGCAGGTATCAAAGCAGACGCCGACGCGCTCGTCGGCGACGCGGTCCACGATCTCCGCGATCTCCCCGAATCGTCCGCCGAGCGTTGTTCCGGATCCGGCCGAGTTCTCGAGCAGAAGCCCAACGCGACGGGTCGCCTCGAGGGCACGCCCGATCGCCGCGACGGCTCGGGCCGCGCCCTCCTTCGCTCCTGCACCTCGGTGCGCGCCGAGGTGCGTCACGACGCAGACCGCCCCCAGCGCCTCGGCCCGCACCATCTCCTCGATCAGGGCTGCGACCGAGCGCTCGTACAGCGCGGCGTCCGGTGTCGCGAGGTTGAGGAGGTAGATCGCGTGCACCGCGAGAAAGCGAAGGCCGGAGGCCGATGCGCAGGTCCTGAATGCGGCCGCTTCCGCGGCAGCGATCGACCGCGCGCGCCAGGCCGACGGGGAGCGCGTGAAGATCTGAAGCGCGTTCGCCCCCAGCGTCTCCGCTTCGTCGACGGCGCGGCTGAATCCGCGGGCGCGCCCGCTGGCGATCGAAAGGTGAGCGCCTATGACGAACCCACTCTCTCCGTCAACCGCCCGCCGCATGCCGCGATCATCCCTAGCGTCGGTGTCCAGGACAACCGGTTGAACGAAGCCCGGTTCCCCGCTACGGTATCCGCGCGGAGGGATCCTCATGAAGTACGACGTCGTCATCATCGGAGCGGGGCCGGGCGGGTACGCCTGTGCCATCCGCTGCGCTCAGGTTCGGCTTCGGACTGCCCTCGTCGAGGAGAAGAAGGTCGGCGGCGTGTGCCTGCACCGGGGGTGCATCCCGACGAAGGCGCTCTACGCCGCCACGAAGCTCCTCCACCAAACCCTGACGTCGTCCGAGATGGGAATTTCGTTCGCCCCGCCGACCGTCGACGTCCCCGCGCTCGCCGCGTGGAAGGACCGCGTCGTCGAGACCCTTGCCGGCGGCATCGAGACTCTGCTCGCCAAGGGGGGCGTAACGATCTACCCGACCCGCGCCGAACTAGAGGCCGGCCCCCGTGTGCACCTGGCGAGCGGGGAGACCCTCGAAGCCGAACGGATCGTTCTCGCCACCGGCTCCGCGCCGATCGAGATCCCCGGCTTTCCCTTCTCCGACCCCGCCGTCTGGTCCTCCGATGACGCTCTCTCCTTGAGGGAGGTTCCGCGCCGGCTTGTCGTCATCGGCGGCGGCGTCATCGGCCTCGAGCTCGCGAACATCTATCG
>JAPLGD010000094.1 GCA_026390345.1 Candidatus Bipolaricaulota bacterium | reverse complement strand
GACCTCACGCAACTGCGCTGGAGCCGCGCCGGCTCGAACCGCTCTCCCGATAGGCTCGTGCCATCTACGACCTGCCAGAAGCGCCAGACGGCCTTCCGGGCTGCAAAGACTGCGAAAGCCTCGATCGACTCATGCTCTTGGCGCGGAAACTGTAAGGGAAGACCAGCGCTAGTGCTTCGTTGAGATCGGGGGACACGTGCCTTATCTCCGCCGCCGCAAGTCTGGGGGCACGCACCTCAACTCCTGGCGGAGTTGAGGTACATGTCCCCGGCGGAAGGCGGGCTCTTCACTATCGTTCCCAAGTCGGGTATGATCGTTCCCATAATGGGAACACATGACGACACCGGCTCCCGCGGACTCGCCGGAGCGCTCTTCACGCCGGTACAGCAGCGGGTGCTCGGCCTCCTGTTTGGTCAGCCGAGTCGTCGGTTCCAGAGTGCAGAGCTAATCCGTCTTGCAGGGAGCGGCACAGGGGCCGCCCACCGGCAGCTCGCGCGACTGGAGGAGTCGGGTTGGGTGACGGTGACGCGCATCGGCAACCAGAAGCACTACCAGGCGAACGCCGAGTCCCCTGCGTTCGAGGAGTTGCGCGGGCTGATCGTGAAGACGGTCGGTCTCGTCGAGCCGCTCCGGCGCGCGCTAGAACCTCTTGCAGGCCAAATCCACGCAGCCTTCGTCTACGGCTCGGTTGCCAAGGGTACTGACAAGGCGACGAGCGACATCGATCTTCTCATAGTGTCCGATCGGCTGGGCCATCCCGACCTCTTCACCGCGCTCCAGGCAGTCGAGAGGGAGCTGGGACGGCCGGTGAGTCCGAACGTTATGACCCTCCGCGATTGGCGTACGAAGAGCCGGCAAAAAGACTCGTTCGCGGGGCGTGTCAGCGCGCAAGATCGGCTCTTCGTTATAGGATTGGACGATGATCTCGCCTGAACTGGAGAATCTTGTAGATCGCGGAGTGCTGAAGCGTGAGCTGCCAGCCCGCGCGGAGTATGAAGGACTTGTCGCGTCCGCTGAAGCGCGAGGGTCAGATCTTGACTTGACAGGTTCCGCCACGTGACGGGCACGAGGGTCTGGTCTTTCAGTCCGGCAGTAGCTTCCAGCAGAGTGCGGCATGACGGTACGGCTCCGTGGCTAGCACTTCCTCCGCGTGAGGGGCTTGCCCTAGATCGGGGGACACGTACGTCAACTCAGCCGAGGCGAGGGAGTTGAGGTACATGTCCCCGGCACGGCGGTATGGTCCTGCATTCCAGCACCAGGGTCTAGCGGTTCCCGGGGACGGGCGTGTGACGAGGACGCGAGGCACGCGCGAAGCGACTGTCAGTTCCTCGGGCCTGTCTGCGAGGGGGACCAGCGCCAGCCGGAGCCCTCGGACGCAATGCGCCCCAGGCCCGGGAACGGCGCATGCGAGAGGAAGACAAGGGCGCTGCTCCGCGCCGCTCGATCGAATAGTCGGCGCCGCGTCTCCCGAATTCTCTCCTGCGAGGAGTCGTACCCTGTGCTCCAGGTCGGGTGCTCGACGACGATGGGGTGGAGCACTGTGTCTGCCAGGTGGAGGAGGGTCTCGCCCCTCGAAACGAACTCGACGGCCGTGTGCCCCAGGCGATGGCCGGGTGCAGGGAGAGTCCGCACTCCGGCGACGACCTCGGTCTCGTCGCGCGTGAGCAGGACGCGCCCCTCCAAGAGGCGGGCGAGCGTGCGGTAGGACTCGGCATCCGTTGGCGAGCACATGGCCAAGATCCGCAGAGACCTGTATCCGGCCCAGGCTTCTTCAGCCATCACGTGGCGCGCGTTGGGGAACGCCAAGCCCCCGTCTGGAGCGATGACGCCTCCGGCGTGGTCGAGGTCGAGGTGGGTGAGGATGACGAAGGCCACGTGGTCCGGCTCGATGCCAGCCTGTCGGAGACTCGGCACGAATCGGCTCTCCAGTCGATCTGTGCACGGCCCCCAACCGGGATCGATGACGATCGCGTCGTCTCCGGCGCGAACGAAGAGCCCGAGGAAGTCGTACGACATCTCCTCCGTCGACCAGCCACGGAGAGCGAGTGCCTCTCGAACCTGAGGGTCGTCGATGTCTGGGAGCAGTTCTCTCACGGGGCACTGCTCTGCGGAGTCTCGTATCGCGATGCATTCGAAGTCCCCGACGCGGAATGGGTACGCGCTCTCACACATGTCGCTCCTTACGGCGGGGGCCCAGGGACCGGCCTCTTGCTCCTACGCTGCGCGCTGCCAGATGCGCTCCGGCGGGATGATGCCTTTCTCGGTCCACATACCAGCTGCCAACATGCGGACGGCCGTCGGCACCGTGTACCCCGTCGTGCGTGCTATCGCCGACGTCCTCGCCGCGCGATCGAATCGGTCGTCGAGGTGGTAAGCGATCTGCGTCGGTCCCTTCATTCCCACGCCTTCCACCAGGATGCGCATGACCGTCACGTCTTCGTCTCCCTCCCGCATCTGTCCCATCGGGGAGAGCGGCGGCGAGGGTCTAGATCGGGGGACACGTACCCCAACTCCTGGGCGGAGTTGAGGTACATGTCCCCCTCGTGCCATGTACATGTCCCCGTCGACTCATGCGGGAGCGTGAGCGCCAACTCTCTCAAGCTAGCACCGGACTACGGCCGCCGACTGCATCGCGTCCGTTCCCGCGTCCCGCGCGGGAGACCGACGTGCGCTTGCGGAGTAGACTGGACTTGGCCGGACGCGGCGAGTCGGCCGGGAGGAATGACGATGAAAGGGCAAGGGTTCGAGACAGACAGGCTGAGCACGTCCGAGGGCGACCTGGAGGTCACGTTCCTCGGTCACGGCTCGCTTCTCTTCCGCCACGGGGGGAAGAACGTGTACGTCGACCCGTTCAGCCGCGTGGCCGACTACTCGAAGCTGCCGAAGGCGGACGTGATCTTCATCACACACGAGCACCGCGACCACCTCGACCCGGGCGCGTTGGCCGCGATCCGCACGAAGACGACGAGCGTCGTCCACACGGTCCTGTGCGAGGGCGCGATTGAGGGCGGGATGGCGATGCGCAACGGCGACGTGACAGCCGTGCAAGGCATCGGCGTCGAGGCGGTCCCAGCCTACAACATGATCCACCAACGGGAGTCGGGCGACCCGTTTCACCGCTGCGGCGATGGGAACGGCTACCTCCTGACGTTCGGCGGCCTGCGCGTGCTCGCCGCCGGCGACACGGAGAACACGCCGGAGCTGAAGGCGCTGCGGGACATCGACGTGGCTTTCCTGCCGATGAACCTGCCGTACACGATGACACCGGAGATGGTCGCCGACGCGGCGCTCGCGATCCGGCCGAAGATCCTCTACCCCTACCACTTCGGCGACACCGACCCGTCACGGCTTGTCGCGCTCCTCCGCGACCATCCCGAGATCGAGGTCCGCATCCGCCGCCTCGCCTGAGATCGTGAGATCGGGGGACACATACTTCATCTCCGTCCGCGAGATCGAGGTACATGTCCCCTCGACAATGAGTTGAGGTGCATGTCCCCCTCAAGGCAACGCGTGCGGCGTGAAGACAAGATCGGCAAGCGCGATGCGCTCGCTGCCGGCGGCCCACAGCGGTGCGAGTTCCCGTCGCGCTCGCTGCGAGAAGTCGCCTGCGACGTACACGTCGACGATCCCCGCGATGAGGTCGCACACGACGGAGTACTGCGTTCCTCCGATCACGCCGGGTGGAGGGATGACGCTCGTGGCGCGGAGGATCCGCGCGACGCGATCGAGGGTGGGGCTCGCGTCCCACGCGATCACGGTCTTGGCGGCGTTGTAGCGCTCGCACGGCCAGTTGCCGAGCGACGGATCGTCGAGCCAGAAGTTGGTGACGACGAACCCCGGCGTGGTTCGGAAGACGTCCTGCTTGCCGGTGTAGACGGCGGCGTTCCCTTCTCGGTCGACGAGGAGCATTCGGGTGCACGGCGTGACCCCCGCGTAGTCCTTGGCGCGAAGCAGGGCCAGCGCTTCAGAGACGGTGGCGCACGTCGCCATCATGCTGTGCTCGATCGACTTCAGCGGGCGGTAGGGGCCGGTGGGGGGAGAACGGGGCCTTGAGACTGACCCGCCTCGGACCGGCACGGGGTATCGAACAGGTCGAAGTAGAGCCCTTGGTTGTTCACGCCCTGCATCTCGTACCAGTCGGCGAGCCGCCCGTCGGCGGCGGGGAAGCGAAAGCCGAAGAGGACGGCGCCGGTGCACGCCTCAGCAGCCACCAAGCTGAGGATGACAATCAGCACCGTTGCTCCGACCACTCTCTGCACGTCGCCTCCTTCCAAACGGGCGCGTATCCTAGGGTGCAGGGGGCGCATACGTCAACTCTTCTCCAGTGGAACCTTGACCTGGCGGGGGAAAATAGCCATGATGTAGCCAGAATGCGGTACGAGATCGTGCTGACTCCAGAGGCTGTCGATGATCTGAAGCGCCTTCGCGCGACCGACCGAGCGCTCGTAGTGCGAGCACTGGAAACACACTTACGCAACGAGCCGCAGAAGGTGTCGAAGAGCCGGACCAAGCGTCTCCGGGGATTGTCGAAGCCGCAGTTCCGACTGCGAGTTGGCGATGTGCGCGTGTTCTATGACGTCTCGGACGATGCAGTCGAGATCCTGGCGATTGTGGCAAAGGACGGCGCGGACGAGTGGCTAGGGAAGGCGGGTGAGGTTTCATGAAGAAGGCACCGCTGTCGGAAGTGAAGGATGACCTGTCGCGCTACCTCAGACTGGCTGAGAAAGAGGAGATCGTCATCACAAGACACGGGAAGCCGGCCGGGATTCTCATTGGATTCGAGAGCGAAGAGGACTGGTTCGACTACCG
>JAPLGD010000026.1 GCA_026390345.1 Candidatus Bipolaricaulota bacterium | reverse complement strand
AGGAGTTCCAGAGCATGGTGCGGGAGTACCTGGCCCGCTGATGAAGGCCCAGGGGGGCAGAGGCTTCCTCAGGCTTGCGCAGCGACGGAGGTCCAGATGCATATCCGCCGTCGGCTGCTCTCTGCCCTCATCACCGACGCGGAGGACACCGCCGGCATCGCACGCGCATACCTCGAGTGTGGATACACCCAGCAGGAAATCGCCGACCACCTCGGAGTGCACTACTCGACGATCAGTCGGCGCGTCAACACACACGAAGGCGGGCTGCAGAGAAGAAGCGCGTGATTGCAGGGCGTAAACCTCACACACGCTACGGCGCAGGGATCGAAAGGCTCTTACAGATCTTCTTCGCGAGCAGATCTGGGACTTCTGTGTGACGTGGGACCGCCTCGACGCGCCCGATGAGTTGGTTCTGCCAGAGGGAGTGCGACGCGCCCTCGCGCTTGAGGATGCAGCCGTGGCGTCGTAGATGCTGCAGCAACGCTTGGCGCTTCATCCAACCTTGACGACGGCTTGGACCGCGCCTTCGGGGACGCCGCGGAGTCCGTCTTCGCGGCGGTCTTGGAGGATCAGTTCGATGGCGGACGCGAGGCTCTGCAGGCACTCCTCACGCGACCGACCCTGGCCGTTGGCGCCTGGGATCTCCGGAGAGTACGCGATGTACCAATCCCCGTCTTGTTCGATGACCGCAGTGAACTCGTTCCTCATGGCACCCTCCACGCCGACAGCGTAAGCCCGAGTGGACCTTTGGTCAATCAGACCGTCGTGCGGGGGCCACCGGCGTTTCCGTGCGGAGGATGGTGGCGGTTCGGCAAGCCGAGCCGCTGGGGGAGTTGCTGCGCCCTCAGCCATGGAGCGTGGCGCCCGCGCTCAGATCCATCGGGCCCCCGTCTCACGTGGATGCTTTCTCGAGGTGTCGCGCCACGAGGACCTTGATGACGGCCTGTCGAGGAATGCCCAGGCGCTTCGCCTCCCGGTCCAGCGACTCCACCATCCACAGCGGAAAGTCGACGTTCACCCTCTTCTGCTCATGTCCCGGACGCTTCGCCTTCGCGAGGTCGAGGCACTCCGTGACGTCCTCGCCGACGTCGAAGCAGCGGTCAAGATCCTTCGCCTTCATACCAGGACACCTCCTCCCGGCGCGAGCGGCGCACGGAGATGATTCGGATTCTCTCTTCGCGGCACGCGATGACGGCCGACCAATACGCGTTGCCGATCCGCCCCACAACGACCCAGCGTGGCTCGTCGCTCGTTCGCGCCGGCACCGCGATCAGGTCGGGATCGTTCCACAGCGCCTGTGCACGAACGAAGTCGATTCCGTGTTTGGCCTTGTTCGCCGGGGCGCCGGGGTCAGATCTTCACTTTTGGTGTCCTCGCAGACGAGGAATCTGTCGAGGCGCACACGCCCGTGCTGTCCCCGGCTCGGGAGGTTCCGAAGGCCCAAGCGGAAGTCCGCCGACCGCCGCCCTCAACCAACGTCTCCGACTCGCAGGACTCCGCCAGCGTCGCCCGCGCATACCTCGAGTGTGGATACACCCAGCAGGAGATTGCCGACCACCTCGGCGTTCACTATTCGACCATCAGCCGGCGGGTGCGTTCCGTCGACAACCGTCGACTGCGGAACACGGCGCGTGCTTGAGGCTCTAGCCACACTGCGTCTACCGCGCAATCGCCGTCCAAGGCACGGCGACGATCTTCTCACCGAGCCGCACGATCTCGCGTCCCGCGTAGACGAGCGCGCCGGCGCGGCAGCTTGGGTGGAGCTCAAGGAACCGCTCCAAGCCGCGAACATCAGCGTACCGCGCTGTCTGCGCGAGCTTGACTTCGATTGCGAGGAGGCTCCGGCCCCTCTCGACGACGAAGTCGACAGACGTCCCCGTCTGCGGACTCCAGTGGTAGAGCCGCCCCGGCGGCAGCAGGAGGTCGTTCGCCACCTGCAGATGGTGGCAGACGAGGCACTCGAAAAGAGCGCCGGCCTCGCGTGCGTCGCGGAGCCCTTCAAGGCTGTAGTGGCCCATCAGGAACGCTGCAAGCGCTGGGTCCGCCCAGAAGAGCTTGGGGGACTTCGCCACGCGCGCCGTCCTCCCCGAAGCGAAGGCTGGGACGCGGCTCAGCAAGTACGAGGTCTCAAGGAGGTTCAGGTACCGGTGCGCGGTCGGCTGCGACACCGCCGCATCTCGCCCGATCTCCGTCTGATTCGCGAGCTGCCCCGTCCGGAGCGCGGCAAGCTCCATGACGCGCCTGTAGTCGGCGAGAGCGGAGACCTGGGCCAGGTTCCGCAGGTCGCGCTCGAGGTAGGTAGCCACGTAGCCCCTCCACCACGACAGCACGGCCTCGGGCGATGCAAGGCTCGGAAGTTCGGGCATGAAGCCGCGGAGGATGAGAGGCAGCGGGTCGACCGAGTCCTCGACCTCGCCTTCGTCGGGAAGACGACCGCCGAGGAGTTCGCTCAGGAGCTCCGGCGCGCCACGGCCCTCGATCTCGCCAAGAGCCATCGGACGCAGGACGAGAGATACGGCCCGGCCGGCAAGCGACTCACCCACGGAGTGGAGAAGCTCGAAGTTGGCTGAACCGGAGAGGACGAAGCGCCTCTTCCGATCGCGGTCGACGGCGCGCTTCACGGCAAGGAAGAGCGCGGGCGCTCGCTGCGCCTCATCGACCACGACGTGCGTCGTGCCTGCCCACAGCGCCTCGGGCTCGCGCTCCGCCTGGCGGAGCACATCGGCGTCATCGAGGGAGTGCGTGCGCCAGTCCGCGGTGGCTCTCGCGTGCTGGAGGAGCGTCGACTTCCCGACCTGCCGCGCGCCGGTCAAGACCACGACGCGGTGATCGGCGACAGAGCGCGCAAGCTCTTGCTCAACCCATCGGGGCCGGTACTTCCATTCACGGTCTGAATGCTTTTCATTCACACCGTGAATGATATGCACTGGAAGCCTCGCCGTCCACTCCGCTGCTCGGATACCAGCGGCTCAGCCATCAGCTGACGGCCGCGATCCCCCTGGCAGGGGCGATTGCGGAACGCAAGGCGCGACGGCAGGTCCTCAGCTCGCGGCAAGCTGTGGCGTCAGGTCGACGTCTTCTCGAGGTGTCGCGCCACGAGGATCTTGATCAGTGCCTGCCGGGGAATGCCCAGGCGCTTCGCCTCCCGGTCCAGCGACTCCACCATCCACAGCGGGAAGTCGACGTTCACCCTCTTCTGCTCATGTCCCGGACGCTTCGCCTTCGCGAGATCGAGAGATTCCGTGACGTCCTCGCCGGCGTCGAAACGGCGGTCAAGATCCTTCGCCTTCATACCACGACACCTCCTCCCGGCGCGAGCGGCGCATGGAGATGATTCGGATTCTCTCTTCGCGGCGCGCGATGATGGCCGACCAATGCGCGTCGCCGGTCCGCCCCACAACGACCCAGCTGGGCTCGTCGCTCGTTCGCGCCGGGACCGCGATCAGGTCCGGATCGTTCCACAGCGCCTGCGCACGAACGAAGTCGATTCCGTGTTTGGCCTTGTTCGCCGCGCTCTTCGCAGGGTCGAACTCGAACTCCACGGTATGCATGGTATACCTAAGAGGTATCTAGCGACAACCGCGCAGTCGCGGGCGCGCACCTCACTCCTTCGAAGGTACCCGAGTCGACCGCTCGTCAGGCGAGCGCGTCGAGCGTGGCCAGGATCTCGGAGAACGAGGCATGCTCGACCTGGATCGACGCGATGTGCATGAACTGAATCGTGCCTTGACGGTCGAGAACGAAGTTCGCCGGGCGGGCGATGTTGATCGACTCGAAGTTGGCGCGGACATACACGCCGTACTGCTTCACGACCTCGCGGCTCGCGTCGGCCAGAACGGGAAAGGGATACCGGTTCGCCTCGAGGTAGGTCCTCATGCTTGCGGGGCTTTGGGCCATGATCGTCGCCGTCCCAGCACCTCGCTTCGTGAGCTCGGCCATGTTCTTTTCGATCTCTCCCAGCCACGTCCGGCACGTTGGGCACCACGTGCCGCGGCCAAAGTAGAGAAGGAGCGGCCTCCCCAAGAGATCAGCGAGCTTGACGACCTCGCCAGTGAGGGGGTCGGGCAGGGCGAACTCCGGGGCCCTGTCTCCAACCTTCAGGAGCTTGTTCTCTCGCGCCATCTCCGGACCTCCTCGGAGCCACGGGCCCCAGCCATCCGCCACCCTGCTGCGCCCCAGTCTATCGAGGATCCTCACACGCGGCGACTGGACACGGCCGCGGGGCTACAGCGTGAGCGCGAGGCCGACGTCGGCTTCGATGCGGTTCTTTCCGAACACGTCTTGGAAGACCGGACGCGCGGGGTCGCCGGGCCAGTGTGTGGGCGCGAGCCAATCACCTCGCGCTGCACGAGCCTCGATCAAGCGCGCTGACTAGCCGCCGGTTTCGGAGTTGGAGGACGCGCAGAGTGCGGCGAAGTCGATCTCGGCGCACAAGATGACCTGAAGGCCGCTCTGTGCCCAGATCCGGTTCTGCTTCTTCGCCCAGAAGTCCCCATCCCCCCCCCGCTGTGGCCGTCTGCGATGATGATGACCTCGAAGCCGTTTTCCAGTGCGCCTGCAACAGTGGCGCTCACGCACCCATGGCTCGCATAGCCGGCGATCAGGAGTGTGGTGACCCCCATGGACCGAAGGAGCTCCGCAAGAGGCGTGTCCGCGAACCCGTTCGGGTGCATCTTCTCGACAAGGCGCTCGCCCTCGAGGATGGCGAGCGGAGGGGCGATCTCGAGCTGCTGGTCGGTGAATCGGTACTGGTAGGCGACGTCCTTGACGAACACGATCGGGATTCCGTTCGCACGAGCGATGGAGGCGATCCCCGCCGTCTTCTCCTGCACGAGGATGCCGTCAATCGTCAGCGCATCGGGTCCCAGCCACGCGCTCTGAACGTCGATGATGACGAGAGCGGTTCTGCAAGACGGGGTCTGAACCTCGCCGACGACGCACGCGCCGGCGATCGCGAGTAACAGACCCACAGCCACCAGTGCCCGGCCAACCGTTGACATTCCCGAACCTCCTGATGTACGAAGACCGAGCGCGCCACGAGTTCCGAGCCCTCAGAGGCGCCGGTCGCTCACTGCATGGAGTCCACGTGATGCACGTCTGCAGGCCAACCTCGCGTAGGGGAGCCGGGATCACTCCATACCCGTCGAGTTACGCCCGTGCCACGCGCACCCTTCCGCCGGGCCGCGTGCTAGACTGGCGCCGGAAGCGAGGATGCATCGAACGCACGAGCGCCATGAAGCTGACCGCAGAGGATCGCAGGGTACTTGACGGAGAGCGCGGGGAAGCGGCTCGCTTCGCCTTGTCGGTCGTCGTCAGGATGGCGGAAGCCGCTGGCGCAGAGCGGCTTCTGTCCGTCGAGCAGGCCCACATCGACGCGTGCGCGCTGATGAGCCAGTCCAGTCTCGATCTCGTGAGCCACCTGGCCGAGAACGACGGCCGGGTGTCCGTTCCGACCACGCTCAGCATGGTGTCGCTCGACCTCGAGCACTGGAAGACGCTCGGCGTGAACCCAAGCTTCGCCGACACGGCGAGCCGGATCGCCCAAGCCTACCTCGAGCTGGGATGCATCCCCACGTGGACGTGCGCCCCGTACCAGGGCTATCTCACGCCGCGATTCGGTCAGCAGATCGCGTGGGGCGAGTCGAACGCCGTGGCCTACGCGAATTCTGTGCTCGGCGCGCGGACGAATCGCTACCCCGACTACCTCGACATCTGCGCCGCGATCACCGGCCGCGTGCCGGACACAGGCCTGCACCGGACGGAGAACCGCCGCGCCACGGTGCACTTCCACGTCGAGAGGGCCCGTGCGCGCGACTGGGAGACTCCCGCCGCCTGGGCGGCGTTCGGATCGCTCGTCGGCTCTCTGGCCCTCGATGGGGTTCCCGTCATGGACGGACTCCCAGCGTTTCGACCGTCGAACGACATGCTGAAGGCGTTCGGCGCGGCGGCAGCCTCGTCGGGGGCCGTCGAGCTGTTCCACATGGTTGGGATCACGCCGGAGGCGCCCGACCTTGCCTCGGCAAGCCACGGGCGGCCGCCCTCGAAGGCGGTTGCCGTCACTCGGCGTCAGCTCGCCGATGCGTGGGACGAACTGTCGAGCGCAGACAGCGGATCGCCCGTCGATGCGGTGATCCTCGGCTGTCCGCACTTCAGCTATGCGGAGTTTTCCGCTTTGTCCGAGGCGATCTCGCGGCTCGGTGCGGCGCGGATCCATCCGAACGTCCAGTTCCTCGTCTTCGCCGGCGCGACGACGGTCGAGCTCGCGAGGCGAGGCGGCCTGCTCGACTCCATCGAGCGCTGGGGGGCGAGGATCGTGCGCGACACGTGCCCCTTCCATTCTCCGGTCGTGGCCTCCACGGCTCGGGTCATTGCGACGGATTCCGGCAAGTGCGCCTACTACGCCCCCGGCGAGCTCGAAACGCGCGTTGCGTTCGGCACCCTCGGCGCGTGCGTGGAGGCAGCGGCCACGGGCAGGATGCCGAGAGGAGAAGCGCCGTGGCGAACGCGGTGAAGCTCCGACCGATTGTCCGGGGAGCCGCTGCAGGCTCCGTCCTCCGGAGCGACCGATCGATCAGCCTGTGGGGAGGCGTCGATCCCGCATCGGGGACGATCATCGACCGGCGCCACGATCGGCACGGCGAGTCGATTGCCGGGCGCGTGTTCGCCGTTCCCGGCGAGAAGGGATCGAGCACCGGGAGCGCCGTGCTCTTGGAACTGATTCGGATCGGCAGGGCGCCCGCTGCCATCGTGACGCGGCGCCCCTCCCCGGCCCTCACGCTCGGGGCGATCGTGGCCGAGGAGTTGTACGGGAAGTCGATTCCGATCTTCCTGGCGACAGAAACCGGATTCCGCGCGTTGCGCGACGGAGAGCGCATCGACATCGCCGAAGACGGTGAGGTTCACCGCGCGGCGGCGGACCCTAGGCCTTGACGTAAAGCGACGTCTGACTGCCACTCTCCAGGCGCGGCACGCGGACATCGGCGAGAGCAGCTTGGCAGGCACTCCTACTTTCACGAACCCGCAGCTCGGCTCTTCAGGTGCGGCCGGCTCCTGCGCCGAGTCCGGGCGAGAGGCCGCCTGTTGGGGCGCCGGGCTGTGATGCTAGAATGGTCCTGAGTCGAGGAGCGGGATGGACGAGCGCCAACTGGTTGCCCTGATGCTGACGGACATGGTGGGGTACTCGCGCCTTTCTCAGGTGGACGAGGCGCGCGCCCTGCGTTTGCTGGAGGAGCACAACCAGGGGATCCGCGACAGCGTCCAGGCCCACGGCGGCCGCGCAATCAAGGGGACGGGCGACGGGTTCCTCGTCGAGTTCCCGAGCGCGCTTCAGGCGGTGTCGTGCGCCGTCGACATCCAGCGGCGGTTTCACGACCGGAATCGCGGCGTCGAGGAAACCGAGCGCTTCGAGGTGCGCATCGGTCTTCACCTCGGCGACGTCGTCCGCCGCGACGGGGACGTGTTCGGCGACGGGGTCAACATCACGGCCCGCATCGAGCCGCTCGCCGGGCCCGGCGGGATCTCGACGTCGGCGGCGCTGCGCGATCAGGTGTGGAACAAGATCAAGCAGCCATTCGTGAGCCTGGGCCCTCAGAAGCTCAAGAACCTCGAGGCGCCGATCGAGGTGTTCCGCGTCGTCCTGCCGTGGAGCGAGGCCGGGCAGGCGCCGGCAGCCAAGGTGGATCGGACGAGGCTCGCCGTTCTCCCTTTGGGCAACGTCAGCCCGGACCCGGACGACGAGTACTTCGCCGACGGGATGACGGAGGAGCTGATCTACACCCTGTCCAAGGTGCCGGGACTGAAGGTCATCGCCCAGACGTCGGTGATGGGCTACAAGGGGAACGCCAAGCCGGTGCGCGAGATCGCCCGCGAACTCTCCGTCGGCGCCGTGCTCGAGGGCAGCGTGCGTAAAGCAGGAGAACGGCTTCGCATCACGGTTCAGCTAATCGACGCGGCCTCCGAGGAGCACCTGTGGGCCGGTCGCTACGACCGCGAGCTTGCCGACGTGTTCGAGATCCAGAGCGAGATCGCCCAGAACGTGGCCGGGGAGTTGAAAGGCGTGCTCGTCGCCGGCGCGACGCAGCGTCCGACGGAAAGCCTCGACGCGTACAAGGAGTACCTGAAGGGGCGCCAGTTCTGGGCTCGACGCACGAAGACGAGCCTGTACAAGGCGCTCGAGCACTTCGAGGCCGCCGTCGGCGCAGACCCCGGCTTCGCCAAGGCGTACTCCGGCCTCGCGGACACGTACACAGTCATGGGGAACCACGGGATCGAATCGCCGAGCGCCGTGCATCCCAAGGCGAGGAAGGCCGTGGAGGAGGCGCTGCGCCTTGATCCCTCCCTCGCGGAGGCCCACGCCTCGCTCGGGATCCTTCTGCTCGAGTCGGACCGGAACGTCGCCAAGGCGGAGGAGGAGCTTCGCCACGCGATCGAGCTCAATCCCAACTACGCGCAGGCCTATCACTGGCTCGGGCTCGTCTACGACTTCGGGAACCGCGAGACGGAGGCGAAGGAGGCAATGGAGAGAGCGCTCGAGCTCGATCCTCTGGCGCACATCACTCACATCGCCTACGCCGACATGCTCCTCGAGTCGGAGGACGCTGAGCTTGCGAAGGCCCACCTGTTGAGGGCACGCGACCTCGAGCCGGACTTCCCGGGCGTGGCGGCCGGACTCGCGTGGGCGGAGATGGTCCTCTGGAACTGGTGCGGCGCCGAGGACGCGCTCGAGATCGGCCTGCACCGCAACCCGAACAACACCGCGGCCCTCGGGGTCAAGGTGCACCTGTCGTTTGTCTTAGGCGACAGGTCGGCGGCCCGCGCCACGCTCGAGAAGGCGGAAGGAATCGATCCCGACTCGCCGGACATCTGGACGCAGCGCGGCCTGTTCGAGTACCAGATCGGGCGGACGGACGAAGCTGTCCGCTGGCTCGAGCGCGTCGTCGAAGCGCACCCTGAAGACGTCTTCTCGGCGATTCGTATCGCGAACTGCTACGTACTCGCCGGGAAGTTCGCGGAGGCCCGCCGTTGGATGGAAAAGGCAGAGAGCCGCCCCGAAGCCGCGTTCAGCAAGCTCCGCCTCATCCTCGACACGTTCTGGGGCGTGCTGGCCGCGCGGGAAGGACGCCAGGAGGACGTCGAGCGGAGCCTGGCCGCGGTCGGCGCAGCGCGGTCGAACCCGCGCAGGCACTGCGGCGCCGCGCTCATCCTCATCTCTGCCGGCCGCACGGAAGAGGCCTTCGCCGAACTCGAGCAGGCGATGGCAATCCACGACCCGTGGCTCGTCGAGCTCCCGGCCGAGCCGCTTGTCGACCCGATCCGTTCGCACCCGCGGCTCCAGCAGATGCTCGAGGTCATGGGCCTCGGGTGCGTCGTCTCTACCCCGCGCTAGCCGCCGGCAAGCACGCCGGCTGGCGCGAGGTGCTTGCTGAAGAAGGCTACGGCCGCAGATAGCGCCGTCTCGTAGTAGTACCTATCAGCCGCGGAGTTCGTCCACCATCCGTGGCCCGCCCCTTCGAGCGCAAGGAACTCGACCTCAACGCCAACGGCCTGCAGCGCGTCGCGGAAGGCCACGGACTGCTGGAACGGAACCCGCGCGTCGTTCGTTCCGTGGACGATCAGGAACGGCGGGTCGTCGGAACTCGCGTACTTGATGGGCGATGCCTGCCAGCACGCAAGCGGCTCCTGCGCGCATGTGCCGTCGAGGAAGGCGAGGATCGCCGGGTCGGGCGTCTGACCGAACACGGTGAGATCCGTGGGCCCGTAGTAGTCGACGACGGCCTGCACGCGGCTCGATAGCGAGAGATCGCCGCTCGTTCCCTCGAGGCCTTCCGATCCGTCGGTGACGCCGAGCATGGCGACGAGATGCCCGCCGGCCGAGCCCCCCATCGCGCCGATTCGCTCCGGATCCACGTCGAGTTCCGCCGCGTGGGCGCGCAGCCAGCGGACGGCAGCCTTGCAGTCCTCGACCGCGGCCGGGAAGGGGTACGCCGGTGCAAGGCGGTAGTTGATCGAGATCCCGACATAGCCCTCGTCTGCGAATCGCTGAGCCTCAAGCTCCCACATCGACTTGTCGCCCGAAGTCCACCCGCCGCCGTGCACGAAGACGATCGCCGGGTGCAGGCCGGCGGAGGCCGGGAGGAACAGGTCCAGCTTGAGATCGACGCCGTCGACGGTGGCGTAGATGAGGTCCCTCTCGACGCGCACGGCCTGCGTCGGCGCGGTCGCGAACGCACGCCCGGGCAGAGCGGGGCTCAGGCTCGATGCGTCGATGCCGAGCCGCGCGAGCACGGTGGCAGCGACGTCCCGCTGGTCGCCCTCGCCGGCGAACGGGGCAGCGAGCGGCTCCTCGGAGACGAGCCACACGTCGGGCGCGTTGAAGTGCGTCCTCATCCCTTCGTCGAACCCGTGATCGGCGGTTACGTAGACGGCCGTTCGGTCGGACATCCCGAGGGAGTCGAGCTGCGAGAGGATCTTCCCGAGCCAAACGTCACACTCGACGATGGCATCCTCGTACTGGTGCGAGTTCTCCCCGGTGATGTGGCCGGCGTGATCGGGATCGCGGAAGTGAAAGAAGGCGAAGAAAGCGCGGTCCCGGAAGGCCTCAAGCACGGCGAGCGCCTGGACTCCGACGGCGTCCGCATCCTGAGACTCGATCGACGAGACGTCCATGGCCGATACGGCATTGGCGAGGGTCTCGGTGAGGTTCTTGCTCTTCCCCGTGATGGCCGCGGTAGCGATGCCGTCGTTGCCGAAGTGGGCTTTCAGCCGCTCGAACACGGTGAGTCCGCTTGGGATCGCTTGGTAGCGCGCGTTGGAGTAGACGCCCGTCGTCGTCGGACCCAATCCGGTCAACATCTCCGCGTGCCCCGCCTTCGTGTCCGTGGCGTGGTCGGTGACTCGAAGCGGAATGAACGTGCCGGCGGCGATGAGGCTCGCCAGGACGGGCAGCCGGCCTTGGGCGAGGAGGTCGAGCAGGTGCGCCCGCTGGACGCCGTCCCACGAGATGAGGATGACGCTGTTGACCTCGTGGCCTGTCGTCTGCGCGAGAGCGCCGAGCGCCCCAACCCACGCGGCGAGGGCAAGCACCAGACAGACGAGGATAAGCTTCGATCGTAGGTTCATAGGCGCCTCCTCGACAGCGAGTGTAGAGGCCCCGATGCCTGTCGGGCAATCGGTCGCGATCCGCGGTCACGTCTTGTTTGTTGACGTTCGACGTGCTCGCTGAGCCTTCCGCCCTGGCCAGGTCGTACAGCCCAAAGGGAGCTAGGGCGGGCCGTCCATGACACAGCGGAAGCCGACCTTGTACTCGCAGTACTCAAGCGCATTCGCGCCGCGGTTCGCACAACGAACGTCGTCCGGTCGATCGAGCCAGGATCCGCCCTTTGCGATGTGCGCGTCGCCGCCTTCCGGACCCGGCGGGTTGGACTGCCACGCTGCTGTGTACGGCCCATACCAGTCCCTAACCCACTCGCGCACGTTGCCCGCAAGGTCGTGCGCTCCGCACCAGCTGTCTCCGAATGGGAAGCTCCCCACGGAAGCCGTGTCGGGAAACCCATCGGAGACGGCGGCATCCTTCGGTCCTGCAGCGCACTCCGAAGCACAGTAGTTGAGGCGGGTCCCGTCGAACTCATCTCCCCACGGGAAGACGCGGCTCTCGGGGCCGCGAGCGGCGTACTCCCACTCCGCTTCTGTGGCGAGACGTGCGCCCGCCCACGTCGCGTACTCCAGGGCCTGCTGCCACGTGACCCAGATGACGGGGTAGTTGGCGTACGCTGGATCGCCGAAGTACGACTCTCGCGTGAAGGAGCCGTCGTGCTGCGGCCGCGTGCAGGCGCCCGCCTCGACGCACTGCGCGTACTGAGCATTCGTGACCTCGTCACGGTCGATCCAGAAAGCATGCACGGCAACGCGGTGCGCGGGCCGCTCATCCGCAAACGCGCTGGCCTGGCATACGGCCACTGCGAACTGACCGCACACCCTTATGCAGAGCTGGCGTGCGTAGCGGGCACCGGCGTCGCTTGTCCCCATCTCGAACTCGCCCGCCGGAACGTAGACCATGGACATCCCGTCAACCGGCCGAACGTAGGTGTCCCCGAGTTGCGGCACCGTGAGCCGCGAGTCTGACAAGCTCCAGCCCGCACCCGGGGATACGAGGAGAAGAACAGCAGCAACGAGGCACGCCTTGGCACGAATCTCCATGAGCTTCCTGACTATAGCGCGCTTCGGCTCCCCTTAGAAGGCCTCTGGAAGCCAGTGAGGGACGTTCGGCGCCAGTCGGCCCACGCTTCCGCAGCCGAGTCGTTGGGCGACGATGCTGCAGGAGTGCTAGACTGAGCGAGAGATCGCCGCGACGATGCAGTCGGAGGTGGGTCATGAACGGGGCATCCAGCCGGAACGTGATGGATCGAGCTGCGTCGTTGCTTCGTCTTCGACTTCCCGCGAAGTTCGAGCGCCCACGCGGAATCTACATCGCAGGCCTGTGCTTGCTGGTTGTTGTGACGACTGCGCTCGTGGGAAGCCTGTACGAGGGTCCGTGGTACTGGCAGATCTGGTACGGATTCTTCGTCAGCTTCCTCCTTCCGATCCTTCTCCTCCTCGGGCTGCTCCTGCCTCTTCTCGCGCTTGCCGGCTTATGGCTCCTAGCACGGAGCCTCGTCCTCAGCTCGATGGACGCCTTGCACGGCCTCAGAAGCGGTGAGAAGGGAAGCAGCTCCAGTCCGACGCCGAGCAGCGCGTGATGCGTCTCGAGGCCTTGCGCCCCCATCTCGCCACGGGTCTTCTGCGCTCTCGCCCACTGCACGCCGCTGGTCGACTCCCTGCCGCTGCGGGTCTAGGCTGGATGCGGTGGTAGTTCCTGGGAGGTGGCA
This sequence comes from Candidatus Bipolaricaulota bacterium, assembly GCA_026390345.1. GTDB lineage: Bacteria > Bipolaricaulota > Bipolaricaulia > UBA7950 > UBA9294 > JAPLGD01. The sequence goes on along the minus strand of JAPLGD010000026.1, from coordinate 5,906 downwards.
TCCGTGTGGAGAGCCGTTGCAGTGCGCGTTCTACTTCTCGCAGGTTTGTGTGTCGGTGGTCTGATCCTGACAGGGTGTGACTGGTTCGCACCGCAGTCGAAGGTCGATTTCACGTTCACGCCGAGCTCGGGCGACGAGCCTCTGGCAGTGGACTTCGCGCCGGTTCTCGAGGGCGCTGCAGCTGGCTGCGCTTGGAACTTCGGCGATGGGGCGACGTCGACGGAGAACTCTCCGTCCCACATCTACTACGCGGCCGGAACGTATTCCGTCACGCTTGCCGTGGTGTTCGGTGATGGGGAGTCCTGCTCTGCAACCAAGCCTGACTGCATCGTCGTCGGCGAGGGGCCGATGTTCGAAAAGGAGGACGGCCTCTACTGGCTTGATCGAACGCACGGAGCGATCGTCCGCGGCTCTCGTAGTGGAGGCGGAGCGCAGGAGTCGGTCGTCAGCGGCATCGCAGACGCCGGCGCGATCGCCGTCGGTGGGTCGTACGTGTTCTGGACGTCGGGAAACAACGTCCTACGAGCCCCGCTTAGTCGGCCCACCGGCTGGGAGCAGATTGCCTCAGGCTCGTACACGGTGACGGACGTCGCCGTCGACACCTCGAAGAGCAAGGTGTACTGGACCGTGCTGCCGACGCCTCCGCTGGGGCTCCCGGCGTACAAGGGCGGCATCTACCGCGCGGACCTCGACGGCAGCAACTCCGTCGTGTACCAGAGCTATGAACGAGGCAGCGAGTACGTCGCGTGGGAGCTCGCCGTGGATCCGTTCGCCGGCGCCGTCTACTGGCTTCACTCGCTCCGAAGCTACGTGTCGGCGCGCGGGGCGGAAGGAGCTTGGGCGAGAGACTGGTCCAGCGAGATCCGCGGATCCACGTACCTAGGAACACCCGTGACGACCATCTTCCCGGTCACCGAGGCTACGGAGCTCGCGGCGAGCACAGGCCTCGCCCACATCGCTCAGTACCTGTATTGGACAGACTCGTTGACCGGGATGATCTGGGTCACGAGCATTGATGGCTCGAACTGGGAGCTTATGCGCGGGCTCTCCCACCCGACGGGCATCGCAGCCGACGCGAGCGCCAACGCCCTCTTCTGGTGCGATGATGGCGGCATCCATCGCGCCAACCTCGACGGGACGAACGCCCGGGTGCTCTACGAAAACGTCTACGCCGACACGATCTGCCTCGGGCCGTAGCAGGACCGAGGCAGTCCGACGAGCCCCGGAGCCGCCCGGCTACTGGTTGGGCATCGTCCAGCTGTCGAGTTCCTTCGCAAACAGGATGGCGCCGGGGTACGTGCGCAGAATGGCGCTGCGATCCATGGGCACCGTTGTGTACTCGTAGTGCGCCGGGATGATGTACTTAGCTGCGATCGCTGCGACGAGGTCGGGGGCGGCATACGTGCCGGCAAGGTAGAAGTGCTCGATGAACGCGAAGTCAAGTTGCTCGTTCGCCAGGCCGTAGCTGCGGAACGTGCCCATGCCGACCGTGTCGGGGTCCATGTCGCCCATGTGGAAGAAGCTCACGTCGCCGATCGTCACGACATACCCGTAGTTGACGACCTCCTTCTGGCCGGCGGGGAAGACGCCGTGGCAGAGGTAGATCGCCTCGATAGTGATCTCGTTCTGGGTGGTTGTCGCCGCCTTGCCCGCCGTGGCCGTGAGAGTGACGACGCGGGTCCCGAATGCGGATAGCTGCCCCGCGACCTGAGGGCCGGCAACCAAGATCGCTTCAGGGTTCGCCTCCATGTGTCGCCGCACCATGTCGGCGCTGAAGTGATCGGCGTGGTTGTGGGTGGCGAGGATCAGATCGACCCCGTCGAAGGGAGGTCGGGCGTTCTGGAGGGCGTCGGCCACGTTCGCAGGAAGCTTGTACCCGCCGGGAAAACCGCGGAACATCGCGTCAATCAAGACCTTCTTGTCTCCGACGGTGATGAGGAAGCCGGCGTTGCCGACGTAGGTCACGCGCACTTCTGTGGAGGCCGACGCGGCCTGTGCCGCCGACAGCATGGCAGGCACGCACACCGCAACAGCCACTACGATCAGCGACCCACTCCAGAGCTTCCTCATCGCAGCCTCCTCGCCTCGTCCGAGCGCCTGCGCACGTGCATAGGCAGATGAGTGGCGAGTGTAGCTCTCGCCTTCCTTGGCAGCACGCGAGCGGCGCGTGACGTTGGCGAGACTGGCTACGATCAGGATGCGGAGCGTCAAACCAGGCAAAGAGACAAGCGCCATCCATCGAGGTGAGTGGGATGAGCAAAGGCAAGCAACCGGACGAGAAGGCCGTCATCGCAGAGGTCATCCGCAACAACATCATGTGGGCCCTCACGAAGGACGTCGCGATGCAGGAGAGCACCATGGCCCACGACGAAGATCTCTTCTACTTCTGGACCGGCTCAACCCACGTCGTGTCCGGCTGGGAGGAGCACGCGAAGTCGTTCGAGACGTGGATGGATCCACGGTTCAAAGCCGTGCGGACGGAAGTGCGCGATCTTGTGATCCACCTCTCGCGCTCGGGAGACGTGGCTTGGTATTCGGCGACGCTCGATGACGTCGTATCGTGGGATGGCAAGGTCGGCCGATTCGGTGAGGGTCTCCGCTGGACGGGGGTTCTCGAGAAGCGCGACGGTCGGTGGGTGATCGTGCAGATGCACGCGTCGCTCGCCGTCGACAAGGTGCGCGAGATTGTGCTGAAGGAGACGCAGGCGGCCACGTGATTCGCGGATGGGACGCGCACTTGCCTCTGGCTACGGTGCGTGAGCTCCGCTACGCTGTCGCTCGGAAATCTCGCGACTCAGGGAGAGGAGATGTCCGATGAGCCTGCGCCTCTGCCGTCTGCTTCTCGTGTGCGCCATTCTCGGGTTTCCAGCCGCCATGGCCTGCTCTGCAGCAACCGGCAACTACCTGGGTCAGAAGCCACCGGGATTGACCCCCATCCCTCTTGCTCCGAGCCTCCTGACGGCGTTCTCGTACGGAGGAACGTTCAATCCAGACCTCACGGCATTCTGGTTCACGGAGCAGGCCATCAAGGGGCGGGACGGCCAGATCGTCGGGTATGCCTTCGTCGATGGAGCCTGGACTCGGCTCGAGACCGTACCATTCACACCGGCGGGCATGGCCATCGAACCACACATCGCGCCGTCAGGGGACCGCCTCTACTTCACCGCCGGCTCGAGTGCCGCGTGGAAGGCCTACGTCAGCGAACTCACGCCCTTGGGTTGGAGTCTGGCGACGCCTCTCCCGGCGCCGATCAACGTCGTCGACTACGCTCCGATGTACTTCTCGTCGACGCGCGATGGGACACTCTACTGGACGCTGCTTACGGACTTCGAGGCGGCCATCGTGCGCACACGAAAGGCGGCAAACGCGAACGGCAGGCCGGCGGCAAACGCGAACGGCGGGCCGACGGAAACCGCGAACGGTGGGCCGACGGAAACCGGCTACTGCCCGGTCGAGTACATGGCGTCGGACGGCGTCCCGTGGGTCGGCGCCCACCCGTTCGTGGCGCCCGACGAGAGCTTCGTGATCTTCGACGTTCGGCCCGGTGGGAACCCGCGCTGGCCCGACCTCGTCGTCACGTTCCGCCGCGCAGACGGCACGTGGACGCTGCCGCAGCCGATCGCCGCGGTGAACGGCTACGCGACGGACGAGATGTGCGCCAGCGTGTCGCCCGACGGGAAGTACCTCTTCTTCGCACGCGACCTGCACATCTGGTGGGTCAGCGCCGCGGTCCTCGATCCGTTGAGACCGTGACAGAGAGGCAGACTCGGACTGCCCCCGACCTGACGTTCACCCATCTTGTGAACCTCGGACCGCCCTTTCGCAACTCATCTCTGCTCGGCGATGAGGCAGAGAGCCAGACTCGGCCGGACAATCAGGGACGGTGATCGGGGTGCACGGCATCGAATGGAACGCCGGGGTATGGAGGTCGCGGTTCTTCCCCATCTGGACGGGGCAGGTGTTCTCGCTCCTCGGGAGCGAGCTCGTGCAGTTCGCCCTTGTGTGGTGGCTCACGCGGACGACGGGTTCAGCCACCGTCCTCGCCGGAGCGACGCTCGTCGCGCTCTTGCCGCAGATCCTCATCTCTCCAATCGCCGGCACGCTCGTCGATCGTTGGGATCGCCGCTGGGTGATGATCCTCGCCGACGGCGCGATCGCGCTGACGTCTGTCGGTCTCGCGCTCCTGTTCGCGTCCGGCGCAGCTCAGGTCTGGCACGTGTATGTCGCACTCCTCGCTCGTTCGGCAGGTTCGGCCTTCCATTGGCCGGCGATGCAGGCGGCGACGGCGATGATGGTCCCCGATCGCCACTTGTCGAGGATCGGCGGACTGAACCAAGGCCTGTACGGATTCGCCGCGATCGTCGCTCCGCCACTTGGCGCGCTTCTCCTCGGCCTCCTGCCGATGCACGGCATTCTTGCGATTGACGTGGTCACGGCCCTTGTGGCGGTGCTCCCGCTCCTCTGTGTCCGCATCCCGCAACCGCAACGCGAGTTGCTTGCAGAGAGGCGGCCATCCGTTTTCGCCGATCTTGGCGCCGGCTTGCGGTTCGTGTGGAGCTGGAAGCCGCTCCTCGCGATCATCCTCGTCTCGATGTCCATCAACGTGTTCACCAACCCTGCCTTCTCTCTGTCCCCACTCTTGGTTACGAAGCACTTCGGAGGAGGCGCAATCCAGTTGGCGGGACTCCAGTCGGCGTTCGGGTTCGGCATGGTCGGCGGCGGGGCCCTCCTCGGGATCTGGGGAGGCTTCAAGCGGCGGATCGTCACCGTGGTCGTCGCACTCTTCCTTATGGGAGCCGGATTCACCGCCGTCGGCTTCATGCCGTCGACCGGCTTTGGAGCGGCCGTCGTCGCATTTGGGTTCGTGGGCGTAATGAGCCCCATCTGCGACGGCGCGCTGCTGGCCATTCTCCAGTCGACGGTTCCACACGAGATGCAGGGGCGCGTGCTGTCGCTCTTGATGAGCGGCGCCAAGGCCGCGGCGCCGCTCGGTCTCGCGGTGGCCGGCCCCGTCGCCGATCGCTTCGGTATCCCCGTCTGGTACGCCATCGCCGGCCTCGTGATGATCGCCGGCAGCCTCCTCGTCTTCGTCCTGCCCGGGGTTCTCCGCATCGAGGAGGGCGCTCCTTCGGGTTCGGGGAGCGCAACCACCGGCTCGACGGCGAAGGCGGACTAGGATCTTCCTCCACTTGAGACTGCTGCCGCGTCCAGGCAGTTGTACACTGCGGTGGAGGCTGCCATGACGGACGATCGCTCTGCGGAACCCAAGAAGGATGCGTCTCTGCAGGGCCACAAGTCACGGGCGCTTGAGGCCGCCGACTGCGCCGAGCGCGTACTCGCGCTGTTCGAGAGCCAGTTCCCGAATGACGATCGGCCGCGCAAGGCCATCGAAGCCGCCCGCGCATGGGCGCGTGGCGAGATCCGGGTGGGTGCAGCGCGCACGGCCGCTCTCGACGCCCACGCGGCAGCGCGCGAAGCAGCCACCCATCCCGCGGCCTGCGCTGCGGCGCGTGCCGCGGGCCACGCCGCGGCGACCGCTCACGTCGCCACCCACGCCCGCGCCGTTCGCCTTTATGCCGACAAGGCGCGAGCCGCCGCTGGGCGCGGTGCGTGACCACCCAACCCTAGAACTCAACGCCAAGATCGACGAGAAGCGCGGAAGTAGCCGCGGGGTCGCCTCTTCCGCGAGCTGTGCATTCAAACACGGTCTTGTTGCGAGGATCGAAAGAGAAGGGGGAGCGCGGCGTGCCGCACTCCCCGCATGTTTCGAACTCAGACTACCCTAAGCTAGGATCCGCCGGGAGCCGCCGGAGGGGTCGTCGGCGCCGGAGTGACCGGGGCCTCAGACGCCACCGGCTCTTCCTCGCCGCCGCCGAGCAGGCCGCCCAGCGAGAACTCCGCCGACA